>JBIOEJ010000109.1:0-20329 GCA_044445965.1 Hyphomicrobiales bacterium
ACATGGATGGCATGCGCGCGGTAGGAACTTCAAATTCGAAAACCACACTAGAAACAATAACTTGCTAGTGCAGCTTTTGAATCCGAAATTCGCCCCGCGCGTTGCTCCAATGTGATGCGAATTTCGGATTCGCTGCACTAGTTCCTTGCTTTCACGCATTTTCTTCACGCGAACCGGTGCCCGCTTCGCTTGAAAATGCTTCTAAACCCAACCGCCGTCGACGACATAGTGCTGGTTGGTGCAGGCGCCCGCTTCCTCCGAGGCCAGGAACAGGACGACCTTGGCGATCTCGGGCGGGTAGAGCTTGCGCTTCAGGCACTGGCGCTGCATCAGCTCCTTCTCGGCCTCGGGCGTCAGCCACAGATCCATCTGGCGCTGCGTCATGATCCAGCCCGGCGCGATGGCGTTGACCCGGATGTTGAAGGCTCCGTAATCGCGGGCCAGCGACCGCGTGAGCCCGAGAATGGCGGATTTTGCCGCCGTATAGGCCGCCATGCCGCCCTGCCCCACCATCCATGAGGTCGAGCCGAAATTGACGATCGCCCCGCCGCCATTGGCCTTCATGTCGGGGAGCACGGCCTGCGCGGCGAAGAACTGATGGCGCAGATTGACCGCGATGCGGTTGTCCCAATATTCGACCGTCACCTCCTCGGTCTTGTGGCGCTCGTCATGGGCGGCATTATTCACGAGGATCGAGATCGGACCATGCGTCTGGCGGATGCGCTCGACGCTTCCGCGCAGCGCCGCGATATCGGTCAGGTCGCAATGCTCGAAATGCACCGCCGCGCCCGCCCCCTGCAGCTCGCTTGCGACCTTGCGCGAGGCCTCGGCGTTGATGTCGATGAAGCCGATCTTGGATTTCTGCCTGGCGAAGGCGCGCACGATCGCTTCGCCGATGCCGCTGCCGCCGCCGGTGACCAGTACCGTCTTGCTCTCGAGATCGGGGTAGATGGCGCCGCCGCTGGTGGACATGAATGCCTCGACAATTGCCGCCGAGCCGACCCTTGCCACGGCGCTTGCGGGCGGCAGCAAATGCGCCGGAAGGTCGAGCTGTCAAGCGCGGCAGCGAATGGAGATTGTCCAAGCCCCTCCAGGCCCGCCGCAAATAACCGCGATTGCGTATGAAACCAACGGCAAGCTGAAGCGTAATACCGACACACCTGACCGGGGCGACCGGCCCCTCCAGGCGCCCGCAGGTGCCGACTTGACCCGCAATGGCCCCCCGCCATTGCGGGTCGCTTTGCCACCGCGCCTATGCTTCGCGAGCCGTGAATGGACGGGATCCGACGCCGCGGCGCGCCGCGATAGGATTGCGCTTGCTCTGCGGCTATGATCTTCCATGAACACATCCTTTGAGAGAAGGCCACGATGTCGTTGCCGAAGCTCCATCGTCTGTTCCGTCATCTCTTGGCCTGCCTCGCCCTCCTCGCGGCGCATGGCTCGCCGGCCCGCGCCGACGACTATGTGGGCTATCGCCGCATCGGCGCCTGGAACCGCGCCAAGAAGACAACGCCTGCCGGCAAGCGGATCGAGATGATGGCGGTCGCCGCCAAGGAGACGGAGAGCGACTTCTTCCTCATCATGTGCGCGACCGCGAAAACCTCCCTCTATGTCTCGCTGGTGACCAGGGAGCCCGCCTTGACCGTGGAGGAGCCTCTGCGGCTCAAGGTTCGCTACGATTTCGACGAAACGCCCTCCGAGTTCGAGATGCAAAAGGTTTTGGTCGACGATCAGGCCGTGCTGCGTGACGAGAAGAAGACCGATATCGACGCCATGCTCTCGGCCATCGCCAAATCGCGGACGATGAAGATCACCGCCGGCGCGATGACGAGGAGCTATGACCTCGGCGGTTTCGCACAGGCCTTCGAGATCGTGGACACGGCCTGCCGCAAGAGCGCCAATCCTTGACCGAGCGCCAATCCCCGACCGAGCCCGCGGCACCGACTTTGCCGGGCGAGGGCGGAGTGCCCTCCTCGCCGAGAGCGCCCGAGGATACAAGTCGCGGGCGCGGCTTCGGCCATGTCGAGAGCTGGATCTTCGATCTCGACAACACGCTCTACCCGGCCGGAAGCCCGGTCTGGCCACAGATCGATGCGCGCATCACGGCCTTCATCGCCGGCTTGTTCGGCGTCGACGGTCTCTCGGCCCGGGCGCTGCAGAAATATTACTACCAGCGCTACGGCACCACCTTGCGCGGCCTGATGATCGAGCAGGACCTCGATCCCGAACTCTTCCTCGACTTCGCCCATGACATCGACCGCTCGGCGCTGGCCGCCGACGAAGCTCTCGCGGGGGCGATCTCCAAGCTGCCGGGTCGACGCTACATTCTGACATCCGGGTCGCATGGGCATGCGATGAAGACCACCGCGCATCTGAAGATCGACCATCTCTTCGACGGGGTGTTCGATATCGCGGCCGGCGACTTCATCGCCAAGCCCGATGAGCGCACTTATTTTCGCTTCCTCGAGCGCTTCGGCGTCGACCCGTCGCGGGCGGCCATGTTCGAGGATATCGCGCGCAACCTCGAGGTGCCGCACCGGCTCGGCATGACGACGGTGCTCGTCGTGCCGAACGCGGAGAGCGCGCCTCGCGACCCCTTCGAGGGCGAAGGCGCGCTCGCGAGTTTCATCGATCATCGGACCGACGATCTCGCCTTCTTCCTTGGGCAGTCGCAGGGGTGAGGCGATAGAGCTCGCGGAGCGACGCGAGCTCGCGGGAGGAGGAAGACGCTCCCTTCACCTCTCCCTTGTGGGAGAGGTGGGGCGTCGGCGCCGCAACACCGAGAGCCACTGCGCGCGCATCAATGCCCGGCGAACTCCATCAGCGTCTGCACCGGCACGCCGAGCTTTCTGATCTTCGCCGCGCCGCCGAGATCGGGCAGGTCGATGATGAAGCAGGCGCCGACCACGTCCGCGCCGATCTGCTTGAGGAGCCTCACGGCGCCTTCGGCCGTGCCGCCGGTCGCGATCAGATCGTCGACCAGCATCACCTTCTCGCCCTGCGCGACGCCGTCCTTGTGGATCTCCATCTCGTCGAGACCGTATTCGAGCGAATAGGCGACGCGCACGGTCTCATGGGGCAGCTTGCCCTTCTTGCGGATCGGCACGAAGCCGGCGGAGAGCTGATGGGCCACGGCCCCGCCCAGGATGAAGCCGCGGGCCTCGATGCCGGCGACCTTGTCGATCTTGGCGCCGGCGAAGGGCTGCACCAGCTCGTCGACGGCACGGCGGAAGGCGCGCGCATTGCCGAGCAGCGTGGTGATGTCGCGGAACATGATCCCGGGCTTGGGATAGTCCGGAATCGTGCGGATCGTCTCCATCAGGTAATTCGCGACCGTCACGCTCATCGCTTCGTTCCTTCCGCCGCCGACGCCGGCTTTGTCGCCCCATCGTACCTAGCGGGGGCCGCGGCGCCTGTCGAGCGGCGAACGGGACCGAGCCACCTTATGACGGGCGGGCGAAGGCATGGCGGCGGGCCCGCTTCGGTCGCAACCTTACCGGCGCCCCCCAAACTGATGGCACGCCTTCATCGGCCGTCGACCGCCCGCTCATGTTGCGGCGCACCTACTGTTAATATCAGATGAAATACAGTTCGAGCGGGCTTTCACGGGGGCTGAGCGCCCCGCACCATGTTGCGATGCAACATGGACATAGACGCGTCCCGAGTGGCGTCGGCAATCTTTCCGATTGACTTGTCAAAGATCGGCAAACTGGGTTGCACGGAATTCGCACCCCCTCCGAGCAGCGTCGCGATCCAGAGGCCAAAGGCCCAGCTCGCCAGCATCGCAGGCAGCATGATCGCCTTGAGGAGCCGCCGTTCCATCGTCACGAAAATGCCGCGTGCCTCGGATCTCGCCGGCAGTTCCGAATGGTAGACGAACAAACGCGGGCAGGAACCGGTGACAGCCACAACTTCGGCTTTGTCGATCAGCGTCACGATATCCTCAATCGACCATATTTTCAATTAACGATGCGAAGGCGAGGCTTGTTGGGCAAGGGAGCTGCAAAGCCTCCATACATCTCGGCAAATTCACCTTCGTGCATACGAACCAATGCCGTCAGTTGGCCGACGGAGTATCCAAGATCGATAAGGTGAGCGTTGATGATGGCGTTGAGGACTGTCGGCGCCTCAGGCTCGAAGTCCAATTCAACGGGCTCCCGAAGACGCCATCCGCGCGAGCTTATTTGCTGCCACAGATAGCGACTTTGGTTTGCGGTCAAAAAACCGAGAGACGATGCGCGCATCAACAACGCCTGCATCGCAACTCTCCATTCTGGTTTCAAAGCGGCAAGCAGTTCAAGAGTGACCCGTCTGCCGATGAAGCTCGCTCGGATTTCAGCCACCGGCATTAGTAGGGCGGATGCGAATTCGTTAGCTTCGGACTCCATGTTGGCCGTGGGAAATCTATGCATAACGAGATGCCCGAGCTCATGCGCTAGAGTATACCTCATTCTATCCGCTGGATGTAAGGTATTTATTAAAATAATTGGCGGCTTTCCTGGAGCACGGAAAGTAACTCCGCTGATAGAGGCGCCATTAAATCTTGAAAACCCGACGATCACGCCCGATCGTTCAATCCAATGAACGAGATTCTTAATTGGTCCAGAGGAAATTCCCCAATGGGCCCGCACCGTCGCGGCGATCTTCTCTGGGCTGCCGAATTGCTCGACGTCAAGAACTGGAAGATGTGCCGGCGGCGCGAAATCCACACCTTGCAGAAATTGCCGCAAGTGCATGAGGCGGATGTTCAATTCCGCAGTCACCATATCGAGATCACGGGCCGTGACATCGGAAGCTCCCCTCGTCATCGGATGCACACTCACGGGTGGGCCAAAGACCGGATCGCGAATATCGAAAAACGCCCGGGGAACGCCGTAGACTTGCGCCGCCTTCAACAAGACAGCTTCATCAGGCGCGGCCATGCCATTCTCGAATCGGGAGAGAACGGGCTGCACGATGCCAAGCCGATCCGACGCCACCTTTTGGGTGAATCCCAGTCGCTGCCGCGCGAGGCGCAGCATATCTCCGACTGTAGACATTGATTATTCGTTCTCGGTTTTCTTCGGTTCGGTGACCTTCGGCTTGATGAAAACATGCCCATCGGGAGGGAGCGTTGGCGGCCGCGGCTGCGTCGGCAGCGGAATAATCTCGGCTCCGCTCGCGGGCTCTATCTCGTATTCCCATTCGAGATGATCGCCGTCTCTGGCGACAACAAGAACCTTGTCGATCTGCGTCTGAATCTCATTGGGCAGCCAAATGAATTCGACCTTGGCCGTCTCCGATGGGAGGCCGGGGAGAACGCCATCTGCTTCGATGAATGCAATCACCGCCTGCGTCTCGATATTGCTGCCAAGCTTGTTCTCGTCGCCCTTCTTGAAGCGCCCAAGAACCGATCCGCCGAAGAAGAATTTCACGGTCTGCGGCTCGACCCTGACGTGAACGCGATCGTCACTGGCGAACTCGGCAATCGCATAGCGCGCGATCGCATCGAATACGTAGTTGGCAACCGTTCTCGGATACATCAGCGGCGAGAATTTGCTCTTCGTTCGAAAGGCGGAAACGGCTCGCCACTCCGCCCACGCCCGTTCAACGACGCTCCGAATTCTGGGGTGATACGGCTCCAGGACGGATCGAACCTTGTCTTTGTCGGGCATCCCGATCTCCGCATTTTAGGCTCGAATCACCCTACGCAAGATCATTTGCAAAATCAACAAAACATATACAGATTCTATTTTCATTTGGTTTTCCAACGCCTTGTAGCGGCATTTCTGGCGATCTCCGCTCGCCTCTCAGGGCTCATAGCCTTCGCCCGCGCCGCGCCGCCCTTGCGGCGTAGCTCGGCTGCGGCCTAGTTCTTGGCCGCCGCGGCCGCGGCTCACAACAGGTCGCGAGGGGCGTCCCGTTCTCGTAAGCGCGAAGGCTCCCACGCAGGATGAAGTCGGTCGCGGTCGCCTGCATCGAAGAGCGGGTCTCGATGCGGATCAGCCAGCCCTTGCGCCCAAGCTCGTAGCTCTGGGTGAGGTGGTAGCGGGCGGTCAGCGGATCGTCGGCGCCGATCGTCAGCTCGCGCCTGAGGTCATGGGAGACCGTCATGTCGATCTCGTCGAAGCGCAGCGCGCCTTCGCCGAACAGGCCGCCGAAGCCGCGACCTTGACGCTGGGCCTACCGGGCAAGCTCGCTCTGCCGGTACGGCCGCCCGATGGGCGCGGCGAGGCGCTAGGCTTCGAGCCGCCGCTCGGCGGCAGCCCGGCGCCGGTCACCAAGATTGCCGAAGGCCGCATGACCCGCACCACGGCGCTCGACCTCCTGATCGCGCATCGGGACAGCCTGCCGAGCCGAACGCGTTGACGCCTGGCACATTCTACAGGGTCCGCCTCAAGCTCAATGATTGCGGACATGCCTTCGCCCCCGGCCATGTCGTGCGCTTGGCGCTGTCGACGGCCTACTGGCCGCTGATCTGGCCTTCGCCCGGCCTGACGCGATGGGCCGTCCTCTCCGAAGAGGTTGGGCCGATGCATTATCATCGGCCGTTCCACAAAGCGCAATGGAGTTCACAGGAGCTGAGAGGACATGAGGCGAGAAGACGTGACGCGAGAAGGTATGGCGTGAGAAGGTATGGGCTTGGAGACCCTGGACGGCCGCCATCATGGCTGCGACGCCGAGGATGTTGATCGCCGGCCGCAGATTGCAGGCCGGAGCGAGCGGTCTTCAGTGTGCCGTCCAGGCGCCATCGACCGGCAGCGCCGCGCCGGTGATCGAAGCCGCCGCATCCGAGGTGAGGAAGAGGGCGAGCGCCCCGATTTCCTCGACCGTCGCGAAGCGCTTGTTGGGCTGCTGCGCCAAAAGAACATCGCGGATCACCTTCTCGCGCGAGATGCCGTGCGACTTCGCCTGGCCCTCGATCTGCGCTTGGACGAGGGGCGTCCAGACATAGCCGGGGCAGATGGCATTGCAGGTGATGCCCTCTTCGGCGGTCTCGAGCGCCACCACCTTGGTCAAGCCGAGGATGCCGTGCTTTGCGGCCACATAGGCAGCCTTGAAGGGCGAGCCGACCAGGCCATGCGCCGAGGCGATGTTGATGATGCGCCCGCCCATCTGCTTGCGCATTGCCGGCAGCGCCAGCCTGATCGTGTGGAAGGCCGAGGAGAGGTCGATGGCGATGATCGCATCCCACATCTCGGGCGGGAATTGCTCGATCGGGCTCACATGCTGGATGCCGGCATTGTTCACCAGGATATCGAGCCGGCCGAACTCGCCCAGCGTCTTGGCGATCATCGATGCGATACTGTCGCGCTGCGACATGTCGGCATCGGAATAGATCACGTCCACCCCGAACTCCGATTTCAGCGCCATGACGGTGTCGGTGATCCCCGCCGGCCGGCCAAGCCCGTTGACGACCAGGGAAGCGCCTCGCGACGCCAGCGCGCGCGCAATGCCGAGCCCGATGCCGCTCGTCGATCCGGTGACGATCGCGGCCTTTCCGGAAAGCATGCGATGCGGCGCCGCGGAAGCGTCCTGCGCTATCTTCGTCTCGGCCTGCATCTGGTCCTCCTGAGAGATGACTCTTTCGCCTGTCTCAAAGCCGAGCCATGATGGAAGGAACCTCCGCCCGCCGAAAATATCCGTTGGCTGCCGTTTCCATAGGTGAAGGCTATGGAGATGCGTCACCGCCAGCGCTGCATTCACGCGGAGCTACGCCGCATCCAACGTAAAGAGGGCCTTTCCGAAAGTATCGCGAACGCGAACCTGCTTTGCGTGCATCAGAGGTCCGCGTGTCGTCAACAGCTCTCTTGCGTGATTCACGACGGCCTCAAGGGTGGGGCTTGCGAACCTGACGGATTCGAGGACCGTCGGCTTGCCGATTTCAGCGGTCGGTCGAATTAACTCGATGACATATATCACTCGCCGCCGCCCATTATTTGTTTGGCGACTGACATTGAACTATGGGCCGGACTCGCATGTCAACGTTCCTGGAATTCTTGAGAATCGACCCATCAGGCTGTTGGTCTAGCGATTTTGTGCGTAGTTCGAAGTTCAAGGTTCCGAAATGCCTTATCTGGACGGCGCGAGTATTGCAGATCGCTGTTGCCCATAGCTTTGCGCTATCGATTCAGAAGCCATGGGGCACTTCCTTCGCGCGTCCAATTCGCCGATCTTCGAGCGCATCGCCGCGATCGAATTGTCGACCGAAACGTAACTGAAGGATAACGGATATGGCATGCCGCAATCGTGAGGCGGGCGTCCGCAAGAGTCTCGTCATTCGCCTTGCATTCGTTGGCGCGGCGCTGACTGCCGCGACGGCGGCACGAGCGGGTCAGTGTCCCGCGGATAAGGTGGTAACCGACGCCACGAAACCAGTCTCGATCCCGGCCAGCGGCGTCACCGATACGGTGCTCGCCGCCATCGACCTCGCCAAGGAGCCGGCGCAGATGACAGGGCGCATGCTTCGCCTGCGCAAGCTGGTCATCCAGCCCGGCGGGGTCGTTCCCTGGCACAGCCACGGTGACCGTCCGGCAATCATCTATATCCTGCAGGGCGAGGTCACCGAATACGCCAGCAACTGCGCGGTTCCCATCCTGCATAAGACCGGCGAGGTGACGGCCGAAACGCACCTCACCTCGCATTGGTGGAAGAATGCCGGCAGGAAGACCGTCGTCCTATTCTCGGCCGACATTCTGCACGACGCGAGCGATCATAATATGTGATGAGTATGTGATGCTGGCGTTCCATGCCGCCGACGGCGCGGGGTATTCGCGCGGCAGCGCCTTTCACGCCGGAGCTCGGCCCTAAAGCTGCGATCCTGCGAGCCTTCGTCATCGGCACGACCGCGTTCCTGACCGTCGTCGACCTGTTCGCGACGCAAGCTGTCCTCCCGATGCTCGCAAGCACCTACCGGGTAACGCCCGCCGCCATGGGCGTTGCCGTCAATGCGAGCACGGTCGGGATGGCGATCGCGAGCCTTGCGGTCGCCTTCCTCAGCCAGCGGCTCGACAGGAGGCGAGGCATAATGGCGAGCCTGACGCTGCTCGCCATTCCGACCGGGCTGCTCGCCATCGCGCCCGATCTCGCGACTTTTACCGCGCTTCGAATCTGCCAGGGCCTGCTCATGGCTACCGCCTTCACCTTGACGCTCGCGCATCTCGGCGAGCATTGCGACGCCCGTGATGCGGGGGCGGCCTTCGCCGCCTATATAACCGGCAATGTCGCTTCCAACCTCGTCGGGCGCTTGATTTCAGCTGCCGTTGCCGATCGTTTCGGGCTCGCGACGAATTTCCTGATCTTCGCCATACTCAACCTTGCCGGCGCCCTCCTCGTCTACTTCACGGTCGATCGCGTGCCGAGGATGCGGAATGTCGCCTCGATGCGGCAATCGGCGCTTGGCGTATTCGCGACGCATCTGCGCAGCCCTTCGCTGCGGGCCAGCTTTGCGATCGGCTTCTGCATCCTCTTTGCTTTCATCGGCACCTTCACCTATGTCAATTTTATCCTGGTGCGGCCGCCGCTTCGCCTCGGGATGATGACACTCGGCTTAGTATACTTCGTGTTCCTGCCGTCCATCTTCACGACACTCGTCGCCGGCGGCTTCGTTGCCCGATTCGGAACGCGCATCCCTTTCTGGGGCGCCTTGGCGGTCGCGGGCGCCGGTCTTCCGTTGCTGCTATCGCCACATCTCCCGGCCGTGATCTGCGGCATGACGCTCGTCGGCGTCGGGACCTTTTTCGCGCAGGCGGTCGCCACGGGGTTCGTCGGGCGCGCAGCCGTAAGCGATCGAGGCGCGGCGAGCGGCATGTACCTGGCGAGCTATTTCTTCGGTGGGCTCGTCGGCAGCGTCGTACTCGGCCAGGTCTTCGACGCATGGGGCTTGGCGAGCCTGCGTCGCTGGCATCGGCCTCTCGCTCGCTGCCGCGGCGCTACTTGGCGCGCGCTTGGTGCTCCCCGCCCGCGATGCCTCCAGCCTCTGATGCTTCAAGCGGATCGCGCCCGCGGTGCCGTCACCGCTCGGTGCTGGCGAGGCGCTTGCGGCAATCGGTAGCTAAGGGCAATGTTCGTCGACATCGGACCTCGGGCTCCGGAAAAGCGCATTCCGCAAAGGGTGCCCTGCGAAGTCGGCATCCGCCCCGACGAAGGCCAATCGTTCTGCATCAGCGGAGATGTTCCCTTGGAAATGCATCAGGTCCGCTACTTCCGCGCATTGTGCGAGGAATTGAACTTCACCCGCGCGGCCGAGCGCTGCAACGTCTCGCAACCTTCGCTGACGCGCTCCATCCGGCTCTTGGAAGAGGAATTTGGAGGTCGCCTCTTCCACCGGGAGCGAACGAATACACATTTGTCCGAGCTCGGACGTGTCGTGCGGCCTCATCTCGACCAGATCTACGAACAGGCCTCGATCGCCGGGGAACGCGCGCGCGGCTTCATGAGCCTGAACCAGGTCACTTTGAAGCTCGGCATCATGTGCACGATTGCGCCAACCGAGTTGATCCAGCTCGTCACCGGCGTGCGTAAGCGCCATCCTGGCGTCCACTTGGACATTGTCGATGCGAACGCCGCAAGCTTGGACGAAGATCTCCTGCGCGGCGAGTTGGAGGTCGCGATCTATTGCATTCCCGAGAAGACGCGTGACCCGCGCTTGCATTATCTGCCGCTATTTCGCGAGCAGTTCATGATCGTAGTCAGCCCGAGCCATCAACTGGCGAAGCTCGACGCCGTGCGCGTGATCGATCTCAACAACGAAGCTTATCTCGAGCGCGTGAATTGTGAATTCGGCGAGGCGGCGGGAAAGGTGTTCGAAGAGCTCGGCGTCGACGGCGAGACGGTCTATAAGAGCGACCGCGACGATTGGATCCTCGCCATGGCCGCTACCGGCATGGGCTACTCGTTCATGCCTCAGCGATGCGCCAACCACCCTGGCGTCGTGAGCCGCCCATTGGTCGAGCCCGAATTTTGGCGAGAGGTCAGCCTGGTGACCGTCAGGGGACGGCCGCACTCGCCCGCGGTCGGCGCGCTTATCCATGAGGCGATGCGGGCGACTTGGATGAATGGTCAGGCGCTGGCTGTGCGGACCCTCGTGGACGATCGAGGCCGGCAGACAAAAACCCCTCCGATCCCGCAAACTGGCCTGTGATCAGCGATTTGTTGCTCGGACTTCGGTGGTCAGCACCGGCTTGCGTCTGAATTCGTGCAGAATGAACCCTTCGAGCGGGTCGAATTCCGCTTTCCACGGCATTTGCTCGAGCGCTTGCCGCGTGTCCTGATACCCCGCATCCCATCGGGCGCAAATGCCGCTATGGCTGAAGTCGATATCCTTGGTGTGATCGTCTCCTTCGAGGCCCGGAGCCAAAAGGCGCACCACATGCATTCGGGTCAGGCACCCATAGCTCGCCATTTCGCGCACCGCCTCGCTCTTGCGATCCTGCTCCGGGAGGCGCTCGGCAAGCTCGGCGATGATGTGGCGCAAGCGATGGATCTGGCGCTGCCGCGTTATGTGGCTGATGGCCCGGCTCGAATACTGAATGTCCTTGTGGCGATTCATCACCTGCCAGATGTTCTCGGGCTCCGAGCCTTGCGGATTCCAGATATGGACCGCGAAGACGATGGAATCGCGCCGCGGATTGTCGTCGAAGACGGTCTCGACGGGCGTGTTCGAGAGGATGCCCCCATCCCAATAAAGCTCGCCGTCGACCCGCACTGCCGGAAAGGCCGGTGGCAAGGCGCCGGACGCCAAGACATGCTTCGCCGTGATCTTGATATCCCGACTGTCGAAATATCGCATTTCGCTGGTTCGTACATTTGCCGCCCCGACCGTCAAGCGAGGCGCACATCTCTCGACGAGCGAGAAGTCGATGAGGTCATCGAGTGTCGCTTCCAGCGAACGCGTCGAGTAATAGCCTGCGGTCTCGGCGGTCAGAGGCACCATCGGGCCGAGGAATGCGAGGTGGTTCGGCTCGAAGAAGCCGCTGATCCCCCCTGCGAAAGTCGACCAATTCCGCATGACCGCGCCGAGCAACGGCAGGCGGGCGATGGCTTCGATCCAAGGTCCATGCTCCACCCTGGTCCAGAATTGCCTCAGCTTCGCAAGCCTGGTCCCTGGTGTGTTGCCCGCGATCAGGCTCGCATTGATCGCGCCGATCGAAGTGCCGATCACCCAGTCGGGCTCGACACCTGCCTCATGCATCGCTTGGTAGACGCCGGCCTGGTAGGCGCCCAGAGCCCCTCCTCCTTGGAGAACGAGCACGATCTGGCCGACGCCCAAGCTGCCGCCTCGGCCCTCATCCTTCGCAGCCGACGCGCCGGCACCCACGACATGCATGGTTTTTTTCATTCTTGCTTCTCAGGATTTCATCTCGAGCTTCAACCGATGCCGGAACCCGCAGTCATCGCCAGTTTGCATATTCCGCAGTTCAACGGAAATACCCACTCGCTACCGGTCCGATACCGCGCCCGTATGGAAAGGCGTGAGCGGCCGGCAACGCTGTCAGGCGCGAGCAGAGCGTCGGGATCGCCGACTAATTCTCGACGATTCATCCAGCCCGTTCTTGAATCTCCCATGCTATAGTGAAGTCATAATTCAAGCCGACCCGCAAAGCTCGAAGATGATGGCCAGCGCGACGACGCCGCCTCCGATCAGCGAGGCGCTCGACGGGGTCTCGGCAAAGGCGAGCCATACCCAAAGCGGTGCGAGCGGCATTTCCGATGCGCTGATCAACATGGCCTGCCCGGCGGGAACCTGCGCGGCGCCCGAGAGATAGCATGGCAGCGCGACCGCCATGGTCATGATGCCGAAGCCCGCGAGCCAGGCCGCCGCCTGCCAGGTAACGACGAAGCTCGCGCTCGAAACCCAACCGAGCGGCAGGACGGCCGATGCCGCGACGAGGGAGGCGATGCACGCCGTCGGCAATGGGGGCAGTCGCGCATGGCGGCGGGCGATGACCGTCATGAGCGACAGGGAAATTGCCATCAGCAGCGCCAGCCCATCGCCGGAGAGCGTGCCGCCGCCGAGCGAGCCGGAGGCCGTGACGGCGACGCCGAACAGCGCCAGGACGGCGGCGCCAATCGTTCTGCGCGTCGCCTTCTCGCGCAGCCAGAGCCAGGCGATGAGCGCGGTCATGAGGGGCGCGGTCGCATAGATGATCGAGACATTGGCGACCGAAGTGCGTGCCAATGCGGCGAGGAAGCAGATGGTGGCGAAGGACGATGCGGCGATCGTCGCCCATCCCCATCGCCCGAGGAGCAGGATGGAGCGCCAGGACGCGCCGCCCTTCGAAGCGAGGATGAGCGGCACAAGCGCGGCGCTGCCGAACAGGTTGCGCCAGAACACCATGGCCCAAAGATCGACCGGCGCTTCGCGGGTGAAGAAGCCGGCGGTGCTGAAGGCGAGGGCCGAAAGAATCAACAAGAGCCGGCCTCTCGCCGCCCGATGCGAGCGATGCGGCGCGGCGAGCGAAGCGGCGGAACTCGGCATGGTGGCTTGCTCTCTGGTTTCGGACCGCCCGAGTGTCGCCGCCGAAGCCGCCGGTTGCTTCACGCAATTCTTTAGCGTCAGCGCACATTGTCTGCGATTATCCCGCCATGCTGAACCATCTCGCCATGACGAAGGAGCAAAGCAAAGCGGCGCCGGAGCGGGCCGAAGCCGAGCCGCCCTCGCTCGCGGCGGTGGGGGCGCTCATCGGCGATCCCTTGCGCGCCGCCATTCTGCTTCACCTCGCGGATGGCAGCCGGCGGCCGGCGGGCGAGCTCGCCTTCCTGGCGGGCGCCTCGCCGCAAGCCGCGAGCGCCCATCTGGCGCGGCTCGTCGAGGGCGGCCTGCTCGCCGTCGAGAAGCAGGGCCGCCATCGCTTCTTCAGCATCGCCTCGGGCGAGGTCGCCGAGATGATCGAGGGGCTCTCGAACTGGGCCGACCGGCAGCCCAGGCGCCGTCGTCTCGACCCGGCGCTATGCCAGGCGCGCTTCTGCTACGATCACCTCGCCGGACGGCTCGGCGTGGCCTTGTTCGATCGCATGGCGGCGCAAGGCTGGCTGGTCTTCGGCGTCGACGGGCCGGGCCTCAGCCCCGCCGGGCTGGAATGGTGCCGCAGGAACAAGCTCGATGCCGCAGTCCCGGCGCAGAGCCGACGCCCGCTGCTGCGGCTCTGCCTCGACTGGACGGAGCGGCGCCATCACCTCGGCGGCCATTTCGGAGCGGCGTTCGCACGCACCTTGTTCGATGAGGGCTATCTGCGCCGTCGCGAAGACCAGCGCATCGTCGACGTCACGCCGCGCGGCATCGCGTTTCTGCGGCGTGAGCTCGCTATCGATCTCGCGAGCTGAGCGGACCGGATAGGGGTCGAGGCACGCGGACGGCTCTCCCGATGATCCCTCCTCGAACGGCCTCGAGGCCGTTCGACCCTCCGTTTCCAAGGGAGGGTGAGCGCGCCTCGCGCCGCAATCGAGCGCCGTTATGTCAGCGCCTATGCGCGAAGTCGGGGGTGGCCTGCGGTTCGCCGCAGAAGATCGACAAAGGCGGCGCGACGGGCAGCCATGGGCGGGAAGCGGACCTCGATCGTCCCGACGGCAAAGGAGGCGTCAGCCTCTTGTTGTATCCCCTCCAGGAGGATAGGAGCAACGCATGTCCCAGAGCCATCGTCATCAATCCCATCCCGAGATCGTCAAGCGGCTGAAACGGGCCGAAGGCCATCTGCGGAGCATCATCGAGATGATCGAGACGGAACGATCCTGCCTCGACATCTCCCAGCAGCTTCATGCGGTCGAAAAAGCCATCGGTCAGGCAAAGAGGACACTGATCCAGGATCATCTGGACAATTGCCTCGAAGAGGCTGTCGGGGCGCTGCCACGCGATCAGCGTCGCCCGATCGACGAATTCAAGGAAATCACCAAATACCTGTGAGACACCGATGCCATCCTTCGCTGAGCTCTTGCGGCAAGGCACTTCGCACGCCTGGCTGTTCATCCCGAGCGCCATCCTGCTCGGCGCGCTGCACGGCCTGGAGCCGGGCCACTCGAAGACGATGATGGCCGCGTTCATCGTGGCGATCCGCGGCACCGTCACCCAGGCGACGCTGTTGGGCCTAGCGGCGACCATCTCCCACACCATCGTGGTGTGGGGCATTGCCCTTGGCGGCATGTATCTGTGGCAGGGTATCGATGCGGAGAGCTTCGAGCCGTATTTCCAGCTCGCCTCCGCGGCATTGATCATCGCCATCGCGCTTTGGATGCTGCGGCGCACTCGGCAAGATCAGCGGCGTGCTCTGGCGGCGTCGGGCGGGCCTATTCATGGACATGATCATCATCACGACGACGGCCATGCGCATGGTGAAGACGTTCGGCGCATCGATACCGGCCATGGCGTCATCGCCGTCGAGGTCTTCGAGGACGGCGTGCCGGCGCGCTGGCGTATCCGCAGCGCCGAGGGCCGTGTCTGGGCGGCGAATGACGTGACGGTGACGACCGAACGGCCGGACGGCGCCCGGCAGGCGTTCGCCTTCGCCGATCGCGGGGGGTATCTCGAATCCGTCGACGAGATACCCGAGCCGCATGAGTTCATGGCCCGCGTCAGCCTTGGCCATGCCGGGCATTCCCACGATTACGATCTCTCTTTCGTGGAAGATTGCGATCACGGCCATGATCGCCTGCACGAGGAGTTGCGCGGCCTCGACGTCGCCTCGGGTGGTTATCAGGACGCCCATGAGCTCGCGCATGCGAGCGACATCCGCCGCAAGTTCGCCGACCGAAACGTGACGACGGGGCAGATCGTCATGTTCGGCCTGACGGGCGGCCTCATCCCGTGCCCCGCATCGATCACGATTCTCCTGCTCTGCCTCCAGCTCAAACAATTCGCGCTCGGCGCAGTGCTCGTGCTCTGCTTTTCGATCGGCCTGGCGATAACGCTGGTAGCGGTCGGAGTAGCGGCGGCTCTGAGCGTCCGGCACGCATCCAGGCGATTCTCGTGGTTCGCCACCCTGGCGCACCGCGCGCCCTACTTCTCGGGCGTCCTGATCATCCTCGTCGGCGTTTATGTCGGCTACCAGGGTTGGGCGGGTCTCGTCACGCACGCGGCATGAGCACGTCACGGCCGATCTTTCACGCGTCCGGCAGGAGGAATTCCGCCGCGAGCGGCGCATGCAGGGAGCCGATGATCGGTTCCACCGGAACGGCCTCGTCGTCGAGGCCGGCATTGTCGATGACGACCTCCGCGCAATGCCCCGCCAGCTCCTGCGATACGAGGATATGATCGGGGAGCAGCCGGCGGCCCCGATGGATGACGCTGTATCGCTCGCTGGCCGGCAATCGCGCCTCGATCGCCACGAGCTCGCGCCCGGCGATCGCTGATTCCTCGACATCGTCACGACCGACCTCGATGATCCGCATGGCCATGTCACGGTCTTCGGCATTGAAGTCGCCGCAAACGAATATGCTCGCCTCCGGCCGTCCCTCGAACAGGGTTTCGACGAACAAGCGGGCCTCGAGCGCCTGGCCGTCGCGTTTCAGGGCCGCCAGGAATAGACCTTCCGCCCAGCTGGCGCTCGAAACCCATCCACTTGCCGCCTTCGCGCCGGGAAAAAAAGCGGCGCGCGGCGCCCGCAAATGGAGGTTGACGACGTCGAGCGACCGTCCCGCTGAAAATCCGATGCGCGCATGCAGGATGGGACGCTCCCACCGCACCATGATCGGCCCCGCTTGCTCGATCCCCGCGACAGGCGGAGGCGACCACTTGAGCGGCGCCACGAACTCGTGGAAGACTTGGCGGCTCGTCGCCACTCCCCACCGGCTCAGAATGACCAGGTTGTGCACGTCCGCGGGTTGCCGCGAGCCGGGCCGAACCGAGCTGACGCGCTCGAATGCCGCATAAGGCGTTCCGCTCAGCAGCGCGTCGAGCGCCGAGAAGTCGCGCGGCAGCGCCGCCTCGGCACGCCCGGCATTGACCTCCTGCAGACACAGGATGTCGGCATCGAGACGCTGCAATTTGTCGCGCAATCGCGTCAGACGACGCTCGAAGAAATCAGTGTCGCGCGCGAGCGCGCCGAAATTCTCGAGATTAAAGGTTGCGATACGGCAGCTTCGCGGCACGGCCGACGCCCAATTTTCGATTCGCTAGAGCCTTTCCCGGCAAAGCCTGTCCCACATCGGAGCCCTATCATATTGACGCGGATCAGGCCATTGGAGCTGACCTCACTCGCCGACGGATGGATGTGCTAGCTTCACTTGCGCCATGGCTCGCGCGGTGGCTTCGAGGAACATCGACGAATGGATCCAAAAGGGGCCCGCGCCTACGGCATGGCGCTGGTGACGGTGGCGGCCGTGCTGTGGAGCACCGCCGGGCTTTTCGTGCGTCTGCTCGATCTCGACGTCTGGACGATGCTGGCTTGGCGCTCTCTATTCGCCGCACTGTCGCTCGCCTCGGTCGTCGCAATCCAAAATGGCCAGCATACGATACGGGCTGTTCGTGCGATGGGCCGGCCAGGCCTTGCCGCCATTCCGATAGCGGTCGTTTCGATGGGCAGCTACGTCATCGCCCTCAAGCTGACCACGGTCGCCAACGTCATGGTGGTCTATGCGACGGTGCCGTTCGTGGCGGCCGGCGTCGCCTTGCTCTGGATAGGGGAGAGGGCCGCGTTTCGCGTTCTCTTGGCGAGCGCCATCGCGCTCATCGGCATCCTGATCATGGCGGGCTCCGCGACCCGCCCGCAGGATATTGCCGGAAATGGCGTCGCCTTCCTCATGACGCTCGCCTTCGGCACGCAGCTGGTGATGGCCCGCCGCTATCCTTCGCTGGAGATGTCCTCGATCAACGCCATTGCCGCCGCCTTGTGCGCCGTCATCTGCTGGCCCTTGACGGCGGCGGCAATGCCCAGCCCGCTTCAACTCGTCATTCTGGCGCTGTTCGGAATGACGACGACCGCGCTCGCTTACATTCTGTTCCTGACGGGAGGGCGTCATATCCCTTCGGGCGAGGCCGGCCTCATCGGGCTGATCGACGTGGTTCTTGCCCCATTCTGGGTGTGGCTCGCCTTCGGAGAGCAGCCCGGCCGAGCGGCCATCATCGGCGGCGGTCTCGTGCTCGCATCGGTTCTTTGGTATCTCGCCGGCCAGCGATGGACGAAGGCCGCGCGAATGTCTTGAATCGCGCTACGCCCCCTTGCCCTGCCCCTTCGGCTTCGGCGCCTCCTCCTTCAGCTTGTCCAGGGCATCGGGCATCATGCGGCCGAACATGGTGCTCAGCATCGCCATCGGGATGAGGCCGCCATTATTCTCCAGGCCCTGCGCGCCCGACATCAGGAATTGCGGCACGACCGGCTGGTTGATCTTGGTCAGGGCGTCGGCGAAGCGCGCGAAATTCTGCTCCGCCAGACGGTATTCGGGGCCGCCATAGGCATCGACCGAGAGCTTGGTCGCCTGGGCGGTCGCGGTGCCGATCGCCAGCGTCCGGTCGGCCTCGCCTTGCCCCTCGAGCCGCGATTTCTCGCCGATCGCGGCCGCCGTCACCTTCACGGTCTCGGCATCCTTCTGCGCCCGCGCCAAGGCCGCCGCGCCTTCGTTCTCGTGCACCTTCACCTGGATCAGCGATTGAGTCAGCGCCAACTGCGCCGCGGCCGTCGCCTTCGCCTCGTTGAGGGCGCGCTCCTGCACGGCCGCCTTCTCCTGCTCCTGATAGGTCGTCACCTGCTCGCGCGCCACCTGCCGCGAACGCAGCTGGATCAGGATGTTCTCGATCGTCTGGTCGCCGGCGGGAGCGCGCGGCGTGCCGATGAGCACCTCCTGCAGATCGAGCGAATAGGCCTCGAACCTCGCCTTCATCTCGGCCGCCGATTCGGTCTGGATCGCCGCCCTGTTCTGCAACAGCTCGATCAGCGTCATCTTCTGCGCGATGTTCTTGAAGAAGGCCGAGACCATCGGGTCGAGGGTCTGCTCGACCAGCTTCTTCACGTCGCCGAAGCGCTGGATGATCATCGGCGCCTTCTTGTAGTCGATATGCATGACCACGGAGAGCGGCAAGGTCGGCTCGAACGCGTCCTTGGTGATCAGCGAGATCTCCGACAGGTTCTCATCGAGCTTCAGCGCGCCGGTCTCGCCACGCACCCATTTGAGGATGAAGTTGACGGTGGGGATGATCTCGATCTTCCCAGCATAGGTGTTGAACGCGTATTTCCCCGGCAACAAAGGGTCCTGCCAGACGCCGCGGCTGCCGTTCAAGACGAGCTCGCCATGCCGGTATTGCTCGCCGGAGAGATCGGGGGTCTGCGGGCCGGTATAGAAGATCACCACGCCGACATTGCCGACCGGGATCACGATCTTGGGGACGGACTCGACGGTCGCGAACAGGCGATTGATATACCAGGTGCCTTCGACCACGACTTGCAGCTGGCGGCCGCGGAAGCCGCCGGCCTTCAGGAATTTCTCCGGCTCCTGGAAGTTGTTGTGGAAGGTCTCGGTGGCGCGCAGATCCGTGCCGACCTCCGGCGCGATGATTTCCCCAGGCGGCAGGGACGGGCCGTCATGGACGGTGACGATGCCGACCAGGTCCTGATTGGCGGCGAGGATCACCGGGGTGAAACCCTCGCGATCGGCGATCGTCTGCTTCATGCCGTTGAGCACGCCCTGCTCCTGCTCGCTAAGGGCGTGGCCATAGACGCGCTCGTCGGTGATGATGGCGAACTGGGTGGTGTTGATGGCGTAGGTTCCCTCGCGCAGCACCTTGCGCTGCGGACCCTTCTGGCCACCGCTCACCAGGAATTTGCGCGTATCCTGGAAATCCGATTTTTCCTCGCTGTCATTGGCCGCGAGCACTTGCGAGGCCCCGAGCGGCGCCCCGTCGCGCGCGAACACATAGGCGATCCTGCCTTGCCCGACCGTGACGAGGTCGGATTTGTGGATGCGGTAGGTGAAGGGGAAGAAGATATGGATGCCGCCGCGCAGGATCTCGGGCTCGAATCCTGCCTCGCCATGCAGCGCGATGAAGCCCGATTTGATCGATCCCTTCGCGGCCCACAGCTTCTCGACGATGCCGACCTGATTATTCGGTATGTAGCGAAAGACGTTGGAAACTCGCATCAGAACGAGAATTCCGACGAGGAAGACCAGCCATAAGCCGACCGGAATGAGGCTCGTCATGCTCGATCCTACCAATGAGCCCATCGGGCCTCCGACGCGGGGAGAGCCCAGCCGGGGCGGCCGATAAGGGCGCATCATAGTGGGCCGAGCGGAGGGGCGCCAGTTGCTTGCGGCCTTCGGCGATCAAAGGTCTGGCGCGCTCACCTCTCCCCTTGCGGGAGAGGTCGCCCAAGCTGCGAAGCAGCGCGGGGCGGGTGAGGGGTCGACGGCGCCACCCTATGAGGAA
>JBIOEJ010000110.1:0-20262 GCA_044445965.1 Hyphomicrobiales bacterium
AACTTTGTGCCGGTAATGGAAATGCCTGGTGAACGCGGCTGGAGCGTCACCCTCGGAACGTATGTGAAACGATGAATCCGAACCTCCGCAATTTCGCGCTCTGGGCCATCATCATCCTTCTGGTGCTCGCTCTCGTGACCTTGTTCCAAAACCCGGGGCAGCGTTCGGGATCGTCCGAGATCCCCTACACTCAGCTCTATGTCGAGGCCGACCAGGGCCGCATCTCCAATGTCGTGATCTCCGGCCAGGATGTGACCGGCACCTTCACGGACGGACGGCCCTTCCAGACCTATGCACCGCTGAACGATCCGGATCTCATCCGCAAGCTCCGTGAGAAGGGCGTGCAGATCACCGCCAAGCCGCTGTCTTCCGAGACGCCCTGGTTCATGGCGATCCTGCTCAACTCCCTGCCCTTCCTGCTCATCGTCGGGGCCTGGTTCTTCCTGTCGCGACAGATGCAGAACGGGGCCGGGCGCGCCATGGGCTTCGGCAAGTCCAAGGCCAAACTGCTCAACGAAGCGCATGGCCGGGTGACTTTCGAGGATGTCGCCGGTGTCGACGAGGCCAAGGAGGATCTCCAGGAGATCGTCGAGTTCCTGAAGGATCCCCAGAAGTTCCAGAGGCTCGGCGGGCGCATCCCGCGCGGCTGCCTGCTCGTGGGCTCGCCCGGCACGGGCAAGACCTTGATCGCGCGCGCCGTCGCCGGCGAGGCCAATGTTCCCTTCTTCACCATCTCGGGTTCCGATTTCGTCGAGATGTTCGTCGGCGTCGGCGCCTCGCGCGTGCGCGACATGTTCGACCAGGCCAAGAAGAACGCGCCCTGCATCATCTTCATCGACGAGATCGATGCGGTCGGCCGCCATCGCGGCGCCGGCCTCGGCGGCGGCAATGACGAGCGCGAGCAGACCTTGAACCAGCTGCTGGTCGAGATGGACGGCTTCGAGGCGAATGAGGGCATCATCATCATCGCCGCGACCAACCGGCCCGACGTGCTCGATCCCGCGCTCCTGCGGCCCGGCCGCTTCGATCGCCAGATCGTGGTGCCCGCGCCCGACGTGCTCGGCCGCGAGAAGATCCTCAAGGTGCATGTGCGCAAGGTGCCGCTGGCGCCCGATGTCGAGCTCAAGACCATCGCGCGCGGCACGCCCGGCTTCTCGGGCGCCGACCTGATGAACCTCGTGAACGAGGCAGCCCTCCTGGCGGCGCGGCGCGGACGGCGGCTCGTCACCATGCAGGAATTCGAGGACGCCAAGGACAAGGTGATGATGGGCGCGGAACGCCGCAGCCTGGTCATGACCGAGGACGAGAAGCGCCTCACCGCCTATCACGAGGCGGGGCATGCCCTGCTGGCGCTAAACGTGCCGGCGACCGATCCGGTACACAAGGCGACGATCATCCCGCGCGGACGCGCCCTCGGCATGGTGATGCAGCTTCCCGAGCGGGACAAGCTGTCGATGAGCTTCGAGCAGATGACCTCCCGCCTCACCATCATGATGGGAGGACGGGTGGCCGAGGAGCTCATCTTCGGCGCCGAAAAAGTGACCTCCGGCGCTGCCTCCGACATCGAGCAGGCGACGCGGCTGGCGCGCATGATGGTGACGCGCTGGGGCTTCTCGAGCGAGCTCGGCACGGTTGCCTATGGCGAGAACCAGGAGGAGGTGTTCCTCGGTTATTCGGTAGCGCGCCAGCAGAATATCTCCGAGGCGACCTCGCAGAAGATCGACGCCGAGATCAGGCGCCTGGTCGAGCAAGGCTATGCGGAGGCGACGCGTATCCTCACCGACAAGAAGGATGCGCTCGAGACGCTCGCCCAAGGGTTGCTCGAGTTCGAGACGCTGACCGGCGAGGAGATCCGCAACCTTCTGGCCGGCAAACCCCCGGTGCGCGAGGAGCCCGAGGACGCTAAGCCCCAACGCGGCTCGCCCGTGCCGCAAGCGGGCCGTGGGCGCCCGCGGCCGGAGCCCGATGCGGGCCTGGAACCCCAGCCGCAGACCTGAGGTCAGCGACGCAGGATAACCGAGGAGGAACGGCGCCGCTGTTCCCAGCCTTGCCGTTCCAGCAGGGGCGTGTCGCATTCCTCCGCCGGATAGCCAAGACAGAGATAGCCGATCAATTTCCAGCCCGGTGGTGTGTCGAGGATCGCGGCGATGCGCGCCGGGTCCAGGATCGAGACCCATCCGACCCCGATGCCCTCGGCGCGCGCCGCGAGCCACAAGGTATGGACCGCGATGACGGCCGAATACTCGATCATCTCGGGCATGGTGAGCCGCCCGAGCCCATGCCCGCGCAGCGTCGTTCGATCGGCGAATACCGCCACTTGGCAAGGCGCATCGTCGAAGCCGGCGAGCTTGAGGCGCGCATAGAGGCCGGCCCTATCCGCCTCCTGCGCCCGCAAGGCTTGCGCATTGCAGGCCTCGAAACAGGCTCTGACCGCTTCGCGGCGCAGAGCGTCTTCGACGATGACGAACCGCCACGGTTCGCTCAATCCGACCGATGGCGCGAGACAGGCCAGCTCGAGCAGCCTGTCCAAGGCACCCGCGGGCAGGGGCGTTCGGCGAAACCGGCGCACATCGCGGCGCCAGGTGAAGAGGTCGCGTAGCGCGCCGCGGAACGCCAAGTCGAATTCGGGAAGGGTGCTTCCGCTCGCGGACGAGGCGATTGTCACCGTGCAAGCTCCTTGAGGCCGAGCTTGATCAACTGCGAGGCGGCCGCGTCCTCGCCTGCGGTCTTGAGCGCCGCCGCGACGGCGGCGCTCGCCTGTGGCGGGCCGTAGCCGAGATTGGTGAGCGCCGAGATCGCATCGGCGACGGGTTGCGGCAGGCCGCCTCTCGCCTCGACAGCGCCGGCGAGCCGGGCCACCAGCGGGTCGAGCCCGGCGAACGCAGGCGCCTTGTCCTTGAGCTCGGTGACGAGGCGCTCCGCAAGCCTGCCGCCGACGCCTTGGGCCCGCTGCAGCTGCGCCTTGTCACGGCTGGCTATGGCGTTCGCAAGCTCGCCCGGATCGAGCGTCGAGAGAATGGCGAGCGCCACCTTGGCGCCCACGCCCTGCACGGTCTGCAGCAGGCGGAACCATTCCCGCTCGGCATCTTCGCGAAAGCCGAAGAGGCGGATCGCGTCCTCGCGCACCTGCGTCTCGATGGACAGCGATACAATCTCTCCCGACCGAGGCAGGGCCTGCAAGGTGCGCGCGGAGCATTGCACGAGGTAGCCGACCCCGTTCACGTCGAGGATGATGAAATCCTCGCCATAACTGTCGAGGAGGCCTCTGAGCTTGCCGATCATGCGTTCTTTCCAGCGGGGAGGCGGACCGTCAGTGTCCCGGGCGGATTTTGCGCCCTGTACGCCCGCCAAGCAAACTCGGCGAGCCCGCCAAGACGAACTTGCTTCGTCCCCGGACACCGCACATATGATCGCGCCGTGCAGAGCGGGAGGCGGCGATGCTCGACATCATGATGGCGGCCGGCCTGTTGTTGACCGTCGAGACGGCTGCTCCGGCCGAGGAAGCGGGGGTCGCTCTGCCGGTTGTTCTTGCGCAATATGACGGTGCCCCGGGGGGTGACTACGTCGGTACCGGCGGGAATTTCGGCAAAGGCTGGGCGCGATCGAAGAAGCGTGGCTCCTATACGGGGACGGGCCGCTCTTTCGGCGGCGGCTTCGAGAGCGGCGGCAAGGGCAAGCGCTGGGTCGGCACCGGCAAGCGATTCGGCAGCGGCTACGAGGTGCAGGCCGGCGGCAGGCGCATTGTCGGAACCGGCACGAGCTTCGGCAAGGGCTGGGAGCTCTCCGGCGGAGAATGGGTCGGCACCGGCGGGAACTTCGGCAAGCGTTGCCCGGCGCGGAGAGGTTCCACCTTCGTGCCCTGCATGTAGTCGGACGACGGAGGACGGACGACAGAGGACAGAAGAGCGGGTTTTATCTGTCTTCTGTCGTCAGTCTTCTGAATTCCCGATGATGGGCATGGGTTATGGCGACCGCGAGCGCATCGGCCGCGTCCGCGGCGCGCGGATCGGCTTTGGGAAGCAGCAGGCGGATCATCGCCTCGACCTGATGCTTCTCGGCGTGGCCCGCCCCGACGACCGTCTTCTTGATCAGGTTCGCCGCATATTCCGCGACCGGCAGGCCGAGCAGCGCCGGGGCGAGGAGCGCGATGCCGCGCGCATGGCCGAGCTTGAGCGTGGCGCGGGCATCCAAGCTCACGAAGGTCTCCTCCACGGCGGCCTCCACGGGGGCATGCTCGGCGATGACCCTTGTCAGACCCTCGTGCAATTGCAGCAGCCGCGCCGCCAATGCGCGCTTCTCGTCGCTCTTGATGACGCCGCAGGCGACGAAGGACAAGCGCGAACCCTCGACCGCGATCACGCCCCAGCCGGTGCGGCGCAGCCCCGGATCGAGGCCGATCAGGCGCAGCGGAGGCAGCTCATCCCTCCATCTTTGCCATCAGCGCGTCGGAAATCTCGAAATTGGCATAGACGTTCTGAACGTCGTCATTGTCCTCGAGGATGCCGATCAGCCTGATCAGCTTCTCGCCGCTCTCATCGTCGACGACGATCGTGTTCTGCGGGCGCCAGGCGAGCGCCGCCCTGCGGGGCGGCCCGAACCTCGCCTCCAGCGTCCGCGCGGTTTCGGCGAGGTCGCCGGCCGCGCAAATGACCTCATGGCCGCTTGCCGAGGAGGCGACATCGGTCGCGCCCGCCTCGATGGCGGCCTCCAGCATCGCGTCCTCGCTCGCCGCCTTGGCGTCGAATTCGATGAGGCCGACGCGTTCGAACATGAACGACACCGCTCCGGTCTCCGCGAGATTGCCGCCGCTTTTGGTGAAGTAGGAGCGCACTTCGGAGGCCGTGCGGTTGCGATTGTCGGTCAAGACCTCGACGATCACCGCGACGCCGCCCGGCCCGTAGCCCTCATAGCGGATCTCGTCGTAGTTTTCGGCGTCTCCGCCCTGCGCCTTCTTGACGGCGCGCTCGATATTGTCTTTCGGCATGTTCTCGGCCCTCGCGGCCTGGATCGCCAGACGCAGGCGCGGGTTGAAGGCGGGGTCTGCCTGGCCGATCTTCGCCGCGACCGTGATCTCGCGGGCGAGCTTGGCGAACAGCTTGGCGCGCATGGCGTCCTGCTTGCCCTTGCGGTGCATGATGTTCTTGAACTGGGAATGACCGGCCATGCGGGTCTCCGGCAGGCTCGAAGCCGATGATCATCGGGAGGTTGCGTTGGAGGCGCGCTTATAGGCCAGCCACCATCCAAAATAAAGAATTCGAAGGGAGAGCATGGATTTCGCGAGCCTGTCGTGCGAGCCGAAGCGCGGCCGCATGTCTCGTGGGCGATCGCGCTCCATGAAATCCGAGCGAGACCGGATCCGAGCGAGACAGGTCAAACAGGACTTGGGTAAATGCGGTTCCCTTACCCATTTTTAACCACAACCGCCGCTTAGATATCGGCCATGCCCATCTCGATCTCGCCTTCGCGAAACCGTCTTCTCGCCGCCCCGATTCTCGGCGTCGCCCTGCTGGTTTTCCTCCTCGTCTTCTTGGGGACGGCGCGGGCCGAGCAGGATTTCGGAAGCTGCATCGCCGCAATGCAAGGCGAAGCCTCCGCCAAGGGCATTTCCTCCGCCACCTTCGAGTCCCAGATGCGCGGGCTCGCGCCCGACCTGACCATCCTCGACCTGCAACGCCAGCAGCCCGAGTTCAAGACGCCGATCTGGGACTACCTCGCCTCTCTGGTCGACGATCAGCGCATCGCCGATGGCCGCGCCATGGTCTCGCAATGGCGCTCGACGCTCGACGCCGTCGAGCGGCGCTTCGGCGTCGACCGCTATGTCGTCGTCGCGGTGTGGGGCGTCGAATCCGATTTCGGCAAGTCCATCGGCAAGCGCCCGCTGGTGCAGTCGCTGGCGACGCTTGCCTGCTACGGCCAGCGCGCCGCCTATTTCCGCGGCGAGCTGATGGCGACGCTCAAGATCATCGATGCGGGCGATGTCGATCCTACGCATCTCGTCGGCTCCTGGGCCGGAGCCTTCGGGCACACGCAGTTTATGCCCTCGACCTTCATGCGGCTTGCGGTCGACATGGAGGGGCATGGCAAGCGCGACATTGTCGATTCGGTGCCCGATGCACTCGGCTCGACCGCGAACTACCTGAGGAAATCCGGCTGGATCAGCGGCGCCGGCTGGGGCTTCGAGGTGACGGTTCCGGCCGGCTATCGCGGTGCGGCGGGGCGCGGCTCCAAGCGTGCGTTCCCGGCCTGGGCGTCGGCCGGCATCAGGCGCGCCGACGGGCGTCCCATGCCGGCCGCCGGCACGGCGGGACTGATCATGCCGGCGGGTCGCGAAGGGCCCGCCTTCCTGGTGACGCGCAATTTCGACGCGATCTATTCCTACAACGCGGCCGAGTCCTACGCGCTCGCTATCTCCCTCCTCTCGGATCGGCTGAAGGGCGGCGGCCCGCTGGTCGGCACCTGGCCGACCGATGACCGTGGCTTGTCGCGTGCCGAGCGCAAGGAGATCCAGGCGCTCCTGACGCGGCGCGGCTACGATGTCGGTAGCCCGGACGGCGCGGTCGGCGCCAAGACGCGCGACGCCATCAAGAGCTATGAGGCAAAGCTCGGCCTGCCTCAGACGGGCCGGCCCGGAGGGGTGGTGCTCGACGCGCTGCGAGCCGGGAGGTAACCTGGTGCGATCGAACGCATGTTCCCGAAGAGCTGCAAGCCTTTCGGATAAGCACATGCGTTGAACGAGGGAGATGGGACGCCACATCGATGCCAATCGAGGCGATGGCGGTCTCGGAGGATCGCCGCCATGGACTACCGCAAGCGCTTCCTGGTGAAGCCCGGCGCGCGCGTCAAGCTCGATCGCATCGATCCGTGTTTCCCGGACGCTCCCCTCCGCAGCGCTGAGATCGAGGAGCTGACCGCGAAGAATCGCGATCGCATGGCCGACCTGCAACTGCGTATCCATGCCGAGCGCAAGCGCTCGGTGCTGATCGTCCTCCAGGGTCTCGACGCGTCAGGCAAGGATGGCGTCGTCCAGCACATCCTCTCGGCCATGAATCCGATGAGCTGCATCGTCGCCGCATTCAAGGCGCCGACGCCGGAAGAAGCCGCGCATGACTTCCTATGGCGATACCACAAGGTGGCGCCGGCCAAAGGCTGGTTCTCGATCTTCAACAGGAGCCACTACGAAGCCGTTCTGGTCGAGCGCGTGCATAAGCTCGTGCCGAGAAAAACGTGGTCGAAGCGCTACGAAGAGATCAACGCCTTCGAGCAGCTCCTGCACCGCAACGGGACGACCGTACTCAAGCTCTATCTGCATATGTCGAAGGAAGAGCAGCTCAATCGATTCAGGGACCGCCTCGACGACCCGTGGAAGCGCTGGAAGATCAGCGACGGCGACTATGCCGAGCGCGTCTATTGGGACGACTATATCGGGGCCTATGAGGACGCCCTGTCGAAGACGAGCCGCAAGCGAACTCCCTGGTACGTCGTCCCCTCCGACCGTAAGCATGTGCGCAATTTCGTGGTTTCGCAGATCATCGCCGACACGCTCGACGAGCTGAAGATCTCGCGGCCGAAGCCGAGCGTCGATCTCGACGCGATCCGGAAGAAATACCACGAGGCGCAAGAGTCCTGAGATACAAGAGCCCTGACATACAAGAGTCCCGACGTAGATGAGGCCTTGACATGGAGATGTCTTGAGATGGAAAGCCGCTGGTCCGACGCAGACGCGGCGCGCACCGTCGCGAGATATGCCGGCGGCGGCGTCAGCGAGGACGTTGCGCTGCGCACCTACTCGGCGCGGCTTCTCGGCGCCGATTGGCGGCTCGTCTTGCACGGTGGCGGCAATACCTCCGTCAAAACGGTGATGCGCGACGTCTATGGCGACGAGGTGCGGGTGCTCTGTGTCAAGGGAAGCGGTTGGGATCTCGGCGCCATCGAGCCGGCCGGCCATCCGGCGGTGCGGCTCGATCCGCTGCTGCGTCTGCGGGCGCTCGACAAGCTCGCCGATGAGCAGATGGTGAGCGTACAGCGCGCCAACCTGCTCGACAGCGGCGCTCCGAACCCTTCCGTCGAGACGCTGCTGCACGCCTTCCTCCCCCATAAATTCGTCGATCACACACATTCGGTGGCGGCGGTCTCGATCGCGGACCAGCCCGACGCCGAGGAGGTTTGCCGGCGCATCTACGCCGATCGCATCGCCTGCGTGCCTTATATCCTTCCGGGTTTCGGCCTCGCCAAGGCGGCCGCCGCCGCCTTCGATGCCCATCCGCATGCGGACGGCTTGATGCTGCTCAAGCACGGTCTGTTCTCCTTCGGCGCGACGGCGCGCGAGGCCTATGAGCGCATGATCGAATTCGTGACGCTCGCGGAGAACTACATCGCGGCGACGGCGAAGCCGCGTGCCAGGCCCGCGATCGCGAAGCCGGAACCGGCGCCGGCCAAGGCCGAGCTGCTCGCGGTCCTGCGTCGAGCCTTCGGCGAGGCGACGGGCGGAAAATGGCCGAGGCATTGGCTCTTCGACCTTCGCCAGGGAGCCGAGATCGAGGCCTTCATCGCCGGAGAGGAGATGGGTTCCTATGCGGCGCGCGGGCCGGTCACGCCCGACCACATCATTCGCCTGAAAGGCAAGCCTCTTTTCCTGGATGCTCCGAAGTCGGGCGGGCTCGACGCCTGGGCGAAGGCGACGATTCGAGCGGTCAGAGACTATGTCGGCGCATACGAGGCCTATTTCGCGCGTCAGAACGCCCGCGTCGGCGGCACCAGGAAGCCGCTCGACCCCTTGCCGCGCGCCGTCGTCATCCCCGGGATCGGCATCGTCGGGGTGGGCAAGGACAAGGCTGAGGCCAGGGTCGCCGGCGACCTGGTCGAGGCGTGGGTGCGCTCGATCCTGGACGCCGAGGCGATCGGTCGGTTCGAGCCGATCGGCGAGGATGACCAGTTCGACATGGAATACTGGTCGCTCGAGCAGGCAAAGCTCGGCAAGACGCCCGAGAAGCGCCTGGCGCGTCATGTGGCCGTCGTCAGCGGCGGCGCCGGAGCGATCGGCACGGCGACCGCGAGGGCCTTTGCGCGTGAAGGCGCCGAGGTCGCGATCCTGGACATCGATGGAGGAGCCGCGGAAGCCGCCGCGAAATCCGTCGGCAAGCACGCGCTCGGACTGGCCTGCGACGTGACGGACGCTGCATCGGTCGATACCGCCTTCACGAGGATCGTGGAGACCTTCGGCGGCGTCGACATCGTGGTTTCGAACGCCGGCGCCGCGATGACCGGCATGATCGCTGCGATGCCGGACGAGGTCTTGCGCAAGAGCTTCGAGATCAACTTCTTCGGTCACCAGAACGTAGCGCGCAGGGCGGTCTCGATCATGAGGCGGCAGAGGCTCGGCGGCGTTCTGCTGTTCAATGTCTCGAAGCAGGCGGTCAACCCCGGACCGAATTTCGGCGCCTACGGCACCTCGAAGGCGGCGCTTCTCGCCCTGGTGCGCCAATACGCCTTGGAGCATGGCGCCGACGGCATCCGCGCCAACGCGCTGAACCCGGACCGTATCCGGTCCGGCCTGCTGACGCCGCAGATGATCGCCGAGCGCGCCGAGGCGCGCGGCGTCTCGGAGGCCGATTACATGGCCGGCAATCTTCTGCGCGAGGAGGTGACGGCGCAGGATGTGGCCGATGCCTTCGTGGCGCAGGCGCTGATGCAAAAGACCACGGGCGACGTGATGACGGTCGATGGGGGCAATGTGGCGGCGATGATGCGGTGAGTGGGAGAAACCAAATGGCCGATCATGCCAGAGGCGCCGACGACGTGGAGGCGAGCGAGACCGCCTCGCCGCAACCGCTGTCGCGGATCTCGAGCTTCCACGCTCATATCTATTATGACCCCGGCACCACGCGCGGAGCAGCGCAGAGGCTGCGCGAGCGCGTGGCCGAACGCTTCGTGGTGCGCAACGGCTCCTGGCATGACGTGCCCGTCGGGCCGCATCCCGCCGCCATGTTCCAGATCTCCTTCGCCAAGGAGGTGTTCCCGCTGATCGTGCCTTGGCTGATGCTCAACCGGGAGGGCCTCACGATCCTGGTGCACCCGAACACCGACCGGCCACGCGACGATCATCTCGAACATGCTTTGTGGATGGGCGCCGTGCTGCCGCTCGACGCGAGCCGGCTGCCGGAGACCGATGCACCCGAGCCCCCGCTAGAGCCGAATACGACGCCGCGGATATCGGCGGACTGATCAGTCGGGAACGAGGCATGGAACGACCTGACGACTGTGCCGTCGGTAGATCCGAAAATCCGTGTCGGTGGTGAGAAGGATCGGATCCGTGAACGTCTCGGTCATGCGAACGAGGCAGGCATCGGCGAGGCTCATCGGCAAGTCGGCGTATTTTCGCATGAGCGCAAGAACCGTCTCCACCTCGCTGCCGAGGTGAAAAGCGGATACCACCGCTCGGCGGCGTAGCATCGCGGCGAGTCCGGGGCCGCCTCGCGCGCCGACCAGATGAAAAGCCTCCGACAAGGCCGCGTCGCAACACTTCCAGGAAGGAGGGAGGCGCGATGCCTGCGCGACTGCCCAGTCGTGATTGGTATCGCGGCGATTGACAAGAGCAAAGCGCCTCAATGCAGCTTGACCTTCGGCTCGCCGCGCTGGCGGGAGAGGCCGCGCGCCAGCATGCCGACCGCCGTCTTCCAGGCCCCGTGCAGAGCCAACTCGTGCATCTTGTAGAGCGAGCGGTACATGAGGCGGGCGAGGAGGCCTTCGATGAACAGGTCCTTGCCGATGATGAAGCCCATCAGGCTGCCGACGGCGCCCAATCGTCCGAATGACACCAGCGAACCGAAATCGCGGTAGATGAAGGGCTCGAGCGGCTTGCCGTCGAGACGCCGCGCGAGCTGCCTGACGAGATGGGAGGCTTGCTGATGCGCTGCCTGGGCGCGCGGCGGAACCGGCGCATCGTAGCCCGGGCGCGGACAGGCCGCGCAGTCGCCGATCGCGAAGACCGCCTCATCGCGCGTCGCCTGCAAGGTCGGGGTGACGACAAGCTGGTTGATGCGGTTGACCTCGAGCCCGTCGAGGTCCCGCAGTACATCCGGCCCCTTGACACCCGCGGCCCAGATCACGAGCTCGGAAGGGATGACCTCGCCGTTCGTGAGCTCGACGCCGTCGGCTCGCACCTCTGCCACCCGGGCGCCCGTCCGAACCTCGACGCCGAGCTTGCGCAAGAGGCGAAGCGTCGCCTTCGAGATGCGCTCGGGCAAGGCCGGCAGGATGCGCTCGGCGCCCTCGACCAGGATGATGCGGATATCCTTGTCGGGATCGACATGGTCGAGGCCATAGGCCACCACGTCGCGCGCCGTCTGATAGAGCTCGGCCGCGAGCTCGGTGCCGGTGGCGCCGGCCCCGATGATGGCGACATGCAGTTGGCCGGGCCGCACGGGTTCCTCCTGCGTCTGAGCACGCAGGCAAGCATTGACCAGACGATGATGGAAGCGCACCGCCTGCTCGGGCGTCTCGAGCGGCACGGCATGTTGGGCGGCGCCGGGCGTGCCGAAATCATTGGTGACGCTGCCGATCGCGATCACCAGGGTGTCGTAGGCGACGCTGCGCGCCGCCGTGATTTGCCGGTGCTCTTCGTCGAAGGTCGCCGCGAGATGCACGCATTTGTCCGCCCGGTCGAGGCCGATCATCTCGCCATATTGGTAGCGGAAATGATGCCAGTGGCCCTGCGCCAGATAGTTCAGCTGATGCTCGCTCGGGTCCATGCTGCCGGCGGCGACCGCGTGCAGGAGCGGCTTCCACAGATGCGTGCGGCCGCGTTCGACGAGGACGATCTCGGCCGCGCCGCGCTTGCCGAGCCCGTCTCCGAGGCGAGTGACGAGCTCGAGCCCGGCAGCCCCGCCGCCGACCACGACGATGCGGGGAGGGCGCGTCGAACCAGTGGCGCCGCTTCGCGCCGAGGTGTCTCTCGGCACGACTTCAGACATGAGGATCATCCTCGATCGCCGTCTCGATGAACAGCTCCGGGTCGGCGCAAAATTCCCGCATGATGCGGAAGTGATCGGTGGCTTCGAGCCGGATCGGCTCGATCGCAGATTTGGTGATCCTGAGCAGGGTAGCGCCGGGCATCGCCATCAGAAGCGGCGAATGGGTCGCGATGATCGCCTGGCAGATGCCGGACCGCCGCATGCGGCGGAGCAGCTTGAGGAATTCGATCTGCCGATTGGGCGAGAGCGCCGATTCCGGCTCGTCGAAGATATAGATGCCTTGCCTCGCGCAGCGCTCCTCGAAGAAGCGCAGAAAACCTTCGCCATGGGAGTGGGAGAGGAAGTCGGGCGGTGGTCCGCCGCCGCCGCCGGCCACCATCGCCTCGAGCGCTGCGAGATCGAGATATCGCGCCACGCTGAAGAAGGATTCGGCGCGAAAGAACCAACCTTGCGTGATCTTGGGAAGCCAAGAGGCCCTGAACGCAGTCGCGAGAGCGCCGCCGTTCACCTCAACCGCATGCGAATGATCGACCGGCCTATAGCCCTTGCCGCCACCCGCCTCGTCATAGCCCGCGAGCTTGGCAATGCCTTCGAGCAAGGTGGATTTGCCCGTGCCGTTCTCGCCGACGATGATGGTGATCGGCTTGTCGAAGCTGAGCTCGAAAGCATCGCCGAACAGCGGCAGGCAGAACGGATATCGCTCGCGGTCTTCGATCTTCGCCGGATCGAGCGAGATGCGCTTCAGATAGGGCGCGGGCAGGTTGATCGGTCTGTTCCGCCGCGCCATCGAGCGCCTCCCTCACCCGGCATTCATTCCCGCAAGCAAACGGGAGCGGGAAGGCCACCTCTCCCCTTGCCGCAGTGGTCGCGAGCCTCGGGTCGTGCCTTCGGCACGCCCAAGGATGAACTCCGCGAGCGGGCGAGGGGTCGCCTGGCAACGGCACGCCCCTCACCCGGATCACTCCCTGTGGTCGTGATCCGACCTCTCCCGCAAGGGAGAGGTGAAGTGCTCAAGCCTGCGCGGTTTGCTTCTGCGCCCGCTCCGCGTCGCGCTCGGCGCGCAGCTTCTCGGTGATGTCCTCGCCCGTCGCCTGATCGACGACCTTCATGGACAGTCGGGTCTTGCCGCGCTCGTCCATGCCGAGGAACTTCACCTTCACCTTGTCGCCTTCCTTGACCACATCGGTCACCTTGGCGACGCGGCGCGGCGCGAGCTCCGATATGTGGACGAGGCCGTCCTTCGGGCCGAAGAAATTCACGAAGGCGCCGAACTCCATCACCTTGACGACCGTGCCCTCATAGATGACGCCGGGCTCGGGCTCCGAGGCGATCGACTTGATCCAGTTGAGCGCCGCGGTGATCGATTCATGGTTCGCCGAGGCGACCTTGACCATGCCGTCGTCGGAGATGTCGATCTTGGCGCCGGTCTTCTCGACGATCTCGCGGATCACCTTGCCGCCCGAGCCGATGACCTCGCGGATCTTGTCGACCGGGATCTGGATCACCTCGATGCGCGGCGCATATTGGCCGAGCTCGGCGCGCGCGCCGGTCAAGGCCTTGGCCATCTCGCCGAGAATATGCAGACGCCCATCCTTCGCCTGGGCGAGGGCGACGCGCATGATCTCCTCGGTGATGCCGGCGATCTTGATGTCCATCTGCAAAGAGGTGATGCCGCCATCGCTGCCCGCGACCTTGAAATCCATGTCGCCGAGGTGATCCTCGTCACCGAGGATGTCGGAGAGCACCGCGAAGCGCTCCCCTTCGAGGATGAGCCCCATGGCGATGCCGGCCACGGGACGGCGCAGCGGCACGCCGGCATCCATCAGCGCCAGCGATGACCCGCACACCGTCGCCATGGAGGAGGAGCCGTTCGACTCGGTGATCTCCGAGACCAGGCGGATGGTATATGGGAACTCGTGATGCGGCGGCAGCAGCGGGTGCACGGCGCGCCAGGCGAGCTTGCCATGGCCGACCTCGCGCCGGCCGGGCGAGCCCATGCGGCCGGTCTCGCCGACCGAATAGGGCGGGAAATTGTAGTGCAGGAGGAACGTCTCCTTGCGCGTGCCCTCGAGCTCGTCGATGAACTGCTCGTCATCACCGGTGCCCAGCGTCGCGACCACCATCGCCTGCGTCTCGCCGCGGGTGAACAGCGCCGAGCCATGCGTGCGCGGCAGGATGCCGACCTCGCTGACGATCGGACGCACGGTCTTCACGTCGCGCCCGTCGATGCGGACGCCGTCGTCGAGGATGTTCCAGCGCACGATCTTCGCCTGCAGCTCCTTGAAGACGCCGGCGACCGCTTCCTTGGTGTAGTCGCCCTCGGCCCCCTCCGGGAAGAAATGGGCGTTGATCTTCGCCTTGACGGCATCGACGGCGTTGTAGCGGTCTTGCTTCGCGGTGATCTTGTAGGCCGCGCGCAAATCCTTCTCGGCGAGGGCGAGCACCGCCTTCTCCAGCGCCGAATGGTCGGGCTTGGTGACGTCTCGGGGTTCCTTGCCGGCCATCTCGGCGAGGCGGATGATCGCCTCGATGACGGGCTGGAAGCCCTTATGGCCGAACATGACCGCGCCGAGCATCACGTCCTCGGGCAGCTCCTTGGCCTCCGATTCGACCATCAGCACCGCGTTCTGCGTGCCGGCGACGACGAGGTCGAGCGACGATGCCTTGACCTGATCGAGCGTCGGATTGAGTATGTATTGCCCGTCGACATAGGCGACCCGCGCCCCGCCGATCGGCCCCATGAAAGGCGCGCCCGAGATGGTCAGCGCGGCGGAAGCCGCAACCATGGCGAGGATGTCGGGATCGTTTTCGAGGTCGTGCGACAGCACGGTGACGATCACTTGCGTGTCGCAGCGCCAGCCGTCGATGAAGAGCGGGCGGATCGGGCGGTCGATGAGGCGGGAAACCAGCACTTCCTTCTCGGATGGCCGGCCCTCGCGCTTGAAAAAGCCACCCGGAATGCGACCGGCGGCGAAGGCCTTCTCCTGATAATTGACGGTGAGCGGCAGGAAGTCGACGCCGGGCTTCGGCGCCTTGGCGGCGACCACGGTCGCGAGCACCGTGGTGTCGCCATAGGTCGCGAGCACGGCGCCGTCGGCCTGGCGCGCCACTTTTCCCGTCTCGAGGACGAGGCGGCGGCCGCCCCAGTCCAGTACTTCTCGTTGAATGTCGAACATGATTGTCCTCATGGTTGGCCGGCGGGCGCGGAGCCATGAGCAAGATGGCAAGACGCTCTCGGTGGCGCCAAAAGCGTCCAACGATCCTGCCATGGCGGCTTGGCCTGCCGGCGGGTTCGTCGCCCGCGATCACCATGATGCGGGCGCATAAACGGGAATCCGCAGGATCCCCGGCCTATTCTCGTTCAGTCGGCCGCCCGAACCGGGCGCATCCGACAGGGTATCGAACCGGAATTCCTGCGGAATTCCGCGCGAGCCGGCCCGCACGGCGTGCCGGCTGGATTGTCAGCGGCGGATGCCGAGACGCTCGATCAGCGTCTTGTAGCGGGGCTCATCCTGGCCCTTCAGGTAGTTCAGCAGCGAACGGCGCTGCGAGACCATCTTCAAGAGGCCGCGGCGCGAATGATTGTCTTTCACATGCGACTTGAAATGCTCGGTGAGGTTGTTGATGCGCTCCGTCAGGATCGCCACCTGCACCTCGGGCGAACCGGTGTCGCCTTTCTTCGTGGCATATTCGGAAATGAGCGCGGTCTTGCGCTCGGCAGCAATCGACATCGGGTCGTCCTTTCTCGCGCGGGCGCTCAGCGGCCCAGATTGAAGATGCGCGTCGGCTTGATCTCCGCCCCCTCGGCCTCGGCGAGCGCCACCAGGGCGCCCTCCGAAGTCACGCTGATACGTCCCTGGAGGAGCGGGGCATCGCGCCCGCGCAACAGGACGGCTTGGCCTCGGCGAAGCCGCCCCGCATCCGCCCGACTCACGGCCAGCGCCGGGATGTCGTCCAGCGCGGTCGCGACGGGCAGCAATTCACCGGCCAAGTTTCCCTCGCCAGCGGCCGCCTTATTGCGCAAATCGGCGAGATCGTCCAGCGAAATCGCGTCTTTCTCGGAAAACGGCCCGACGCGCGTGCGGCGCAGCGCACTCACATGGCCGAAGCAGCCGAGCGCGCGGCCCAGATCCCTGGCGATGGCGCGGATATAGGTTCCCTTGCCGCAGACGGCCTCGAAGGCGCTGCTCGCGCCCTCATGCGCGACGAGCCTGAGCGTCTCGATCTTCACCGGACGGGCCTCGAGCTCGACCGTCTCGCCGGCGCGCGAGAGGTCGTAGGCGCGTTCGCCGGCGATCTTGATCGCCGAATAGCGCGGCGGGGTCTGCATGATCTCGCCGATAAAGCCTCCGAGCGCCGCCTCGACCGCCTCGCGCTCAGGCCGCTCGGCGCTCGACGCGGTCACCGCGCCTTCGCTGTCGTCGGTGTCGCGCTCCTCGCCCCAGTTGACCGTGAAGCGGTAGCCTTTGCGTCCATCCATGACGAAGGGTACGGTCTTCGTCGCCTCGCCGAAGGCGATCGGCAGGAGTCCGGAGGCCAAGGGATCGAGCGTGCCCGCATGGCCCGCCTTCTTGGCGCTGAACAAGCGCTTCGCCACCGCGACGGCGTGGGTCGAGGTCATGCCGACGGATTTGTCGAGGACCAGCCAGCCATTGACCTCGCGCTTCTTGGGGCGGGCCTCGCCGGCGGGCCGGGGCGCTTCCTGCTTCAAGATGTCGGATATCTCTCGGCGCTTGCTCGCATTTTCAGTCATCATCTGGATCATCATCGGTTTGGCGATCGGCGTCGAGATCGCGGCGGACCTTCTCCGAATGCAGGAGCGCGTCGATCCGCGACGCCTCCTCGAAGGTCTCGTCGCGGCGGAAGCGGATATCCGGCGCGTAGCGCAGATTGATGCGTCTTGCGATCTCGCCCTTGATGAAGCGCCTGTGGCGCTCGAGCGCCGCGAGCACGGGCCCGACATCCCTGCCGCCGAGCGGCATCACATAGGCCGTGGCGAGCCGCATATCCGGCGACACCCGCACTTCGGGGATGGTGATCACATGGCTTTCCAGGATGTCGTCGCGCACCTCTCCGCGCGCCAAGATCTCGGCAAGCGCGTGTCGTATCACCTCGCCGACGCGCAACGCGCGCTGAGTGGGACCTCGGCCGGACCTTGCGGATTGATGCCTTGCCATCTTTTTCCCCGGAGTTGGACCGGGTCCTTCAGGTGAACGTCTCGCCCTCGGACGCCCGATATCGACGTTGTCATCTCAGCCAGTTACCGGATCAGCGAATGCGCGAGAAGAAGCGCGAGACCCTGAGCCCGGAAGCCCATTCCGAGAATGGGCGCCGCACGATCGGAAAATCCCAAGAGCCCAGCACGACTTCGGCACGCCCGATGAGGTTCTCGACGGGAACGAATCCGACGCCTCCCGCGATTGCCGGAACCCGGCTGTCGAGCGAGTCGTCGCGGTTGTCGCCCATCACGAAGACCTGCCCGGCCGGCACCGTGTAGGCGCGTGTGTCGTCGAGGCTTCCCCGCGCCTCGAGCTTGAAGATCGGATGCTCGCGGCCGTTCGGCAGGGTCTCGATGAAGCGTGGGGCGCCGACTTCGCTCCCGTCTTCCGCCTCGACCTTTCCGGCGCCGTCCGGGCGCATGGGAAGCACGGAGCCGTTGATCCACAGGCGGCCTCCCCGCATCTGGACGCGATCGCCGGGCAGGCCGATCGCCCGCTTGACGTAGACCTGATCGGGATCTCGCGGCAGCCGGAAGACCACGACGTCCCCATATTCCGGCACTTTCTCCAAGAGCCGGTGCGCGGAGGAGGGGCCGAGATCGATCGGCAGCGAGTAGCGGCTATAGCCATAGGCGTATTTCGCCACGATCAGTTCGTCGCCGATCTGCAGCGTCGGTTCCATCGAGCCCGAGGGGACGTAGAATGGCTGGGCGAGGACCGTTCTGGTCGCGAGAATGAGGGCGAGCAGGGCGACGGGTCCCTTCAACGCCGCGACCGCGGACCTGAGCGCGCCTTGCGGGGCCCCACCCTGTTGCGCCTGTGACATCGTCATGACCTCGTTATGCTCCGCGCACGGCCGGAAAGAACCGTCCGAGAGGGCCGGGCCCGCAAGCTCGGCCGACCTCTCACAATGTGCGCTTCACCTCTTCGACGCGGTAGCATTCGATCACGTCGCCCGCCCGCATATCCTGGTAGTTTTCGAAGGACATGCCACATTCCTGGCCGGCGCGTACCTCCGTCGCATCGTCCTTGAAACGCTTGAGCGTTGCGAGCTTGCCCTCGTGAATGACGACATTGTCGCGGATGAGGCGGACATTCGCCCCTTTTTGGACCACGCCGTCGGTGACCCGGCAACCGGCGATCTTGCCGATCTTGGAGACGTTGAAAATCTCCAGGATCTGGGCATTGCCGAGCATGGTCTCGCGCAAGGTCGGCGCCAGGAGGCCCGACATGGCGTCCTTCACATCGTCCACGAGGTTGTAGATGATGTTGTAGTAGCGGATCTCGATCCCGGCCTGCTCCGCCGCCTCGCGCGCCTCCTTATGGGCGCGCACGTTGAAGCCGATCACGGCGGCGCCCGAGGCGTTGGCGAGGATCACATCGCTCTCGGTGATGCCGCCGACGCCCGAATGGATGACACGCGCCCCGACCTCCTCGTTGCCGAGCTTCTCGAGCGCGCCGGCGATGGCCTCGACAGAACCCTGCACATCCCCCTTGACGACGAGCGGGAACTCCTTGCGTCCGGCGCCGGTCTTGAGGTCCTGCATCATCTCGGCGAGGGAACCGCGCGAGCCTGCCTGGCGCGCCACCGACTTCTCGCGCTTCTGGCGGGTGCGATAAGCCGTGACCTCGCGCGCGCGCGCCTCGTTCTCGACGACGGCAACGCGGTCGCCGGCGTCGGGCGTGCCATTGAAGCCGAGCACCTCGACGGGCGTCGAAGGCCCGGCGGAGGCAAGCGTCTCCCCCTTGTCGTCGAGCAGGGTGCGGATGCGGCCCCATTCCGAGCCCGCGACGACGATATCGCCGGCCTTGAGCGTCCCGCGTTGCACGAGCACGGTCGCCACCGGGCCACGGCCGCGGTCGAGGCGCGCCTCGATCACAGCGCCTTCGCCGGAGCGGCTCGGATCGGCCTTCAGATCGAGAACCTCGGATTGCAGCGTCACCGCCTCGAGCAACTTGTCGAGGTTGGTCTTCTTGGTCGCGGAAACCTCGACCTCGAGCACGTCGCCGCCGAGCGATTCGACCTGGATCTCGTGTTGCAACAGCTCGCTGCGGACGCGCTCCGGCTTGGCCTCCGGCTTGTCGATCTTGTTGATGGCGACGATGATCGGCACATGCGCCGCCTTGGCGTGGCTGATCGCCTCGACCGTCTGCGGCATCACGCCGTCATCGGCCGCGACCACGAGGATGACGATGTCCGTCACCTTGGCGCCGCGCGCCCGCATCGCCGTGAAGGCGGCATGGCCGGGCGTGTCGATGAAAGTGATCTTGGCGCCGAGCGGGCTTTCGACCTGATAGGCGCCGATATGTTGCGTGATGCCGCCCGCCTCGCCGCTCACCACGTCGGCCGAGCGGATGGCGTCGAGAAGCGATGTCTTGCCGTGATCGACATGACCCATGATGGTGACGACCGGTGGGCGCGAAACCAAGTCTTCGGGGCGGTCGGGCGTGTCGAACAGGCCCTCCTCGACATCGGACTCGGCGACCCGCTTCACCGTATGGCCCATCTCCTCGGCGATCAGCTGGGCGGTATCGGCGTCGATCACGTCGGTGATCTTCAGCATCTGGCCTTGCGCCATCAGCAGGCGGATCACATCGACGGCGCGTTCCGCCATGCGGTTCGCGAGCTCCTGGATCGAGATCGTCTCCGGAACGGTGACCTCGCGCGTGATCTTTTCCTTCTGCTCGCCGGTGCCCCCCTTCATGCGCTGCTGGCGACGCCGCTGCGCCGCGAGCGAACGCATGCGCTCTTCGTCGCTCGTGAGCGCATTGGACAAGGTCAGCCGGCCGCGCTGCTTGTGGTCGCCGCCCTTCGGCGCTCTCGGAGCGGGGGCGGGCCTTGCGGCGGCGCCGCCGCCCGGCCGGCGCGTCTGCAGGCGGGGGCCTGCTTCGTTCTCGGGCGTGAGCGTCCGGCGAGTGGGTGTCGTCCCGCTCAGACCGGCCCGCGCCGAACCGGCGGCGCGCGCCCGGGGGCGCGCGGGGGCGGCCCCGCCCGCGGCGGGCGGCCCCCGGGGGGGCGGGCCCGGGTCGAGCCGTGGTAAAGGAGCGCCCCCCGCACCCCGGGGCGGCGGGGG
>JBIOEJ010000111.1:0-19647 GCA_044445965.1 Hyphomicrobiales bacterium
CGGCCGCTCGCTCTAGGCATGAAATTAGCGCAAGCGCCGTGTTTGTCACTTCGCGCCGAGCATGTCCGGCTTGACCTTGCCGCGTGGCTTGCTAGCGATGTCGCTCATCGAGGAAGCCGCTCCTTGGCCGCAAGGACGGGGAGCTGCGATCGGGCCCTTCCTTCTCGCGCAAGCGGGAAGAAGAAGCGCCTAGCGGGAGGAGCGACCATGAGCGACAGCGCGAATGAGGCCGCCGGCGCACCCCCCGCCGCTCCCTCCGGCCGCCGCGGCCGCGAGGCGCGGCGCACGGCGCGGGCGCAGCGCGGGGCGATGTCGATACCCTTCATTACCCGCAACATCCCCGTGACCGAGGTGCTCGGCGAGGAAGGGCTTTCGCTCATCGAGCACAATGCCGAGACCTTGCTCGAGGAGATCGGCATCGAGTTTCGCGACCATCCTGTCGCGCTCGAGCTGCTGAAGGGGGCGGGTTGTGACATCGCGGGATCGCGCGTGCGCTTCCCGCGCGGCCTCGCTCGAGCGCTCTGCGCCAGCGTTCCGTCCGAATATGTTCAGCATGCCCGCAACCCCGAGCGCAACGTCCATATCGGGGGCAATTCCACGGTCTTCGCGCCGAATTACGGCTCGCCCTTCGTGCGCGATCTCGACCGGGGCCGCCGCTACGGCACGATCGAGGATTTTTGCAATTTCGTGAAGCTGAGCTTTGCGACGCCCTTCATCCATCATTCGGGCGGAACGGTTTGCGAGCCCGTCGACCTGCCGGTGAACAAGCGCCATCTGGAGATGGTCTATGCGCATATGCGGCTTTCCGACAAGCCCTTCATGGGCTCGGTCACCCATCCCGAGCGCGCCAAGGATACGGTGGCGATGTGCGAGATCCTGTTCGGCAAGGAGTTCATAGAGGAGAATACCGTCTGCACCAGCCTGATCAACGCCAACTCGCCGCTCGTCTGGGACCAGATCATGATCGGCGCGGCGGAGGTCTATGCGCGGGCGAACCAGGCCTGCATCATCACGCCCTTCATCCTCGCCGGCGCCATGAGCCCGGTCACGGTCGCCGGCACCTTGACGCAAGTCCTCGCCGAGGTCATGGCCGGCACCGCCTTCACGCAACTGGTGCGCAAGGGCGCGCCGGTGATCTTCGGCACCTTCGTCTCGACCCTGTCGATGCAGTCCGGCGCGCCGACATTCGGCACGCCGGAGGCGACGCTCGCGATCTATGGCGCGGCCCAGCTCGCGCGGCGCATGAACATGCCCTTCCGCACCGGCGGCTCGCTCTGCGCCTCGAAGATTCCCGACGCGCAGGCCGCCTATGAGAGCGCCCACACCTTGCTGCCGACCGTGCAGGCCGGCACCAATTTCGTGCTCCACGCGGCGGGCTGGATGGAGGGCGGACTGACGGCTTCCTACGAGAAGTTCATGCTGGATTTCGACCAGCTTGGCGCCATGCATGTGCTCGCCAAGGGCATCGATCTCTCCGAGAACGGCCAAGCCTTCGAGGCCTTCCGCGAGGTGGCGCCCGGCACGCATTACCTCGGCTGCGCCCATACGCAGGCGAATTTCGAGACCGCCTTCTACCGCTCCTCGCTCGCCGACAACAACTCCGTCGAGCAATGGGAGGCCGAGGGCGGGCTCGACGCGGCGCAGCGCGCCAACAAGGCCTGGAAGAAGGTGCTGGCCGAATACGAGGCCCCCGCCATCGATCAAGGCATCGACGAGGCCTTGCGCGACTTCATCGAGCGCAAGAAGGCCTCATTGCCGGACGCGGCGTATTGACTTCGGCGCGACCGTCTATCCAGCCTTTGCCGTCTCGACGATCGCCCTCTTGCCGCGCGTGAGGAAGCAGTCCGAGCACCGCGGCGCCGGCGCTCCGCTGCCAAGCTCTACCCTCTTGCGGCGGCCGCGACGTCGCCGCTCAGCGCCGCCCGCATCACCTTGGCGAAATCATCTTCCTGCATCGGCACGGGATTGCTGCCGGCCGTCGGATCCCCGACCGCCATCGCCGCCATCTCGGCGATGCGGTCATCCTTGACGCCGAGCTCGGCTAGCGAATGCGGCACGCCGAGCTCCTTGCGCAAGGCGAGGAGCCATTGCATTACGCCTTCGAAGCCCTCATGCGGCAGGTCGAGGAAGCGCGCCAGAAGCCGCATGCGTTCCTCGATGGCGCCGCGGTTGAAGGTCATCACATAGGGCAGCACCACGGCGTTCGTCAGCCCGTGATGCGTGTCGTAGAGCGCCCCGACGGGGTGCGAGATCGAGTGCACCGCGCCGAGCCCCTTCTGGAAGGCGGTGGCGCCCATCGAGGCCGCGGCCAGCATGCGCGAGCGCGCCTCGAGGTCGGCGCCGTTGCGGTAGGCGCGCGGCAGGTAGTCCTTGACCAGGCGCAGGCCCTCGAGCGCGATGCCGTCGCAGAGCGGATGGAAGCCCGGCGAGCAATAGGCCTCGAAGCAATGGGCAAGCGCGTCGAAGCCGGTCGCGGCCGTGAGGAAGGGCGGCAGCCCGATCGTCGTCTCAGGGTCGGAGATGACGATCTTGGGCAGCATCAGCGGATGGAAGATGATCTTCTTTTGATGCGTCGCCTCGTTGGTCACGACCGAGGCGCGGCCGACCTCCGAGCCCGTGCCCGCCGTGGTCGGCACGGCGACGATCGGGGCGATGCCCTTCACCTCGGCCCTCGTCCACCAATCGCCGATGTCCTCGAAATCCCAAACCGGGCGCGTCTGGCCGTTCATGAAGGCAATCGTCTTGCCGACATCGAGCGCCGAGCCGCCCCCGATCGCCACGACCCCGTCATGGGAACCCGCGCGGAAGGCGGCAAGCCCCGCCTTGACATTCGACTCGGTGGGGTTTCCCCGCACATCGGAGAAGACGGCCACGGGCAATCCGGCCTCCTTCAGGGAGGCGCTTGCCTTGGCGATCACCTGCCCCTCGGCGAGGCCCTTATCGGTCACGATCAAGGGTCTTGCCATGCCGGCGCCCTTGCAGGCCGCGCCGAGCTCCGCGAGCCGGCCCGGGCCGACCAGCACGCGCGTCGGGAAGCTCCAATTGGCGGTGAGTGTGGCGGTCATGCAGGTTCCTCAAATAGCGTGGCGCAGATGGAAGGATTTCGGCCGCGTCAGCATCGCATAGCCGATCACGGAGAGCGAGGCGCCGCGACCCGTATCCTTGACGCCGGTCCAGGCGAGCGCCGGATCGAGATAGTCGCAGCGATTCATATAGACGGTGCCGGTCTCGAGATGGTCGCCGATCGCCTCGGCGGCCTCGACATCGCTCGACCAGATCGAGGCGGTGAGCCCATAGGGGCTGTCATTCATCAGGGCGATGGCTTCCTCGTCCGATCCAGCCTTCATGATGCCGACCACCGGGCCGAAGCTCTCTTCCACCATCACGCTCATCTTGTGATCGACCTTCGTGAGCACTTGCGGGGCGAGATAAGGAGTGCCCGATGCGTCGGCCGGGAAGGCCTTGGCGTCGATATGGGCGTGCGCGCCCTTCGCCAAGGCTTCTTGCGTCTGGCGCCGCACCAGCTCGGCGAAGCGCAGATGCGCCATGGGACCTAGCGTCGTCGCCTGATCGAGCGGATTGCCGAGAACATAGCGGCGCGTGAGGTCGGCATAGGCCTCGACGAAACGCTCATAAAGCGTCTCATGCACATAGATGCGCTCGATGCCGCAGCAGCATTGCCCGGAATTGAAGAAGGCGCCGTCGACGAGGTTCTCGACCGCGTGCTCGAGCTTGGCGTCGGCGCGCACATAGGCGGGGTCCTTGCCGCCGAGCTCGAGGCCGAGGCTCGTGAAGCTGCCGGCGGCGGCCCGCTCGATCGCCTTGCCGCCGGCGACCGAGCCCGTGAAGTTCACATGGTCGACGGCGCCGGCCGAGAGCATGCGGGCCGTATCCTCGTGGCTCAGGACGAGATGGGTGAACAGGCCCTTGGGCAGGCCGGCGCGATCGAACGCCTTCTGGAAGCGATCGCCCACCAGGATCGTCTGGGCCGCATGCTTCAAGATCACCGCATTGCCGGCAATCAGGGCCGGGACGATCGAGTTGATCGCCGTGAGGTAGGGATAGTTCCAGGGCGCGATGACGAGCACGAGGCCGAGCGGCTCGCGCTTGATCATGCGCCGGAAGCCTTCCTTGGCGGTGGGCACGATGGGCGCCAGCGCCTCCTCGGCGATCGAGGCCATGTGCCTTGCCCGTTCCTCGACGCCGCGGAACTCCCCACCATAGCGGATCGGCCGGCCCATCTGCAGCGCGAGTTCCGCGACGATATCCTCGTTCATGGCGCCCAGCGCCTCGACGCCGCGCAGCACCGTGGCGACGCGCTCGGCGAGCGGCACCCTCGCCCAGTCGCGCTGCGCCTGGCGCGCGCAAGTCAGCGCGGCATCGATATCGGAGGCCGATGCGGTCAGGCGCCGCGCCACCTCGCGGCCGTCGATGGGCGATACGCAGACGATCTCGGGCATGAGGTCTCCTCCTCCGGACGTTGTGGAAGGGCTTGGCCCTCACCTCTCCCTTTGCGGGATCTTTGCAAAATAGGGTGTCATCCCCGGGCGCGACCCTACAACATTCACACATCTATCCTGATCGGCGGGATGCTGAACGATCGTGCTCGGCACCTTCTACCGCAAGCGGTAGAAGGTGCGCGCACCGCTGTCTCCGCATCTTTGGATCGCGCGAGACGAAGTGTGAATGTCGTAGCCCGCGAGGGGAGAGGGAAGAGCGCCCAGCGCATATGTGTCAATCTCATAGGGGCGACCCGAGAGCTCCAGCTCGCCTTGAATGACACCGAGACCCCGCCCTCTCAAATGATCTCGAAATACCTGGCGAGCTCCCAATCCGTGATGGCGCGGCGAAACTCGCGATCCTCCCATTCGCGCGTCGCCGCGTAGTGATCGACGAAGGCCTCGCCGAACAGCTCGCGCGCCGGCTTCGACTGCTTGAGGCGCGCCGCCGCCTCGGTCAAGCTGCGCGGCAGGGCGCGCTTCTTCGGGAATGTCTGCGCATAGGCATTGCCCGCGACGGCCGGATCGGGCTCGATCTTGTTCTCGATGCCGTAAAGGCCCGAGCCGATGGCGGCCGCGAGCGCCACATAGGGATTGATGTCGGCCGCCGCGATCCGGTACTCGACGCGCTGGCTCGCGGGCGAGCCCGGGATGACGCGCAGCGCGCAAGTGCGGTTCTCGACGCCCCAGCTCGCTTCCGTCGGCGCCCAGAATCCCGGGATCAGTCGGCGATAGCTGTTCACCGTCGAGGCGACCATCGCCAGGAGCTCGGGCATCAAGGCCTGCTGGCCGCCCACGAACCAGCGCATCTGGTCGGACATCGCATGCGGCTTCCTGGCATCGTGGAAGATGCCTTTGCCCTTCTTGTCGAAGAGCGACATATGCAGATGCCCGCTCTGGCCCGGCCAGTTCGGAGACCATTTCGCCATGAAGCTCGCCATCCAGCCGCGCTTTTGCGCAAGCGCCTTGGTGAAGGTCTTGAACAGGGCGGCGCGGTCGGCGGCCTCGAGCGCCTCGGAATGGGCGATCGCCGCCTCGAGCACGCCGGGGCCGGTCTCGGTATGCAGCCCTTCGAGCGGCATGCCCATCTCCTCGCATTGGCGCAGGAGATCGGCATAGAAATCTCCATGCACCGAGGAGCGCAGCACCGAATAGCCGAAATAGCCCGGCGTGATCGGCACGAGGTTGCGATAGCCCTTGTCGCGAACCGAGCGTGGCGTCTCCTCGAACACGAAGAACTCGAACTCGACGGCCGATTCGACCGTAAAGCCGGATTTCAGGGCGCGCTCGAGCACGCGCCGCAGCAGGCCGCGCGGGCAGATCGCCTCCGCCTCCCTTTCGAATTCCGCCAGGAAGAACAGCATGTCGCCTTCGATCGGGAGGTTGCGGCAGCTCTCCGGCACGATGCGCACCGGTGCGTCCGGATAGGCGGTGTGCCAGCCCGTATAGGTGACGTTGTCATAGAGCTGATCGTTCGAATCCCAGCCGAGCACCACGTCGCAGAAGCTCATCCCCTTGTCGAGGATCGAGAGGAATTTCGAGCGGCTGACATATTTGCCGCGCAGGATGCCGTCGATATCGGTGACGCCTAGCTTCACATGCGACAGGCCGCGCTCCTCGACGATGCGCTTGGCATCCTCCTTGGTCCGGACTTCCCTTGCGTCCACCTCATCCCCTCCGCCGCTGAGCTCGATGATCGCGGCCGCGCCGCTCCCCTAAGCTTTGGAGGATCGATGGCACTTGCGCAATGGCGCGATTATGTGGCCGCCCTCAGCTGAAGGCAGCCTCGACCCTCCCTAGCCCCTCGAAGCTCGTCTCCACACGATCGCCGGCCGCCAGCGGAAATTGGCGCGTGAAGGATCCGGTCATCACGAGGTCGCCCGCCCGCAGCCTCTCGCCGAAGGCGCCGAGCTTGCCGGCGAGCCAGGCGATCGAGTTGAACGGGTGCCCCAGCACCGCATCGCCTCTCCCATTACCGATCTCGGAACCGTTCAGCCGCACCCGCGCCACCATCTTCGCGAGGTCGGCGGCGGCGACGCCACGGACCGGCGCGCCGAGCACGAAGAACTTCTGTTGGGCGTTGTCGGCAAGGGCGAGGGCGATCTGCCCGACGAAGTCGCCTCTCGTCTCGATGATCTCGAGGGCCGGATGGATGGCGCCGACCGCGGCGGCCACCGCTTCGAGCGAGGCGCCGGGCGCGACATCGCGGTCGAGCGCGACGCAAAGCTCGTTCTCGAAGCCCGGGCGAATGAGGTCTGCGTGCCGGAACACATGGCCGGTCGATACCTTCCCCTCTTCCAGCAGGCAGCCGAACACCGGCTCGTCGAAGCCGAATTGCTGCTGGATGGCGCGCGCCGTGAGACCGACCTTCCAGCCGATGCGCCGCTGCTTCTCCGCCGCACAGCGCCGGCCGATCAATCCGAGCTGAATGCGATAGGCGTCGTCGATGGCGAGGCGGCCGAACCAGGCCTTCGGAAAATATTCGCCGCGCCGACGCGCCTCGTCGAATTCATCGGCGACCCGCTCGATCTCTTTTGCATCCATGAAAAACCTCCCAAATTTCTCCATCCGAGGTGGCCAGCTTGGCGTCATGGCCGCGCGAAAAGGACGCGCTTCGCGCGTCCGTCTATTCCGTTCGCCGCTCGACGCGGAGCGTCGAGCTTTGGCGGCCATCCGCGACTTTGTTCGAGGTAGAGGGTAGACGTGGATGGCCGGGCCAGGCCATGACGGATTTGCCGTCACCTCTTGCCTATCGCATCGCGCGCCTTCAGCGCCAAGTCCGGGCGATCGGTGGTAAAGACGTCGACGCCGAGAGCGAGCATCCTGCCGATCGCCGTCTGGTCATTCGCGGCCCAGCCGCCGAGCCCCAGCCCCGCCGCGCGAACCTCCCTGACGATGCTGGCATCGAGCCGATCCCAGCGGATGCCGAGCATCGGCACGCCGTGCAGCTTTGCGATGCCGCACAGGCTGGCGATCCCGAGATCGGTCTGCAAGTCCGGGGTCGCGAGCCAGACATGCCGCCATGGGCGGCCATGGGCGACCGCTTCGCGGACCGTGTCGAGCTGGAAGGAGGTGAGGATCGCGCGCTCGAGCATCTTGCGCTCGCCGAGCACCAAGGCGATTTGCCGCGCCGAGCCGGGATAGGGTTTGCGGCCGGGCCCGGCCTTGATCTCGACGCGCAGCTTGATCGGCGTCGGCCGGAAGATCTCGATGACCTCGTCGATCAAAAGGATGTGATCGCCCGACGATCCCTTCAACGTGAGGCGCGACAATTCGGCGAAGCTCTTCTCGCAGACCGGCCCCGTGCCATCGGTCGTCCGGTCGAGCGTCGCGTCATGGATGACGACGAGCTTGCCGTCGCGCGTCGGGTGGATGTCGAACTCGACCTCGTCGACGGACAGCTTCGCGGTGTTCTCGAAGGCGGTGCGGCTGTTCTCCGGCCAGAGCAACGCCCCGCCGCGGTGTGAAGCGATGTCGGTCATCGAAGTTTCATCGAGCCTTCCTATGCGTTGGCGGCGGTCCGCCTCATCCGGCGGTCGCCGCGCACCCGCCTAGCATATCGCCAGGTCAATTCGACCACTTGGCCAATTCGAGCACTTGGTCAATTCGAGCATTTGGTCGAATCGAGTCTTTGCGATTCGCCTGCGCCTCGCCCGCCATTCGGCGGCGGGGATTTTGCGCCCCCATGGAGGAGAGCCGTCATGCTGAGACTGACGAGACGCGGCCTGATGGCCGTCGCGGGGGCGAGCGCCTTGCCGCGCTTCGCCATCGCGCAGAGCGACCAGCGGCCCGATATCAAGGTCGCCGTCCAGCTCATCGCCACCAGCAACACCGTCGATCCCATCGCCGAGCAATCGAATGTCGGGACGCGGATCACCAATTCCTTCCTCGAGACGCTGATCGGCAAGAACTACCAGGGCCAGCTCGAATCGATCCCGCGCGCCGCGACGAGCTGGAGACGCATCGACGATCGCACCTTGGAGGTCGCGCTGCGCCAAGGCGTCAAGTTCCACAACGGCGACGAGCTGACCGCCGAAGACGTAGCCTTCACCTTCTCGCCGGCGCGCATGTTCGGCGCGACCGAGCCGCTCAATATGGACAAGACCATCGCGCTCGATACGCGCAACCCGATGTCGGCGAGCAAATCGCTCCCCGCCCAAGTGCCGCCGGTGGCGCGTCGCCTATGGCCCTCGCTGCAGAAGATCGAGATCGTCGACAAATACACGGTGCGCTTCATCAATGCGACGCCCGACCTCACGCTCGAGGGGCGGCTGACCGCCCTCGGCAGCGAGATCGTCAACCGCCGCGGCTTCGAGGAAGCCGCGAGCTGGCTCGACTATGCGCGCAAGCCGATCGGCACCGGCCCCTACAAGGTGCGGGAATACAAACCCGATGTGGCGCTGGTGCTCGAGGCGCATGAGGATTACTGGGGCGGAAGGCCGCCGCTGCGCAGCCTGACCTTCATGCAGGTGCCCGAGGTGGCGCAGCGGGTGAACGGCCTGCGCAGCGGCGAGTTCCAGTTCGCGTGCGATCTGCCGCCCGATCAGATCAAGACCGTCGAAGGCGATGCCAGGCTGCATGTCGTCGGCGGCCTCGTGCCGAACCACCGCCTCACCACTTTCGACAAGTTCGACACGGCGTTGAAGGACCCGAAGCTCAGGCTCGCAATGGCGCATGCGATCGATCGGCAATCGATCGTCGACAGCCTGTGGCTCGGCCGCACCCGCGTGCCCCCCGGCCTGCAATGGGAGTTCTACGGCTATATGTTCGTCGAAGGCTGGACGGTGCCGCAGTTCGATCTCGCCAAGGCTCGCGAGCTTGTGAAGCAATCTGGCTATAAGGGCGATCCGATCCCCTATCGTCTGCTCAACGACTACTACACGAACCAGACGGCCAACGCCCAAGTGCTCACCGAAATGTGGCAGCAGGCCGGCATCAACGTCCAGATCGAGATGAAGGAGAACTGGACGCAAATCTTCGACCGCGCCGGCCGGCGCGGCGTGCATGGCTGGTCGAACAGCGCCGTCTTCAACGACCCGGTCTCGTCCCTGGTCTCGCAGCACGGCCCGCAAGGCCAGCAGCAGCAGACCGGCGAATACGGCAATGCAGAGGTCAATGAATTATCGGCCGCGCTCACCAGCAGCACCGACAAGGACCAGCGCCACAAGATCTTCGCGCGCTTGCTGGAGATCTGCGAGCGCGAGGACCCCGCCTACACCGTGCTGCACCAGAACGCGACCTTCACCGGCAAGGCGAAATCCATTCAATGGAGGGCAGCGCCCGATTTCGGCATGGATTTCCGCCCGGCGAATTGGGGCGGCAGCGTGCCCGGCTGACCCCGCGGGGCGGCTCACCTCTCCCCTCGGCCCGGATCAAGTCCGGGCCTTGCGGGAGAGGTCGGAGCCTGAGCGAAGCGAGGGCTCCGGGCGAGGGGTCGATGCCAAGCTGGAGCACCCCTCACCCGTTCCTTACGCGTTGCGCGCTTCAGGATCGCCCTCTCCCGCGAGGGGAGAGGTGGGCCCGCCACCCCTCGATGTGGGGCCGCGTTCGCCGGCGGCGCCACGTTTGACGCCCCCCCGAACCCCCGCCTAGCATATTCGGTCGAGCAGCCGTGTGAGCCATGCATCCTGGAAACGTCCTCCTGATCGTCGTCGACCAGTGGCGCGCCGACTGCGTGCCATGGCTCGGCACTCCGCATCTGCGCACGCCCAATCTCGACCGGCTGTGCCGTGAAGGCGTGACCTTCCGCAACCATGTGACGACGACGGTCCCTTGCGGCCCGGCTCGGGCGAGCCTGCTCACCGGCCTCTACCAGATGAACCACCGCGCCGTGCAGAACACCGTGCCGCTCGATGCCCGTCACATGACCTTGGCGCGGTGCTTGCGCGATATCGGTTACGACCCGGCGCTGATCGGCTACACCACGACCACTCCCGATCCTCGAGCGGCTTCGCCAAAGGATGCGCGCTTCACCGTGCTCGGCGACATCATGGAGGGCTTCCGTTCGGTCGGCGCCTTCGAGCCCCATATGGACGGTTATTTCGGATGGGTCGCGCATCAGGGCTTCGCCCTGCCGAAGCGGCGCGAGGATATCTGGCTGCCCGCAGGCGAGGATGCCGAGCCCGGCGCGACCGAACGCCCCGCCCGCATTCCGGCCGAGCTTTCGGATTCGAGCTATTTCACCGAACGGGCGCTCGGCTATCTCAAGGGCCGCGACGGCAAGCCGTTCTTCCTGCATCTCGGCTATTTCCGGCCGCATCCGCCTTTCGTCGCCTCGGCGCCTTATCATGCGATGTACAGGCCGGCCGACATGGCGCCGCCCATCCGCGCCGCGTCCCCGCAAGAGGAGGCGAGGCAGCATCCGCTCCTCGAATACTATCTGCGCAACGTCGCCAGCAAGAGCTTCTTCGAGGGCGCGAAGGGCACGGCCTCCGAATTGGACGAAGCCGCGATCCTGCAGATGCGCGCCACCTATTTCGGCCTGATGACCGAGATCGACGACTGCCTCGGACGCGTCTTCGCCTATCTCGACGAGACCGACCAATGGAAGGATACGCTCGTCATCTTCACCAGCGATCATGGCGAGCAGCTCGGCGACCACCATCTCCTCGGCAAGATCGGCTATTTCGACGAGAGCTTCCGCATCCCGCTGGTGGTGAGGGATCCGCGCGTCAAGACCGTGCCCGCGCGCATCGAGGCAGCCTTCACCGAGAGCATCGACGTGATGCCGACCATCATCGATTGGCTCGGCGGCGAGGTGCCGCGCGCTTGCGACGGGCGCAGCCTCACGCCCTTCATGCGGCAAGGCAAGCCGCGGGATTGGCGCGCCGAGCTGCACTACGAATACGACTTCCGCGACATTTTCTATTCGACGCCGGAGCGCGAGCTCGGCATCTCGATGGACGAGGCGAGCCTCTGCGTGGTGCAGGATGAGCGCTTCAAATATGTGCACTTCGCCGCCCTGCCGCCGCTCTTCTTCGATCTTCAGGCCGACCCGCATCAGTTCCGCAATCTCGCCGAGGATAGAGCCCACGCGGCGATCGTCAGGGACTATGCGCAAAAGGCGCTTTCCTGGCGGCTGATCCATGCCGACCGCACGCTGACCCATTTCCGCGCCACGCCGCAGGGCCTGGAGGAGCGGAAAGTCCCGAAGGACGGAGAAGCATCATGGCCAAGATTGGACGCCGCGGCTTTCTGACGCTCGTCAGCGCGCTGGCGCTGCCGCGCTTCGCCATCGCGCAGACGGATCAGCGGCCCGATATCGTCATCGCCGTGCAGGCGCTGACGACGAGCAACACGCTCGACCCGGTCGCCGAGCAATCGAATGTCGGCGAGCGGATTCTCAATTCCTATGTCGAGCTCTTGATCGGCCGCAACCTGCAAGGCGAGCTCGAGGCCATGCCGCAGCTCGCCACCGGGTGGCGGCGCCTCGACGACAAGACGCTCGAAGTGTCGTTGCGCCAGGGCGTGAAGTTCCACAACGGCGACGAGCTGATGGCGGAGGACATCGCCTTCACCTGCAGCGCCGAGCGGATGTTCGGCGCGACGACGCCGGCGGGCTGGGACAAGACCATTACCATGGATACCTCGCGGCCCGTGCAGAAGAGCAAGGAGCTGCCGACCCAGGTGCCGGCGGTGGCGCGGCGGTTATGGCCGTCGCTCGTCAAGGTCGAGGTGGTCGACAAATACACCTGCCGCTTCCTCAACGCGACGCCGGACGTAACGCTCGAAGGCCGGCTGTCGGCGATGGGCTGCCAAATCATCAACCGTCGCGGCTTCGAGGAGGCGGGAAGCTGGCTCGATTACGCCAGGAAGCCGATCGGCACCGGCCCCTACAAGATCAGATCCTACACGCCGGACACCGAACTCGTCTTCGAGGCGCATGACGACTACTGGGGCGGCCGCCCGCCCATCAAGACGCTGCGCTTCGTGCAGGTGCCGGAGGCGGCCCAGCGCGTCAACGGCATCCGCGCCGGCCAGTATCATTTCGCCTGCGACCTGACGCCGGACCAGATCAAGTCCGTCGAATCCGATCAGAAGCTCGAGGTCGTGGGCGGCCCCATCCCCAACATCCGCATGAGTGTCTTCGACAAATACGATACGGCGCTCAAGGACCCGCGCATCAGGCAGGCGCTGGCGCACGCAATCGATCGACAGCAGATCGTCAAGGAGCTGTGGCTCGGGCGGACCGTCGTGCCGGCCGGCCTGCAATTCGCCTTCTACGGCGACATGCTGATCAGCGGCTGGACCGCGCCCGAATTCGATCTCGCCAAGGCCAAGGCGCTGGTGAAGGAAGCAGGCTACAAGGGCGATCCCATCCCCTACCGCGTGCTTAACGACTATTACACGCTGCAGACCGCCAACGCCCAGGTGCTGACCGAGATGTGGCAGCAGGCCGGCCTCAACGTCCAGATCGAGATGAAGGAGAACTGGGCCCAGATCTGGGACCCGCAGGCCAAGCGCGCCATCCATGACTGGTCGAACAGCGCCCAGTTCAACGACCCGGTCTCCTCGCTGCCGACTCAACACGGGCCGCAGGGGCAGCAGCAGCAGGTCCATGAATGGGCGAATGACGAGATGAACAAGCTCTGCGGCGTGCTCCAGACCTCGACCGACAAGGAGACGCGCAAGAAGGCCTATGCGCGCATGCTGGTGATCTGCGAGCGCGAAGATCCCGCCTATACGGTGATCAATCAGAACGCGACCTTCACGGCCAAGCTGAGATCCGTGCAGTGGAAGTCCGCTCCGGACTTCGCGATGGATTTCAGGGCCTCGAACTGGGGCGGCAGCGTTCGTGGTTGAGCTGCTGAGCCGGGCGCGCCTTCCTTCGCCGCTCCCGGACATGACGGCAGGCGCGACGCCGCTCATCGAGCTTCGCGATCTCAGCGTAGCCTTCGACGGTCAATCGGTGCTGCGCGGCTTGAATCTCAGCGTCGGGCGAGGTGAGGCGCTCGGCATGGTCGGCGAATCGGGCTCCGGCAAATCGGTGACTTGGCTTGCGACGCTCGGCCTGTTGCCGCGCCATGCGCAACTGCGCGGCGAGGCGCGCCTCGCGGGCAGGAACATCATCGGCGCCTCGGAACAGGAGCTGTCGCAGGTGCGCGGCGGCCGGATCGGGCTGATCTTCCAGGACCCGATCTCGTCGCTGAACCCGGTGCATCGGGTCGGCGCCCAGCTCGTCGAAGCCTTGCGCCTGCATCGCGGCCTCGCCGGGGCCGCCGCCAGGGCCGAAGCGCGCCGCCTTTTCGAACTCGTGGGCATCCCCGACGCGCAGCGCCGCCTCGACCTCTATCCGCATGAGCTGTCCGGCGGCCAGAACCAGCGCGTCATGATCGCCATGGCGCTCGCCGGCGAGCCGGAGCTGCTCGTCGCCGACGAACCCACCACCGCGCTCGACGCCACCATCCAGGCGCAGATCCTCGATCTCATCGATCGGCTGCGGCGCGAGATGGGCATGGCGCTGGTGCTCATCAGCCACGATCTCAGCGTCGTGGCCGAGCTCTGCGACCGCATCGTCGTCATGTATGCGGGCGATATCGTGGAGGAGGCGCCGGCGGAGCGGCTGTTCGTGGCGCCTGCGCATCCCTATACGCGCGGCCTGATCGGGGCCGCGCCGCCGCTGGCCGGGGCGCGGCGGCGGCTCACCGCCATTCCGGGCCATGTGCCCGAGCCTTGGAACATGCCGGCGGGCTGCGCCTTCGCGCCGCGCTGCCGGCTCGCGATCCCGGACTGCTCGGCCGGGCCCCCGCCGATGCTGCACGCAGGGCCCGGCCAGCGCGCGGCCTGCATCCGGGTCGCGGACCTCGCGAGCGAGGCGGTGCCGGCATGAAGCCAGTTATCCTCCGGCCCCCGTCATGAGCCTCCTCGAGCTCGACGGCGTCACGCGCGCTTATCGGACGCGGCGCGGCCTGTTCGCCCATCCCGCCCCGGTGCTGGCGGTCGCGGGCGTATCGCTCAGGCTCGACCGTGGCCGCACCCTCGGCCTCGTCGGCGAATCGGGGTGCGGCAAGTCGACGACCGGGCGCCTCGCGCTCGGCCTCGAGGCCGCGGACAGCGGAACGGTGCGCTTCGACGGCGCGCCCGTGCCTCGTCCCGACAGCGCCGCCTGGCGGCGCCTGCGGGCGCGCATGCAGCTCGTCTTCCAGGACCCTCTCGGCGCGCTCGACCGCCGCCTGCCGATCGGGGCGCAGATCGCCGAGCCGCTCGCCGTCCACGGCATCGGGACATCCACGGAGCGCGCCGCGCGAACGGGCGAACTGCTACGGGAGGTCGGGCTGCGGCCCGACCAGGCCGCCCGCTACCCGCACGAACTTTCCGGAGGGCAGCGCCAGCGCGCCGTGCTGGCGCGAGCGCTGGCGACCAAGCCCGACCTTCTCGTCTGCGACGAGCCAGTCTCGGCGCTCGACGTGTCGATCCAAGCGCAAGTGGTGAACCTGCTCGGCGATCTGCAAGCAGAGCTCGGTCTCGCCATGCTGTTCATCAGCCATGACCTGAAGCTCGTGCGCTTTCTCGCGCATGAGGTTGCCGTGATGTATCTCGGCCTCATCGTCGAGCGCGGCGAGCCCGACGCGCTCTATGCGGCGCCTGCGCATCCCTATACGCGCGCGCTGCTTGCGGCGGTGCCCGATCCGACCAAGCGCGGCCCGCGCCTGCTGCTCCAGGGCGAGCCGCCCAATCCCGCTGCCCGCCCGAGCGGCTGCGCCTTCCATCCCCGTTGTCCGATCGCCGCCCCGATCTGTCGGCAGCTATCGCCTCAGCTGCTGCCGAGACCCGACGGGCGGCTCGTCGCCTGCCATCTCGCGCATGGCGAGGGCGAGTCCACGGCGCGGAAGGCCGCCTGATGCTGCTCTTCGCGCTGCACCGCATCGCCCGCGCGCTCTTGACCATCCTGATCGTGGTGGCCTTCGCCTTCGTGGTCCTGCGCCTGTCGAGCGATCCCGCCCTGGTCATCCTTGGTCCTGACGCGCCGCCCGACGCGGTCGCCGCCTTCCGCAGGGCTTGGGGGCTCGATCAGCCGGTCTGGCAGCAATTCCTCCTCTACATCGCCGGGATATTGCGCGGCGATTTCGGCCGTTCGCTGCTCAACGGCGCGGATGTCCTGCCGCTCGTCCTGGAGCGGGTGCCGGCGACGCTCGAGATCATGCTGCCGGCGCTGATCATGAGCATCGTCATCGGAGTGTCGGCGGGCGCCTATGCGGCCTTGAAGCGCGACACGCCCACCGATCGGGCCGTCATGCTCGGCGCGGTCGCCGGCTTCACCGTGCCGAGCTTCGTACTCGGCCTCGTGCTCGTGCTCGTCTTCGCCGTGCAGTTTCGCCTGCTGCCGTCGGGCGGCAATGACAGCTGGAGGAGCGCGATCCTGCCGGTGATCACCTTGAGCGCAAGCTGGGCAGCGATCCTGGCGCGCTTCACCCGCAGCGCCATGGTCGAGGTGCTGGGCCAGCCCTACATCCGCGCCGCGAGCGCCAAGGGGCTCTTGTGGCGCGCCGTGATCCGCCACCATGCGCTGCCGAACGCCGCGATCCCGGTCGTCACCATGATCGGCTTCATGGTGGGCGGGCTATTGGCCGGCGCCGTGGTCACCGAGAGCGTGTTCAGCTGGCCGGGGCTCGGCCGACTGATGGTCACCTCGGTCGGCGCGCGCGATGTCGCGGTCGTGCAGTGCATCCTGCTCATCGTCTCGATCACCATGGTGCTATCGAACCTGACCGTCGATCTCCTCTACGGCGTGCTCGACCCGCGCCTCAGAAGCGGGCGGCACTGATGGCCGAGGCCGCGCTCCCCCTGATCGGCCGCGCTCCGCGGCGGGCGACGCCCGCGGCGATCGTCATTGCCTTCTCCTGGATCGCTCTGATGATCCTGATCGGCGTCTTCGCCGATCTCGTCCGCCCCTACAGCATCACGGCCGTCGATCTCTCGGCGCGGCTGAAGCCGCCCGCGGGGTTCGGTGGCGTCCTTGCCCATCCGCTCGGCACCGACGAGCTCGGACGCGACGTGCTCTCGCGGCTCATCACGTCGATCCGGATCAGCCTGCTCATCGCATTCGGGGCGACGGCGCTCGGTACGTTTCTCGGCGCGACGCTCGGTCTCGTCGCCGCGCATATGCGCGGCCTCGTCGAGCAGATCGTGCTGATGTTGGTCGACGTGCAGGCGGCGCTGCCCTTCATCATCCTCGCCCTGTCGGTGCTCGCCTTCTTCGGCAACTCGCTGCCGCTCCTGATCGGGCTCCTGGCGCTCTACGGCTGGGAGCGCCATGCACGGGTGGCGCGCGGTCTCGCGCTCGCCGCCAACGCCCAAGGTTATATGCTCGCCGTGCGCCAGATCGGGGCCGGCCCCTGGCGGCGCTATGTGGGGCATATGCTGCCCAATATCGCGGCTACCCTGATCGTCTCGGCGACCCTCGCCTTCCCCGAGGTGATCCTCGCCGAGAGCGGGCTCTCCTTCCTCGGCCTTGGCGTGCAACCGCCGCTGACCAGCCTCGGCAACATGGTGGGCTATGGGCGCGGCTATATCTCGAGCGCGCCCTGGATCCTGCTCTGCCCGAGCCTGATCATCGTCGCGACGACGCTCGCAATCAGCATCGCCGGCGATTGGCTGCGCGACCGGCTCGACCCGACCGTCGGGTGAGGCCACAGCGCCCGATCTTTGCCCCTGCCGCTCGCGAGACCGTGCGCGGTGCCCCCGGTGCCATTCAAGGCGGGCTTATTCCCGGATGGCATTCCCCTCCGGACAAGAGTCCTCACTTCATGCTTCAGGGAAAGGGGAGGCCCTTTTCCGCTCTCCGGAGTGCCCTGCCGAAATGCCCCCATCACTGCATTTCTTTCTGTATTTGCAGCGACACACATTCCTTGGCACGCGCGCGTTCTTCCTTCTCCGCTTGCTCGCGGGAAACTAAACGACCGTCCGGTGCCGCTCGATGCAGACGCAGAGCACCTCGTCGATCGGGCGCCCCCACCAGCGGTCGGAGAAGATCTCGACCTCCGCATAGCCGGCATAGCCTTGCGCCTCGACCCTTTCGCGGATGCCTCGAATATCGATCACGCCATCCCCCATCATGCCGCGATCATCGAGAAGGTCGCGCGTCGGCACCAGGAAGTCGCAGACATGGAAGGCATGAATGCGGCTGCCCCCGGCGCGCGCCATGCCGGAGGCGAGCTTCGGGTCCCACCACACATGATAGACGTCGAGCGCGATGCCGAGCCCGCCCGATTGCCCTGGATCGACAAGGTCGCAGAGGTCGAGCGCCTGCTCCAGCGTATTCACGCAAGCCCTGTCGGCGGCGTAGATCGGATGCAGCGGCTCGAGCGCGAGCTTGATGCCGGCTTCGCTCGCATAAGCGAAGAGCTCGGCGAGACCCTCCTCGACCAGGGCTCGCGCGGCCGCAAGGTCCTTCGAGGGGGCGCTTCCCGGCCTTGAGAATTGCGGCAGCCCGCCCGCGACGAGCACGAGGCAAGGCGCGCCGAGCGCCTTCGCCTCATCGACGGCACGGCGATTATCGTCGCGCGCCTCGAGCTTGCCTGCCGCATCTGCCGGGAACATGCCGCCCCGGCAATAGCCGGAGAGCTCGAGCCCCGTTTGGCGCAGGAGCTCGACGGCCCGGTCGAGGCCAAGCGCCCGCACCTCCTCGCGCCAGGGCGAGATCGCCCTTATGCCGTGCCGCGCGCAAGCCTCGACGATGCCGGCAAGATCGGCCTGCTTGCGCAAGGTCGCGGTGTTGATCGAGAGCCAGCGATGATCGCGGGAGAAGTCCCGCATATTCAGGGCTCGACTCCACGGGTTACGAGGAAGGCGCGCATGCGGGCCGCGGCGCGCTCCGGCTCGCGCAGCAGGCCCGAGCGATCGGCGAGCCGGAACAGCTCGGCAAGATGCAAGGTCGAGCGCGCGCTCTCCTGGCCGCCGACCATGGCGAAATGGTCCTGATGCCCGTTGAGATAGGCCATGAACACGATGCCGGTCTTGTAGAAGCGGGTCGGCGCCTTGAAGATATGCCGCGACAGCGCGACGGTCGGCGCCAGCACCTCGTTGAAGGCGGCGGCGTTGCCCGCCGCGAGATGGGCGAGTGCCGCCGAGGCCGCGGGGGCGATGGCGTCGAAAATGCCGAGCAGCGCGTCGGAGTGGGATTGCCCGTCGCCCTCGATCAGCTCGGCGTAGTTGAAATCGTCGCCCGTGTACATGCGCACGCCCTTTGCCAGGCGCCGCCTCATGACGATCTCCTTCTGCTTGTCGAGCAGCGAGATCTTGACGCCGTCGACCTTGGCGGCGCTGGCGTTGATGATCGAAACGGCGGTGTCCATCGCGGTGTCGAGATCGCCCGAGCCCCAATAGCGCGCGAGCGCCGGATCGAACATGTCGCCGAGCCAATGGATGATGGCTGGCTCGGGCAGCTGGCGCAGGATGCGGCCATAGACTGCGGCATAATCGTCGGCGTTCCGCGCAATCCTCGCCAGCGCCCGCGACGCCATCAGGATGATGCGGCCGCCGGCCGCCTCGATGGCGGCGACCTGTTGCTCGTAGGCGCAGATGACGTCATCAAGGGTCTTTGCAGCCTCCGGAGCCAGATGATCCGTGCCCGCGCCGCAGAACACGAGCGCGCCGCCTCGCGCTTTCGCGGCCGCGACCGAGCGGCGGATGAGCTCGAGCGAGGTCGGCCAGTCGAGCCCCATGCCGCGCTGCGCCGTATCCATCGCCTCCGCGACCCCGAGCCCGAGATCCCATAGATGCTGACGATAGGCGATCGTCTTGTCCCAGTCGATCGCGGCCTCGAGCCAGGGATCCGCGACGCTGAGCGGATCGGCGACCACATGCGCCGCCGAGAAGGCTATGCGGTTGAGGGGTCGTGCCAGGCGCGCGGGGAAATCGCGCGGTGCGCCGAGGCGATAGGTCTCGAGCGAGCGGTCGGGCCTCGGGAGCCGGATGGTGGCCGCCGGCAATGGATAGACCGGCTTGTTCATGGCAAACTCATGTCGTCAATTCGCACATACGATTGAGCGCGTGCCTTCTCCCGCCAAGGGCGCTGTCATGTGCACACATCTCGATTGCTGTGGGCATTGAAGGCTGATTCCGTGATGCACATTGATTCGCGGGAGGCTTTCGATGACTTTCGTTTGCGAGGCTGTGGGCGGGCTGGGACGGTTTGGCGACCGTCGCC
>JBIOEJ010000112.1:0-19573 GCA_044445965.1 Hyphomicrobiales bacterium
CCGCCACGCCAGCCCCAGCCACGTCCACCCCAGCCGCCGCGCCACCAAACTTGTTCGGTGGGGCTGCCTTGGGCCGCAGCCGTGGCGGCCGGAGCGACGGCAACCGCCGTCGGCACGCCGGCGAAGGATTCATTGGGCCCGCTGGCGAGCGAAAACACCGTCAGGACCAATGCCAGCAGCATTGCCTTGATTATCCGCATAAGATTCTCCCTTTGCCATAGAAGGACGATGCGCATCATGCGGCAGCGCCCTCTCCCGCCCCGCGACCCGGAATTATGAGGCGGCTGTTGTGATGATTTCAAGGCGAGCCTGAACATAGGCTTAACTCGATGGTGCATGCCGAAGCCGCAAAGTCTTCGAGCGGGGCGCGATACGTGCGCCCAAGAATTTGCTCGCCTTTGGCCACGTATCGGGCGAGCTCGGCACTGTGCATGATGAATTCCGGCCTTGCCGAGCAGAAGATTGCCGCGCGATGACTTCGCCTTCACACGCGCAGTCGCCTGTATTCAGGCGCCTTGTCAGTGCCGATCGCCGTGGAATCGCCACAATATGCAAGGCTGGGCGGACCGAATGGTCGCTTCGATCGGCTGCCGGCGATCAGGCTTGCGCCGCGGGCGCGCAGGCATTTGCCTTGATCCGCCAGACGCCGTATCCCGCGTGCGAAGGGCAGGGCGTATTCGCTTCGCCCGAGGGGACAACACGGTTTCGCCCATGTCCGATATCCAAACCACTCCTTGCCCGAAGAGCTCGGCGATGAACCCGGCCAAGAGCTTTCAAGGGCTTCTCCTGACGCTGCAGCAATTCTGGGCGGGCGAGGGCTGCGTCATCCTGCAGCCGTACGACATGGAAGTGGGTGCCGGCACCTTCCATCCGGCGACGACCCTGCGCGCGCTCGGAACGAAGCCGTGGCGCGCCGCCTATGTGCAGCCGTCACGCCGCCCGAAGGACGGACGCTATGGCGAGAACCCGAACCGGCTGCAGCATTACTACCAGTTCCAGGCGATCTTGAAGCCGAACCCGCCCGACATCCAGGATCTGTATCTGGCGTCGCTGGAAGCGATCGGGATCGATCGTCGCGTCCACGACATCCGCTTCGTCGAGGACGATTGGGAGAGCCCGACGCTCGGCGCCTGGGGGCTCGGCTGGGAATGCTGGTGCGACGGCATGGAAGTGTCGCAATTTACCTATTTTCAGCAGGTGGCGGGCTTCGAATGCGCGCCGGTCTCCGGCGAGATCACCTATGGGCTCGAGCGCCTCGCCATGTATGTGCAGGGCGTCGACAGTATTTTCGATCTCAATTTCAACGGGCGCGAGGGACCCGAGAAGATCACCTATCGCGACGTTTTCCTCCAGGCCGAGGAAGAGTATTCGCGCTACAACTTCGAGGCGGCGAGCACCGAGATGCTGGTTCGCCATTTCAAGGATGCGGAGGCCGAATGCCGGGCGCTGCTCGCCGCCGGCGAGTCGGGTGCCGGCGCCAACGACAAGCGGCACAGGATGGCGCTCCCCGCCTATGATCAATGCATCAAGGCGAGCCACGCCTTCAACTTGCTCGACGCGCGCGGCGTGATCTCGGTGACCGAACGCCAGAGCTACATCCTGCGCGTGCGCGAGCTTGCCAAGGCCTGCGGCGCGGCTTGGCTCAGAACGGAAGGCGGAGGCTTCATCGGCTGAGCCGACGGCGAAAAGCCTCTTTGGTGCGGCCGTCGGCGGGAAGGCCCTTGCCCACCCGGGCGCATTCGTCCCACAATCGCGACCGACCAACATGAAAACCGGAGTTGCAGCCCATGACAAGCCCGCACATCGCCGCCAGGGAGCCTATCGCCGTCGAGGTGAAGGCCGGGCAAAGCTATTGGTGGTGCGCCTGCGGTCAATCGAAGAAGCAGCCTTTCTGCGACGGCTCGCATAAGGGCTCGACCTTCACGCCGAAAGAATTCAAATCGGACACGGACCGGACGGCCTATTTCTGCGCCTGCAAGAACAGCAAGCATTCGCCGCTGTGCGACGGCACGCACAAGACGCTGTGAGCCGGGCATCATGGGGCGCTTGAGCGGTAAGACCGCTCTGGTCACCGGAGGCGCCTCCGGCATCGGTCGGGCGACGGCGCTGATGATGGCGCGCGAGGGCGCATATGTCGCCATCGCCGACCGTAATCTCGAAGGGGCCGGGAAGGTGGCGCGCGAGATCGGCGACGGGGCGTCTGCGGTCGCGATCGACGTGACCGAGATCGCGGCCTGGCGCGATGCGGTGGCGTTGGTGGAGAAACGCGCGGGCGCGCTCAACGTGCTGGTGCATTCGGCGGGCGTAGGCAGCGTGGGCACGGTCGAGGATACGACGCCCGAGGAGTGGCGTCGCGTCCACGCCGTCAATCTCGACGCGGTCTTCTACGGCACGCAAATAGCCTTGCCGCTGATGCGGCGGCACCCGCCTGGCTCGATCGTCATCTTGTCGTCGATCTCGGGCATCGTCGCCGCACGCAACCTCGCCGCCTATAATTCCAGCAAGGCGGCGGTGCGGCACTTGTCGAAATCGATCGCGCTGCATTGTGCGCGGCAAGGTTACGGCATCCGGTGCAATTCGGTGCACCCGACCTTCATCGACACGCCGATGGTGCAGGGCATGTTCGCCGCGCTCGGCGGCGCGGAGGCCGCTCGCGAGAAGCTCGGTCGGCAGATCCCGCTCGGCTCCATCGGAGAGCCGGATGATGTGGCGTATGCGATCGTCTACCTCGCCTCCGACGAGTCGAAGCTGATGACCGGCGCCGAGCTGGTGCTCGACGGGGGCCTATCGGCGATGTGAGGCCGTCGCCGGCATGAGGCTCTGGACCGCTTCAGGCAATCGCGCCATTTCCGCGATTACGATATGCGCTCCCGCCGTCGTGAGCTGCGCATGATGACCCGGACCGCAATGGCGGCCGCCGGCGAAACCGACGACCTGCATTCCGGCCTCGACGGCGCCGGTCACGCCGGGCACGGAATCCTCGACGACGATGCATCGCTCGGGCCGCTCGTGCATCCGGCGCGCCGCATGCAGGAAGATGTCGGGCGCCGGCTTGCCCCTGGCGACGAGCGCGGTCGAGAACCGCGCCTGCTCTTCGAACAGGTCATCGAGCTTGGTCACGACGAGCGATTGCGAAATCCGCTCGGGTAATGAGGAGGAGGCGACGCAGCGCGGCAGCGGGAGCGACAAGATCGCCTCCCTGGCGCCGGCGACCGGCCGCAGCAGCAGCCTATAGGCCTCGTCCTCGCGGGTAATGACGTCGGCCTCGAAGCCGCCGGGCAGCGCGACATGATGCTCGCGTTCGACGGCAGCGAGCATGTCCTTGAGGCTGACGCCGGCGAAACGTCGCGCCGCCTCCTCGGGCCCGATGGCGATTCCGATCTCGGACAAGCATTCCGAGGCGACGCGCGCAAAGAGATATTCGGAATCGACCAACACCCCGTCGCAATCGAAAATCAGGAGCGGCATGGTCGGGTCCAGAGTCTCGGTGTCCGGCGTGGATGCGGCTGGACCCGACGGTGCAAGGGACCGCTCAATTCAGCTTCGACTTGATCTCGTCGAGGCTTTTCGTCAGGAGACCGAGCCCGGCCGGCCCTTTCGAGCGACGCCGCAGAATGGCTTCGCTCGCGCGGATCGCGGCTTCGGCCGCGGCGCCGCGCACCTCGCGCGTGGCATCGGCCTCCGCCTGGGCGATCTTCTGCTCGGCGGCCTTCTGGCGGCGCGCCACGAAATCGGCGAGCTTCGTCCCGGCTTCCTTGGCGAGGCGTTCGGCCTCGACCCTGGCGTTGGCGATGATGGCGGCCGCCTCGCTTTCGGCTTCGTGGCGGCGCTTCTCATAGGAAGCCAGCAAGGCTTCCGCCTCGTCGCGCAGCCGCTTCGCTTCGGCAAGCTCGCCCGCGATGCGCGCGCCGCGCTTGTCGAGCCCATCGGCGAGCGCCTTGAAGGCGCCGAGCTTCGCCGCGACCGCGATGAAGATCACGAAGGCGACGGCGACCCAGAACTCGGGATCGGAGAAAAGATGGGGCATGGTCTATCCCTCAGCTCTTCACGGCTGCGGCAAGCCCCGCGGCGAGCTCCGTCGCATCCGCGGCCCGGCCCGTGAGCCTCGTTACGATCGCGGCGGCGGTCTCTTGCGCGATCGCGCCGACATTCGCCATGGCGTCGGCCTTGCGCGCCGCGATCTCCTTGTCGGCGCTCGCGAGCTTCGTCGCGAGGTCGGCCTCGATCGCCTTGCGCCTGGCTTCGCTCGTCGCGTTCATGGCATCGCGCGTCTCGCGCGCCATGCTTTGCGCCTTGTCGCGGGCCTCGGCGAGCGATTTGCCATAGGCCGCCGTCGCTTCATCGGCTCGGGCCTTGGCGGCTGCCGCCTCGTCGAGATCGCGCGCGATGCGGCGGGCGCGCCCGGCGATCGTGCCGCCGACGCGCTTGACGACGACTTTCGAGACGAAGAGATAGATCGCCACGAAAGTGATCGCCAGCCAGAGCAGCTGCGAGGGAAAGTGCTCGGGCTCGAAGGGCGGGAAACCCGCCTTCTGCTCGGTTTGCGCCTCGGTCTCGGCTGTGGTTCCGGCGGCCATGAAACGTCCAGCTACTGGGGGAGGGGCGGCGCCTGACCCTGCCGATCAGACAAGGTCGGGCGCCGAGGAACGATTACTTGAAGAAGAACAGAAGCAGGAACATGGCCAGCATCGAGACGATGCCGAACACTTCGGCCAGCGCAAAGCCGATGAAGAGCAACGTCTGTTGCCCAGGTGCGGCCGAGGGGTTGCGCAACGCGCCCGATAGGAATTGTCCGAAGATGCTTCCAACACCTATGGCAGTGGCGCCCATGCCGATACAGGCGAGGCCAGCAGCAAGATATCTCGCAGCGGTGGGATCCATGAGTTGCTCCTTTATCGTTTGGGAAAGCGAAAAAGCCGCGTGGGGAGGCTTTGTCAATGGTGGGGGTGCAGCGCGTCCTTGAGATAGATGCAAGTCAGGATCGCGAAGACATAGGCCTGCAAGAAGGCCACGAGCGCCTCGAGCGCGAGGAGCGCGATCGTCATTGCCAGCGGCAGCGGCGCGAGCACGACCCAAATGCCCGCACCGACCAGCATCGCGACGAAGCCGGCGAAGACGCCGAGCGCGATGTGGCCTGCGAGCATATTGGCGAAGAGACGCACCGACAGGCTCAATGGGCGCAAGAGGAACGACATCACCTCGATCACCACGATGAGCGGCATCAGCCAGCCCGGCGCGCCGGAAGGAGCGAAGAGATGCAGGAAACCGAGCCCGTTCTTCCAGAAGCCGTAGACGATCACGATGCCGATCACGAGCAGCGCGAGAGACGCGGTGACGATGATCTGACTCGTGACCGTAAAGGTGTACGGCACGAGCCCGATCAGATTGCAGACGAGGATGAAGGCGAACAGCGAGAAGACCAAGGGAAAGAACTGCATGCCGTCTTCGCCCGCCGATTGGCGCACCGTGTCGGCGATGAACTCATAGATCGTTTCGACCGCCGATTGCAGGCGGCCCGGCACCAGCGAGTCGCCGCGCATGGCGAGGAGCGTGACGCCGGCGATGATGGCGAGGCATAAGAGCATATAGGCGGCGGAATTGGTGAAGGCGAAATGATAGGCGCCGAGGTCGCCCAATTTCCCCAGATTCGAAATCTCGAACTGTTCGATCGGATTCATGGACCTGTCCGTTGGCTCCCGGCGAAACTCCCCGCAAGATGCCGCCCATCGGGCGCGTCTCATACGGGGCGAGGCGTGCCTAATTGTCGCGGCGCTGTTGCGGCTTGACGAGCCCGGCAGCGCGATAAGCGTTCAGAACACTGGCCGCGAAGCCGAGCAGGAAGAAAAGAATGAGTCCCCAGGGCGACGTGCCAAGGAGTCGGTCAGCCCCATATCCAAGAGCGGCTCCGACCGCAAGCCCCGCGACGAATTCGGTCGACAGCCGCATGGCTTGGCCCAACGCCGAGCCTTGGCCGCCGCTCGAGGGCGCTGGCCCCTGCGTGGGCTCGGATGGCCGCAACGCGCGGAGCCTGGCGTCGAGCGCGGCACGCCGACGGTCGAGATCGTCCGGGGACGGTTCGCTCATGTTCCAAGGTCTTGAACCCAATCGGGGCTCGGGTCCATCCCGGCCAGTGCTCACTCCGCCGCGAAGCGCTCCGCGGTCTCGAGATCGACCGAGACGATCTGCGACACGCCACGCTCCGGCATGGTGACGCCGTAGAGACGATCCATGCGCGCCATGGTGATCGGATTATGGGTGATGATCAGGAAGCGCGTGCCGGTCTTGGCGGCGATATCGCGCACGAGATCGCAGAAACGCTCGACATTGGCATCGTCGAGCGGCGCGTCGACTTCGTCGAGCACGCAGATCGGCGAAGGGTTCGTCAGGAACACCGCGAAGATCAGCGCGGTCGCCGCCAAGGCCTGCTCGCCGCCGGAGAGCAGCGACAAGGTCTGCGGCCGTTTGCCGGGCGGATTGGCGATGATCTCGAGCCCGGCTTCCAGCGGGTCCTCGGATTCGATCAATTGCAGCTCGGCCGCGCCGCCGCCGAACAAAGTCTTGAAAAGGCTTTGGAAATGCGCATTCACCGTGGCGAAGGCGCCGGTCAGGCGCTCGGCCCCTTCACGATTGAGGCTGGTGATCGCCTGGCGCAGCCGCTTGATCGCCTCGGCGAGGTCATCGCGTTCGCTCGCGAGCTTCGACCGTTCCGTCTCGATCGCCGTAAGCTCTTCGTCGGCGAGCAGATTGACGCCGCCCAACCGCTCGCGTTCCTGCTTGAGGCCGGCGAGACGCTCCTCGACGCCCTGCGCCTCGGGCAAGGGCTCGTCGAGCGTCACGCCCGCCAGTCCGGGCAGCTCGGAAAGCTGCGCCTCGAGCTCGTCGCGCACGCTCGCGATCAGCGCCTGGCGCCGCTCCGTCGCGCCTGACAGCCTTTCCTCGGCGCGCGCCTTCGATTCCCGCGCCGTGGCGAGCTCATCGACCGCTTGCCTCGCAGCACGATCGGCCTTCCCCTGCGCAGCCTCGGCGACAGCGAGACGATCGGCTGCGTCGCGACGCGCGGCTTCCGCCTGCTCGAGGTCGTGCAGCAAGGCGCGGCGCTTTTCCAGGAACGCGGCCGGCGCCTCATCGAGCGCCGCGATCGCGGTCTCGGTCTCGCGGCCACGCTCAGCGAGATCGGTCATCTGTGCCAAGGCGCGGGTCTTGCGTTCGGTCCAGGCGGCGCTCTCCGCCGAGATCGCCTGCAGGCGACTGGCGCGCAAGGCGATGTCGCGCCGCGCCGAATCGAGCGCCGCCTTCGCCTGCGCCATCGTGTCGCGGTTCTCCTGAGCGGCCGCGCGCGCGGCATCGAGCGCGGCTTCGAGGCCGCCGGAGGCGGGCAGGCCGTTCAGCGCGGCCTCGGCTTCCCCGGCGCGCCGGCGTGCATCCGCCACATCGCCCTCGAGGCGGCGCTTGGCTTCGTTCGCTGTCGCCGTCGTCGCGGCAAGGCCGGCCGATCGCCGTTCGGCTTCACTCAGCTTCTCGCGCGCGATGTCGAAATCCCTGCGGGCGGCCGCCATCGCCTCGATGGCGCGCGTTTCCTCCAGCGCGGCTCGCTTGACGGCCGCCGCCAGGCGCTCCGCCTCGCTGCGCAATGTCGCAAGGCCGCGTCGCGCCGCGCTGCCGGCCGCCTCGATCTCGCCCAAGCGATTGCGCTCGGCGAGGCGCCGCGCCGCCGCCGAGGGCGAATCGGCCGCCGCCGTGAAGCCATCCCAGCGCCAGACATCCCCTTCGCGCGAGACCAGGATCTGGCCGGGCCGCAGCGCCCCGCGGAGCGCCTCCCCGGCGCCCTTGTCGACGACGCCGACCTGATCGAGGCGCCGCCGCAGGACCTGCGGCGCCTTGACGAGGCCGGATAGCGGCAGCGCCCCCTCGGGCAAGGGCGCGTCGCCATCCGCCTCGGTGAGCGCCCAATGGGCCGGAGCCGAGGCGTCGGTCGAGGCGTCGAGATCCTCGCCGAGCGCCGCGCCGAGCGCGGTCTCATAACCCTTCTTCGCGGTGACCTGATCGAGCACCGGCGGCCATTGCCTGTCCGCCGGCTCGACGAGCTTGCGCAAGGTGCGGGCCTCGGTTTCGAGCCGCTGCGCCTCGCGCTCCGCCGCCGCCAGAGGCACGCGGCTGCGTTGCTCGGCTTCGCGCGCGCCGGCATGGGCTTCGCGTGCGTCGCGCGCCTTGGCCTCGGAGGCGGCGAACACGGCTTCGGCCTCGGAGACCAGCGCGCGGGCAGCTTCGATATCGGCGAGTTGCGAGTGTTCTTGCGCCAGTCTTTCGACCTCGCCCAGGACGCGCCGCAGCTCGGCTTCGAGACGCGCGGCGCGGCTCGTTTCGTCACGCGCGGCGCGTTCGGCGGCGGCGCGCCGCGCCGATGCCTCGGCGGTCGCGATCTGCGCCCGCGACAAGGCGGCGTCGCTCGCGCCGACCGCCGTTTGCGTCTCCTCGAGGCGGCGGCGCAACGGCGCCTCGACCGCCTCGCTGTCGGCCGCGGCTTCGTTCAGAGCGTCGGCCTCGGCAGCCAGCCGCTTCAGATTGGCGTCGGCATCGCCGAGCAGCGCTTGCGCGCGGTCGAGATCGGCGCGCGCCTCGGCGAGGCGGCGTTCGAGCTCTGCCCGGCGTTCCTTCATGCGACGCTCTTCTCCGTCGAGCGTCTCGCGCGCGATCAATACGCGCTGCAGGCGGGAGGCGGCCTCCGCCGCGCCTTCGCGCAGCGGCGGCAGATCGGCCGCCGCCGCCGCCTGGGCGGTCGCGGCCTGCGCTTGGATCCGGGCCGCTTCGGCGAGCGCGGCGGTGGCGAGCGTGAGGGCGCGTTCGGCTTCGAGCACGGTCTTCTGCGCATCCGCCATCGAGATCAGGCAGAGGAGGGCCTGCGCCTTGCGGATGCTCGCCGCGAGCGTGCGGTATTTCTGTGCCTGGCGCGCTTGGCGCTTGAGGCTCTCGATCTGCTGGTCGAGCTGGTTCAGCACGTCCTCGACGCGGGCGAGATTGGCCTCCGAGGCGTTCAATCGCAGCTCCGCCTCGTGCCGGCGCGTATGCAATCCTGCTATGCCGGCAGCGTCCTCCAGGATGCGCCGCCGCGCTTGCGGCTTGGCGGCGATGATCTCGCCGATCTGGCCTTGCCTGACGAGCGCGTGCGAGCGCGCCCCGGTGGCGGCGTCGGCGAACAGGATTTGCACGTCGCGCGCCCGCACCTCGCGCGAGTTGATGCGATAGATCGAGCCCTTGTCGCGCTCGATTCTGCGCGAGATCTCGAGCGATTCGTGCTCGTTGAAGGCCGCCGGCGCGGTGCGGCTCTGATTGTCGAGGGTGAGCAGCACTTCGGCCGTCGTGCGGGCAGGGCGGGCTTGCGAGCCCGAAAAGATGACGTCGTCCATGGCGGCAGCGCGCAGATTCTTCTGCGCGTTCTCGCCCATCACCCAGCGCAACGCCTCGACAAGGTTCGACTTGCCGCAGCCATTCGGCCCGACGACGCCCGACAGCCCGTCCTCGAACAAGATTTCGGTCGGCTCGACGAAGGTCTTGAAGCCGGCGACCCGCAGGCGGGCGAGCTTCATGCCATGCCCCCTTCACCTCTCCCCGCCTGCGACGAGAAGGTGGGTGTCGGTCCCATGTCAGGCGTTGACGATCGGAGCGATGATCTTGTCCATGGCCTCAAAGGTCATCTCTCCATCATACTTCTTCCCATTGATGAAGAAGGTCGGCGTGGCCTCGACGCCGAGAATCGTTTCGGCGCGCGAGCGAACCGCTTCGACGCCAGCACGAATCTGCTGATTCTTCAAACATTCCTCGAAGGTTTTCTGTGTGAAACCGGCCTGCTTGGTGAGCGAGGCCAGCGCTTCCAACGGCTTCTTGGTGAAGGCCCAATCGTTCTGCTTGTCGAACAGCAAGTCGGTCATGGCGAAATATTTGTCGTTGCCCGCGCACCGCGCCAGCATGAAGCCGGCTGCCGCCAAAGGATCGAGGGGGAACTCCCGCATGGCGAAATGCACCTTGCCGGTGTCGATATAGGTCGATTTGAGCTGCGGCCAGGTTTCCCGGTGAAAGGCGGCGCAATGCGTGCAGGTCATCGAAGCGTATTCGATCATGGTGCATTTGGCGTCGGGCGAGCCGAGCCAGACATCCCCGAGCGGCCCCGCCATGGCGAGATCGGCGGCGCCGGGATCGGCGGCGCTGGCCGGTGCGACGAATGCCTCGATACCGGCGATGCCGGTGAGCGCGGTCGCGCCGAGGATCCTGGTGACATGGCGGCGGGTGAGCATGGGCTGGGCACTCCTTCGAGCTTTGAAGCGTCGTTGCGGGCGGTCATCTCGTTAGCATGCACGGATTTACGCGAACGAGACGCCCTCGATCCCCCTTAGATCGGCTTTTGGGCGGAATTGGAGTCACGATCGCGTGCCTATGGCCGGGCCTCGGGCCGGCGCTCATTTCCTCGCCAGCACCTGCGCGCCGAGCCTCGCCACCGCCTGGCGCAGTTTCTCGTCGGCGATGCCGGAGGCGATCTCCCGTCCCTTCGCCAGCGCTTGCGGATCGGGCGGAGAGGGGCGCGGCCTCGCCTCGGGCTTCTTGGCGATGCGGCCTTGGCGGATCACGAGCTTGTTGGCGCAGCGCCAGCCGAAATAGGCGTTCACCCGCTCGAGGATGAAGGGCGCGAGATGCTGCGCCTCGAGCCCGAAGGCGCCTTCGACGCGCATGACCAGGGTGGCGGCTGCCTTTTGCTCATCGGCGCCAGGTTTTCTTGCCGTGCGCGGCCATTCGAGCGAGATCGGCTCGCTGACGCCGGCGAGGCGCTCGCCGACGATTTCCGGCCAGGCGATCACCACATCGGCGGCCGCGAAACCTCGCGCCGCGAGCGTCTTGCCGAGCGCAGGCGCCACGAGATCGGCAAGGGGGCGGCCGATCTGGCGCGGCCGGCGAACGCCCGTCCATGCGGCCAAGGGTAACTCCTTTCGGTTCGCGGCGGTTCGCGGCGAGGTTACGGGGAGCGCGCGTCACCGTCAAAACCCGCCGAATCCTCCCCGTCGCCGCAACACCCAACCGGTGGCGAGGAGGCAAAGGAGCGTCACGAGCGCGCCGCCGATGACGTCGGAGGCGAAATGGCCTCCGAACGCCATGCGCAACACGGCCACTGCGACGGCGATTATGGTCGTGCCGGCGATGGCGACGCTGCGCCATGGCGGGGGCGCGAGCGACGCGGGGGCGAAGAGCCAGGTTGCGCCTGCCGCCTCGCCCGAGGCGAAGGAGCAGTTCCTCTCGCAGGCGCCGTCGAAGGCGTACCAGGGACGGAAGGCGCTCGCGCCTCCGAACTCGACGAGCTGGGCGGGACGCGGCCGATGCGACACCTCCTTCAACACGCCATTGACGACGAGGCCGGGCCCGAGCGCGAAGCTCAGCACGAGGAACAGGACGCGACGGCCGCTGAACATCGCCGCGAGGCGGGGCCTGCGCAGGCCGATCATCCAGCCGAGGATAGCAGTCGCGACCAGCGCGACCGGCAAGTAGTAGCCGAGGTCGCGCACCAAGATGAGCGAGCGGTCGAAGCGGGCGCCGAAGCTGCCGCCTTGCATCTCGTGGAAGCGCCGCGCCACCATGAGGTCGAGCTCCGGCCAAGCCGCGAACAGCGCCAAGAGCACGACGAGACAGAGCACGGCGAGACCGAGCACGCCGAGGACAAACGCGGTCGGAACGGCCGCTGCCGGCAAGGGCCGTGCCGGCATCAGGAGCGGGCGGCCGCGTTCGTGACCGCCCCCCCGCGCCCGATGACCAGGTATTCCCAAGGCGAGACCTCGCTGCCTTTCTCGACCACGACCTCGATGAGGCAGGGCCGGTCGGCGGCGATGGCACGCTCGAGGACGGGCTTCAGCTCGGCGGGCGAATGCACGCGATGCCCCGCGACGCCGAAGCTGTCGGCGAGCTTCATGAAATCCGGGTTGACGAGGTCGGCCCCGAGCACCCGGCCTTGATAGCGTGTTTCCTGGTCGCGGCGCACATTGCCGAAGCTCTCATTGTTGAAGAGCACGGTCACGAGCCCGATGCCGTGCTGGGCGGCGGTTGCCAGCTCCTGCACGCCGAACATGAAGCCGCCATCGCCGGTGATCGACACCACGGCCTTGTCGGGATGGGCCACCTTGACCCCGAGCGCCGCCTGGAAGCCCGCGCCGAGCGTGCCCTGGAAGCCCTCGGACACATAGGTGCGCGGCTCGTAGACGGTAAAATGCGTGTAGGAGGCAAAGCCGGCCTGGCACAATTCGGTGACGAAGAAGCCGTCGCGCGGCAGGGCTTCGCGTATGATGTCGAGATAGTCGACCTGCGGCTTTATCTTCCGCACCGCCTTCAGCGCCTTGGCCTTTGTGGCTGCGATGGCCTTGCGGTTGTCGCGGCGCGGCCGCTTCAGCGCCTGGACCGCTTCGAGCAGGGCCCGCGTTCCGCCAGCCGAATCCGCGACGATGCCCGCATGCGGCTTCAGCCGCAGCATCTCGGCGGGGTCGATGTCGATGCGGATGAGATAGGGCGGTGCCTGCGGCCGGTCGATGAGCTGCATCATTCCGGTCCAGCGCATATAGGCCATCTCGGCGCGGGTACCGATGGCGATGAGCGCGTCGGTCTTTGCCCAGAGCAGATAGGCGGCATAGGCCGAGACGCCGAGAGGGTCCGCCTCCGAGACGATGCCGCGGCCGCCGCGCATCGCCGAGACCGGCGCATCGAGCGCCTCGGCGAGCGCCCGCACTTCCTTCCCCGCATGCTGCGCGCCGCTGCCCAGCATGATCATCGGGCGCTTGGCGGCGAGCAGGAGGCGGGCCGCCTTCAGCACCGCTTCCGGATCCGGATCCGGGGCGCGCTCGATGGTCGCCGGACCGTCGAGCAGCACCTGCTCGCGGTTGCCCATCACGTCCCAGGCCATCTCCACCGCGACCGGTCCCGGCCGCCCGGACAGCATGTGCCGGAAGGCTTCGTTGATGATGCGCGGCGCATCGGCCGGCCGCTCGATGCGCGCCGCCCATTTGCACAGGGTGCGCAAGGTGCCGAGCTGGTCGGGCAGCTCGTGCAGATGGCCGCGCCCGCGCCCGATGAATTCGGACGGCAGTTGGCCGGTGAGGCAGAGCACCGGCGCGCAGCAGCCCCAGGCGGTGGAGAGCGCCGCGGCGGCGTTCAACACGCCTGGGCCCGGTACCACCGTGAACACGCCGGGGCGGCCCGTCGAGCGCGCATAGCCGAAGGCCATATAGGCCGTGCCCTGCTCGTGCCGCGCGCCATAGGTCGTGATGCGGTGGCTCGCTTGATACAGCGCGTCGTAGAGCGAATACATCTGCGCGCCGGGGATGCCGAACACGCTATCGACGCCGTTCTCGATCAGCGAGCGGACGATGGCCTCTCCGCCCGACATCGTTGCGGAGTTGGGAGCGGGCTTGCTCTTCGGCTTTTTCAATTGGGGGCTCCAGGAAGGATCGATCAGATGACGCGCGCGTCCCTTCACGACGACCAGTTGTGCATGAAGTCGCCATAGAGGGTGAGGCCCCCGCAGGCAAAGATCGTCTGGCCGGTGATATAGGAGGCCTCGTCCGAGGCGAGGAAAGCGAAGATCGTCGCCATTTCCTCGGGCGTGCCTGCCCGGCCCATCGGAATATGGCCCTCGACCTCGGCCTTGGCCCTCGGGTCGTTGCGCCAGGCATCGTTCATATCGGTGAGGATGGCGCCGGGAGCGACCGCGTTCACCCTGATGCCGCGATCGGCGAATTCGAGCGCCAGCGTGCGTGTCAAGTTGCCGAGCCCGCCCTTGCTCATCGAGTAGCCGAGATATCCGGGCTTGGGGATGAGCTGGTGCACGCTCGAGGTGCTGATGATATTGCCGCCGCCCTTGCGCGACAGGAAATGGCGGATGGCGAGCTTCGAGCAATAGGCGGCGCCGAGGAGATTGACGCCGAGCACCTTGTCGAGCCCTTGCGCATCGAGCTTGTCGCTTGGGGTCTCCTCTTGGACGCCGGCATTGTTGACCAGGATGTCGAGGCGGCCGAAGGCTTCGAATACCGTCTTGAACATCGCCTCGTCGGCGTTCACATCCGATACGTCCGCACCGGCGATGAGATGCTGTTTCTCTCCATGCCCGGCCGCTTGGCTGGCCGCCCGCGCCGCGCTCAGGGCTTCCTGCGCCGCCCCCTCATGGCCCGCATAGTTGATCGCGACCGTCGCGCCCTCGGCGGCGAAGCGCTCGACGACCGCGCGGCCGATGCCCCGCGAGCCGCCCGTAACCAGCGCGAAACGGCCGGAGAGGCGAGCCGCAAGGCCGGTCATGGCGCTAGGCCGCCTCCTGCGTCGCGCCCACGAGCTTGCGCGCCTCGTCGGCCGAGAGCGGCTGGCCGAAGATGAAACCCTGGGCGTAGTCGCAGCCGAGCTGCGACAGGAGCACGATCTCCGATTCCGTCTCGGCGCCCTCGGCCACCGTCGACAGGCCGAGATCGCGAGCGAGCGAGACGATGGCGCGCAGGATCTTGTCGGAGGCGCGGCTCGACTGATGCACGAAGGACTGGTCGATCTTCACCGTGTCGAGCGGGAAGCGGTGCAGATAGCTCAGCGACGAATAGCCGGTGCCGAAATCGTCGAGCGAGATGCCGGCGCCGAGGTCGCGGAGGCGCTGCAGGATCAGGGTCGCGTATTCCGGGTTCTCCATCATCAAGCTCTCGGTCAGCTCGAGCTTGAGCGAGTTCGGCGCGACGGCGACGCGTCCGATGATCGCCTTCACGTCCTGGACGAGGTCGTGACGGAAGATCTGGCGGCTCGAGATATTGACGCTCGCGAAGATCGGCGGGTCGACATCGAGGGCGCGCTGCCAGACGGCGAGCTCGCGGACGGTGCGCTCGAGCGCGAAAATGCCGAGGTCGGAGATCAGCCCGTTCTCCTCGGCGAGCGCGATGAATTCCTTCGGCGGCAGGCGTCCGAGCCGCGGATGGTCCCAGCGCATCAGCGCCTCGAAGCCCGCGATGGTGCGGTCCTCGAGGCGCACGATCGGCTGGAAGACGATCTTGATCTCGTTGCGGTCGATCGCCTGGCGTAGATCGGAGACGAGCAGGAGCTTGTCGGGCCGGTCGATGCGCAGCGACGGCTTGAACACCTCGATCCGGTCGCCGCCGAGCCGCTTGGCGTGCAGCATGGCGAGCTCGGCATTGCGCAGCAGCTCTTCCGCCGTCAGCTTGCCGTCGCGGTCGACGAGCGCAAGACCGAGCGAAGTGGTGAGCGCGATCTCACGATCCTTGTAGGGCAGGGGCGCCGCGAGCGCGCGCCGCAACCCGTCGGCGAACAACGTGATCGCCTCCGCCTCCCGCTCCGAGAAGAGCAGGACCGCGAATTCGTCGCCGGAGATGCGCGACAGCGTATCCTGAGGCCGCATGATGCGTTCGAGCCGGCGCGACAGCGTGAGCAGAACGCTGTCGCCGACGCTCAGCCCGACCGTCTCGTTGACTTGCTTGAAGCGGTCGATGTCGATGGTGATCAGCGTCGGCCGCACCGCCTCGTCGGTGCGCGACAGGATGAGGGCGTTGGCCACCCGGTCGAGGAACAATTCGCGGTTCGGCAGCCCGGTGAGGTTGTCGTGCACGGCATCGTGCAGGATGCGCTCCTGGGCCTGCCGCGTCTCCGTCACGTCGGCGAGGGTGCCGGCGATGCGCACCACCTCGTTGTCGACGCCGATCACCGGGCGCGCCTTGAGCTGGAACCAGTGATATTGGCCCTCCGTATCGCGCAACCGGAAATCCACCTGGATGCGGCCTCGGCGCTGCTCCAGCACATTGTCGAGGGTGGCGCGGAAACTCTCCCGGTCGAAGGGGTGCATGACGTCGAGCCAGCCTGACGCCGCCCCGCCGAGCGCGCCGCGCGCCAGGCCGAGCTGCGTCTCGACCTCATGGCCGACATGCACCTTGTCGGCCGACACATCCCAATCATAGACGGCATCGCCCGAGCCGGTCAACGCCAGCGCCTTGCGCTCGGCGGCTCCCGGCGCGCCCTGCAGGTAGCCCCCGCCCGAGAAGGCATGCTGCATGACCGTCAGCCCGATCAGGAAGACGATCAGGGCGAGGCCGCCGAGCAGCATGGGTGCGGCGAGATCGTTGTCGACCTGACCGGTCACCACGAGGCCTGCGGCGACCACCCAGGCGAGCAGCATCAGCCAGGTCGGGATCAGAGCGATCGCCCGGTCGTAGCGCTGGTGGATGGCCAGGAACACGATCAGCAACAGGCCGATCGAGGCGATCGCCGCAAGCGAGATGCGCGCGACGCCCGCCGCCATGGGGGCGTTCACCGCCGCGAGCCCGATCAGCGCGATCAGGAACAGCAGCCACAGCGCCATGATGTGGCTGTAGCGCACATGCCAGCGGTTGAGGTTGAGATAGGCGAACAGGAAGACGAGCGTGGTCGCCGCCAACGTCGCCTCGGCGCCGGCCTGGTAGACCCGCAATCCTTCCGTCGGCAGCCCGGTGAGCTTCTGCACGAAGCCGAAGTCGATGGCGATATAGACGAACACCGACCAGGCGAGCGCCGCCGCCGCCGGGAACATCACCGCGCCCTTGACGACCACGATGATCGTCAGGAACAGCGCCAAGAGCCCGATGATGCCGATGACGATGCCGCGATAGAGGGTCAGCCCGTTGACCTTTTCCTTATAGGCGTCCGAATCCCACAGATAGAGCTGCGGCAAGTCCGGCGTCGCGAGCTCGGCCACATAGGTGACGGTGGCGCCCGGATCGAGCGTGATCAGGAAGATGTCGGCATCGGAGGCGGGCTCGCGCTCGGGCGATGTGCCTTCGCTCGCCGTGACGGCGGTGATGCGCGTCGAGCCGAGATCGGGCCAGACGACTTGCGAGCCCGTGAGCCGCGAATGCGGCGCGACCAATAGGCGGTCGATCTGCTGGTCCGAATCATTGTTGAGCGCGAAGGCGATCCAGTCGGGACGCGAGCCCGCGGTGCGCGCCTTGACCGCGATGCGCCGCACGATGCCGTCCGCTCCGGGCGCCGTCGAGATCTGGATGGTGTCGCCGCCCGGCGAATGGAAATACTGCACCACCTTGGTCATATCGATCGCGGCCGTGTCGGGATTGACCCGGATGGCGTCGACGGCACCGGCCGGCCCCGCGCACAGGCAGCCGACCGCCAGCGCAAGCGTGGCGACAAGGCAGGAAAAGAAGGAGAAGGGCGTGCGCGGGCCGGACGAATCCGTCAACTCGGTCAAGCCTTTCATAGGGTTTTCGTCTAGTGGGCGCCGCTTTGCACCGCAAGCCGGCTCACTCTGACGTACGCTTAGCGACGTTTCTATGGCTCGATCGTGGCATCGGGGGAGGGATCGGATCGGTCGACAAGATGGCATAAAGCAAATGATCCTGCCAGCGGCCGTTGATGCAGAGATAGCGGCGCGCCAACCCTTCCCGGTGGAAGCCGACATGCTCGAGGAGGCGGATCGAGGCCTCGTTATGCGGCAGGCAGGCGGCTTCCACCCTCTGCAAGCCGAGATGCCCGAAGGCGAAGGACAGGGCAAGCCTGACGGCCGCGCCCATATGGCCTTGCTGGGCGTAGGGGGCGCCGATCCAGTAGCCGAGCGTTGCCGCCTGGGCGACGCCGCGCCGCAGGAAACCGAGAGTGAGCCCGCCCATCAGCGCCTGGTCGCTCTCGCGGATCAGGAAGAACGGATAGGCCTCGTCGCGGCGCATCTCTTCGGCATAGCGCTTGATGCGGCGCCTGAAGCTCTCCCGCGACAATTCGTCGGCCGGCCAGATGGGCTCCCAGGCGGCGAGGAAATTGCGGCTCTTGTCCCTGAGCACCGCCCATTCGGCGTGATCGGAGAGGCGCGGCGCCCGCAAGCGCAGATTGCCGCTCGCCAGCGCGGGCGCTTCGGCCATCGGATCGCTGAAGCGAAACAGCGCCATGTCAGCCTCTGGCGGCGCGCCTGAGGGCGAGCTCCGACGGATGGAGGTGATTGGCCAACATGGCGATGCGGGGCAGCTTCTTCAGCGGCCCGACGGCCGCGACCGCCAGCGGCGTTGCGAGTAAGGCGCGCCCCGCGGCGCGCACATCCTCGACGCTCAATTTGTCGATGCGCCCGGTCAGTTCCTCGCGCGACAGCACCCGATCATAAGCGAGCAGCGAGCGCGCCATGAAGGAAGCGCGCGCCGCCGCGGCCTCCTGGGCCGACAGCAGCGCCACCTTCGATTGCGCCTTGGCGCGGCGGATCTCGGTCTCCGTCAGCTCCTCGGCGGCGCGCGCCAGCACGTCGAGCGTGACCTGCGCCAGCTCCCTCGTCTTTTGCGGGTCCGTGCCGGCATAGACGCCGAAGGCGCCGGTATCGCGATAGGCTGCGTGGAAGGCATAGATGGAATAGGCGAGCCCGCGCGTCTCCCGAATGTCCTGGAACAAGCGCGACGACATACCTCCCCCGACCGCGCTGGTGAAGACCTGCACGGCGTCGTGGGCGTCGTCGAGATAGGAAACGCCGCCGAAGCCGAGCATCACATGGGCCTGCTCGGCGCGGCGGTCCTCGCGCATCTCGCCGCCGAGATAGTCGGCGGGAGCGGAGGCCGGCGGCGGGGCGTCGGAAAGCTTCGCGAACAGGCGCTCGACCTCGTCGGCGAAGCGCTCATGCTCGACCTTGCCGGCCGCCGCGACCACGGTGTGCGCCGTCTTGTAATTGCGCTCGAGGAAGGCGGCGACGGCATGGCGATCGAAGGCGGTCACGCTCTCCGGCGTGCCGAGGATGGTACGGCCGATCGCCTGGCCCGGAAAGGCGGCCTCGGTGAAATAGTCGTGCACCAGCTCCTCCGGCGAATCCCGATAGGCACCGATCTCCTGCACGACGACATCCTGCTCGCGCCTGAGCTCTTCGGCCTCGAAGCTCGGTTCCAGAAGGATGTCGGAAAGGATGTCGAGCGCGAGCGACGTGTCGGCGGCGAGCACCTTGGCGACGAAGGCGGTCTGCTCGGACGAGGTCATGGCGTTGAGGTCGCCGCCCACGGCCTCGATCTCCTCGGCGATTTGTTTCGCCGAGCGCCGCGAAGTGCCCTTGAAGGCCATATGCTCGAGCAGATGGGCCATGCCGTGCTCCTGCGGACGCTCGTCGCGCGAGCCAGCATCGACCCAGACGCCGAGCCGCACGGTCTCGACGAGCGGCATCGGATCGGTCGCGACCCGCAGGCCGGATGGCAAGGTCGTCACCTTGATGTCGCCCGGCCCTTCGACCGTGCTGCGGCTTGCGGTCATGCGATCGCTCCTGCGTGCATCTTGGCCGATATCCATGTCACGATTTGCGGCGCGAGGCGAGATGCAACGCGATAGGTGGGAAGGCGTCATGGCGGCTCCGGCGAGCCCTCTCTGAACGGCGTTCAGCCCTTCGGCGCTGCCCTTGCGACTTTTGGGATCACGCTCCAGCCGCATGTGCGGCTCGCGCATGGGCCTCGACAAAGCTTTCGACGGCTTTGCGGTCATTGGCGAGCACCGTGAAGCGCTCCCTACGCGCCATGAGACCTTCGAGATGCGGCGGCAGCTCGGGGCGCATCCCCGTTGCGGCCAAGAC
>JBIOEJ010000113.1:0-19330 GCA_044445965.1 Hyphomicrobiales bacterium
CAACGTCATATGGATTTGATGAAGATCGTGCGTGCCCGACTTCGGCTTGGTCTTCTCGGGCATCGGGCAGGACGAATGCCGCCTATGGCGGTCGATCGTTCACGCGGCCGTAACGCCGTCGCCGCAATCCGCGGCCGCCATGTATCTGCGCCGCAGTGCAACATTTGTCAAGGATGCCGAGATCGGCACCGCCTTCGGCTGAACGGCTCGAAAATCGAGCGTTTGAAATGAGAGGGGTTATTCAAAGATAAATTTATATAGTTATTTCAATAGTTTGATCTAAAGCGTTCAAAGGGCGTTGGTCCGCTCTCGAACACGCGCATAGGAACCGGGACAGCCCCTAGTAGGGAAACATTGTCATGAGACAGCTTCGGTGTCCAGTAGACTTCGCCCCGTCACGGCCGATCCTCGGCCATTCAGCCCTTTCTGCAGGTTGCGAGAAACTGCCTCAGCTTCTCGCGGATCCCCTTCAGCGGCACGACCTTGGAAAAACCCTTGCCCTCGATCCTCATGCCGCCGGGCCCGCCGAGCGCCGTGAACATCGGACTGCGCGAAGGCACCGTCACCGAAAGCATCGTGCCGGCGTCTTGATCCTCGACCGTGCCGGCGAAGCTCGACTTGACCCCGCCTATGGTGAGCGAGACGGACTGGCTCTGGTCGATCTGCGCTTTGCCGGATGCCTCGGGCACGCGGATCATGATGTCGCCGCTCCTCGGCGCGCAGGCGAAGGCGATAACCATGTCGGTGCCGTTCGGCATCCCGTAGAACAGCGTCATGGCATCCTTCTCCCGACCGAGCGACCAGCCGGGTTCCGGGGTTGCCGGCGCGGTCGTGACCGGCGCCTTCATCTTTTTTGCCGCAAGCATCCAGACCGGTTCCGGGATTGCCGGAGCAGGTGGGGGCAACGCCGCCGCGAGCACCGGTCCGGACATGCCGAAGAGCGCTAGGAAACAGGCAGCCCCAATTCTCTCGGTCGTCCGAAGCCCTTTGGCCGTCCCGAGTCTCTTGGCCATCCGCGCCTCCCGATCCCATGCCGCGCTCGACGCGCGAGCCTGCCCCTAGTATGCGACCAGAATGAGCGAGAGCAAGCGCGCCGATGTTTTGCTCGTCGAGCGCGGCCATTTCGAGAGCCGGGCGCGAGCCAGGGCGGCGATCGAGGCCGGCCTGGTAAGTGCCGACGGCGCGCCGGTCTCGAAACCCGCAGCCCTGCTGCGCGGTGATGCGGTTCTCGAGGCTTCCGCGCCGCATCCTTTCGTGTCGCGGGGCGGCGTGAAGCTCGCTGCCGCCCTGACGGCCTTCGGCTTCGATCCCGCGGGACGCGCCTGCCTCGACATCGGCGCCTCGACGGGCGGCTTCTCGCATGTCCTCCTCTTGCGCGGTGCGCGTAAAGTGCTGGCGGTCGATGTCGGCCGCGGTCAGCTGCATCAGCGCCTGGCGGACGAGCCGCGACTGGTTTCGCTCGAAGGCCAGGATATCCGCACCCTCGATGCGGCGATGGTCGGCGAGCCCCCGACGCTCGTCGTGATCGATGTGAGCTTCATCTCCCTCGCCGCGGTTCTGCCGGCGGCGACGCGGCTTGCGGCGGCGCGCGCCTTGCTGGTGGCGCTCGTCAAGCCGCAATTCGAAGTCGGGCGCGCCCATATCAAGAAGGGGGTGGTGCGCGACATGGCGGCGCAACAGGAAGGCTGCCTGCGCATCGAGGAGGCGCTCCGCGATCTCGGCTGGACGGTCGTCGGGCACATGCCCTCGCCGATCCTGGGGGGCGACGGCAATCGCGAGTCCTTGATCGGGGCGCGGCGTGGTTGAAGCCGTCCTTGTCGCGCGAATGGGACCGCGCGGCGATGGTGTGCTCATGGGTCCGCGCGGTCCGCTCTACGTGCCTTTTGCATTGCCGGGCGAGGAGGTGACCGCCGAGCCCGAGGCCGGGCGGCTGAAACTCGTCTCCATCGAACGCGAGAGTCCCGACCGCGTCGCCCCCATCTGTCGCTATTTCGGGGAGTGCGGCGGCTGTAAGCTCCAGCATTGGCGGCGCGAACCCTATCTCGCCTGGAAGCGCGACCTCGTGGTCGAGGCGCTTGCCTCCCGCGGCCTCGAGGCGCCGGTCTCGCCGACGCTGGACGCGCATGGCTCGGGACGGCGGCGCGTGACCTTCCACGCGCGACGCGAAGGGCGCATCACACGGACCGGCTTCATGCGGGCGGCTTCGCATGTGATCGTTGCGATCGACACTTGCCCGATACTGGCGCCGTCGCTCGCGGCGGCACCGCGCATCGCCGCCGAATGCGCCGAAATCCTCGCGAAGACCGGCAAGCCGCTCGACATCGGGGTCACGGCGACGGAGGCCGGGCTCGATCTTTCATTCAAGGGGCATGGGCCGCTCGACGCAGCGGCGCGCGAAGCGATGGTCGGGCTCGCCGAGCGTCATGACGTGGCGAGGCTCTGCAACCATCATGAGCTGATCGTCGAGCGGCGGCCGCCATTCCTCATGATCGCGGGATGCCAGATGCTGACGCCGCCCGGCGCTTTCCTGCAAGCGACGCTGCAAGGCGAGGAGACGCTGGCGCAGCTCGCGGTCGAGGCGCTCGCAGGCGCGCGCCGCATCGCGGACCTGTTCTGCGGCATCGGTCCTTTCGCGCTTCGGTTGGCGCGGACGGCGCAAATCTTTGCCTTCGATTCCGATGCCGCCGCGGTCGCGGCCCTGACCAAGGCGGCGCAGCGGGCGCAAGGTCTGAAGCCGCTGAAGGCTGAGGCGCGTGACCTATTCCGCCGCCCCTTGCTGGCAGCGGAGCTCGGAGAATTCGACGCCGTGATCCTCGATCCGCCACGCCAAGGCGCGGAGGCGCAGACGCGGCAGCTCGCACGGTCCGGGCTGAAGCGGATCGTCTATGTCTCTTGCGACCCTTCGAGCTTCGCGCGCGACGCCGCGACGCTGGTCCAGGCGGGCTACAAGCTCGAGCCGGTGACGCCGGTCGATCAATTCCGCTTCAGCGCGCATGTCGAGCTGGTGGGGGTGTTCCTGAGGCCGAAATAGGCACAGACGCCTGCGATCAGCGCTTCGGATTGCCGGTCGTATAGACCTTGCCGTTGCTGCTCTTCCCGCATTGCGAGGAAGTCGTCGCGATCCAATGCGCCTTGTCGAAATGCGTGCCGCCCTTGGCATTCGGGTCATAAGTGTAGATGCCCTTGACGCCATAGGTCTGATCTGGACGCAGGCAGATCTCCACGATGCCCTCGGAGGTGCACAAATGCGTCCCCACCTTATAGGGCAGGCCGCCGTCGACGCACTGCGTCCTCGGGTCGAAGGGCGGCGCTCCCGCGGCGAAACCGCTTCCGCTTTGCGCGATGAGGCCCGCGGCAACGACGATGATCGAGAAGGACGATGATCCGGTCACGACGTTCATGCAATAATTCCTGCTCTTGGGCTTTTCCCGGTTTTGATAGCCTTGTCATAGGCGCGGCGGACCCAGAGCGTGGCGATGCCCAAGAGGGCGTGGGCCAACCAGTCTCCCTCGTCGAGAGCGACGGCCGTTTCCGCGGCCGAGAGGGTCTTGCCGAGCATGCCGGCGGGATCGCGGGTCCAGCCTGCCAGCGCGCCCTGGAACTCGGCCAATGCCAAGAGGCACTGGGCATAGCTCGGCCAGGAGGCCGTCGCCCATCAGCTTGAAGATGCGCCCGCGATGGGCCGCAATCTCGGGCTCGAACAGATCCTTGCGATGGGCACGCAGGCGCGTGAAGACTTCAGCCTCGTCCCGCTCCATGAGGCGCGTGTAGCTCACCACATCGGCGGCAAGAATGGCAGCAAGCCGACGTTCCATGAACGTCCTCGCGAGGGTAGCAGCTTATCGAACGTTCTACGCGGTTGGGCAGGTCGTGGCAAAGGCAAGCGCGTTCACGGGCGAGCGCGTTCGCCCCCATCGAGCACCAAAGGAGAGGGCCGCCACGCCCGATCGGCGTCAGGCGCCGCGCTTGAACATCGGCGTCGAGTCCGAGATCTGCAACTCCTCCTCGGTCATGTCCGACGGGATGTCGGCGAAGAGAGGCGTGGTGAGGTAGCGCTCGCCGGTGTCGGGCAGCATGCATAGGATGGTAACGCCGCTCGGTGCATCTGCCGCGACGCGCAGACCGCCGGCCAGGGTGGCGCCTGCCGTGATCCCCACGAAAATTCCCTCTTTGGTGGCCAGAGCCTTGCTGCAGGAAATCGCCTCAGCGCCCGAGATCGGCAGGATGCGGTCGATGAGCTTCAAGTCGACGGCATCGGCCGTGAGTTTAGGGATGAAATCCGGAGTCCAGCCCTGCATCGGATGGGGCTTGAAGGCGGGATGACCTGTCGGAATCAGGACATCGGCGCTCGTCGGCTGGGCCACGCCGCTGCGGAGCAACGGCGCGTCCTCGGGCTCGCACACGATGACCTTGGTTTCCGGCCGCTCTTTGGCGAGCACCCTGGCAACCCCCTTGAGCGTGCCGCCGGTGCCGTAGCCCGTAACCCAGTAGTCGAGGCGCTCGCCCTTGAAGTCCTCGATGATCTCCCGCGCCGTCGTACGCGAGTGCATGTCGGGATTGGCCTCGTTGTCGAACTGGCGGGTCAAGAACCAGCCATGGATTCTGGCGAGCTCGACGGCCTTGGCCACCATGCCGGTCCCGCGCTCGACCGCCGGCGTCAGCACCACCTTGGCGCCCAGGAAGCGCATCAGTTTGCGCCGCTCGACACTGAAGCTCTCGGGCATGGTCACGACCAGGGGATAGCCCTTCTGGGCGCAGACCATTGCGAGCCCGATGCCGGTATTGCCGCTGGTAGCCTCGATGACCGTTTGCCCCGACTTGAGCTTGCCGGAGCGTTCGGCGGCCTCGATCACGCCGAGGGCCAGACGATCCTTGACCGACCCCATTGGGTTGAAGGCCTCGATCTTGACGAAGAAGTTGATGCCGGCCGGCGCCAGCCGGTTGATGCGGACAACCGGTGTGCGGCCTATGGTCTCGAGGATGTTTTGGTATATCGTCAATGTTTGTCTCCTCTGTGCAAATTTCCGGCGCGATCATGCCGCATCGATCAATGCGACACCTATCGCCGCCCCTTCAGCGCCGCCTCGATCTCGTCGAGCGCCACCGGGTCCTCTATGGTCGAGGGCGCGGTCCAGGCTTCGCCATCGGCGATCTTGCGCATCGTGCCGCGCAGGATTTTCCCCGAACGCGTCTTCGGCAGCCTGGCGACGGCGATCGCCGTCCTGAAGGCGGCGACCGGGCCGATGGTATCGCGCACCAGCGCCACGAGCTCGCGCTCGACCTCGGCGGGCGCCGCCGAGACACCGCTCTTGAGCACCGCGAAGCCGCAAGGCGTCTCGCCCTTGACGGCATCCTTGACGCCGATGACGGCGCATTCCGCAACGGCAGGGTGCGAGGCGATCACCTCCTCCATGCCGCCGGTCGACAGCCGGTGCCCGGCCACATTGATGATGTCGTCGGTGCGTCCCATCACGAAGATGTAGCCATCCTCGTCGAGATAGCCGGCATCGGCCGTCTTGTAGAAGCCCGGGAATTCCGAAAGATACCCCTCGCGCATGCGGTCATCGGCCTGCCAGAGCGTCGGGAAGGCGCCCGGCGGCAGCGGCAGCTTGACGACGATCGAGCCCATGGTTTTCGCGGCCACGGGCTTTGCCGCCTCATCGACCACCTGCAAATCATAGCCGGGCATCGCCATGGTCGCGGAGCCATGCTTTATCGGCAACAGGCCGAGGCCGAGCGGATTGCCGGCAATGCACCAACCGGTCTCCGTCTGCCACCAATGATCGATGACGGGCTTCTTCAGGATGCGCTCGGCCCAAGCGACCGTGTCCGGGTCGGCCCGTTCGCCGGCGAGGAACAAGGCCCGCAGCTGCGAGATATCGTAGCGCGCCAGGTGCTTTGCCTCGTGGTCTTCCTTCTTGATGGCGCGAAAGGCGGTCGGAGCCGTGAAGAAGGAGCGCACCTTATGATCGGCGATCACCCGCCAATAGGCGCCGGGATCGGGCGTGCCGACAGGCTTGCCCTCATAGACCACCGTGGCGCAGCCGGCGATGAGCGGCGCGTAGACGATGTAGGAATGGCCGACCACCCAGCCGACATCCGATGCCGCCCAATAGGTGTCGCCGGCCTCGACGCCGTAGAGATTGCCCATCGACCAGGCGAGCGAGACCATATGGCCGCCATTGTCGCGCACCACGCCTTTCGGCTTGCCGGTGGTGCCGGAAGTGTAGAGCACGTAAAGCGGGTCGGTCGCGAGAAGCGGCACGCAAGGCGCGGTGTTGCCTGCCGCTTTCGCCTCGGCGACCGCGGAGGCCCAATCATGGTCGCGGCCGGCGATCATCGTGGCTTCGCATTGCGGGCGCTGCAGGATGAGGCAAGCGCCGGGCTTCACGTCGATGAGCGCGATCGCCTCGTCGATCAGCGGCTTGTAGGCGACGATGCGGCTCGGCTCGATGCCGCAAGAGGCGGCGAGGATCAGCTTCGGGCGGCAATCCTCGATGCGGGTCGCGACCTCGCGCGCCGCGAAGCCGCCGAACACCACCGAATGCACCGCCCCGATGCGGGCGCAGGCGAGCATGGCGATCAGCGTCTCCGGGACCATCGGCATGTAGATCAGCACGCGGTCGCCGGCCTTGACGCCGAAATCGCGGATGACCGCGGCGAGCGTCTCGGTCTCGTGCTTGAGCTCGGCATAGCTCAGCTTGCGGACCGAATGCGTGACCGGGCTGTCATGGATGACGGCCGTGCGCGCGCCATGGCCCGCCGCCACATGCCGGTCGACGGCATTGTGGCAGGTGTTGCAGACGCCGTCCGGGTACCAGCGGCCATAGACGCCGGCGTGCCGGTCGAAGACGGTCGACGGGCGTTCGATCCAATCGATGGCGTCCGCCGCCTCGCCCCAGAAGCCGATGGGATCGGCCTTCCAGCGCGCATAGACCTCCGGGTAGCGGCTCTTGGCCGGTTCGTTCATCGGCGTTTCCTCCGCTCCCCGCAGCCTCCCGTGGCCGCGCAAGGTTTACGAATGCGCGAAAGCCTAGCAATTTCAGAAGGGGAAGTTTTGCGCCTGGTCAATCGGCGGTCAATGGCCGGCGGAAGGTTCATGGGCTCGCGGCCGCATCGAAACGTCGAAACCGCCATCCTGTGCGATGCTTGGCAGGAAATCGGGCCGCTGCTCTCGATTTCGCGCCCCAATTGTGACAATCGGTTCACTTCTTGCTCGTGACGATCGGGCGCAGGAGGCGGTTCAGAAGGACAGCATGGCCGAAAACCCGTCCCATCCGAGGCGCGCGGCGGCCTCGGTCGGTGCCCGCGGCAAGTCAGCAACTTTGCTCGGCGTGGCCTCGGCAGCCGGCGTCTCGACAGCGACCGTCGCACGCGTACTGCATAATCGCGGATACGTGGCCAGCGAGACCCGCCGGCGCGTCGAGGAGGCCATCAAGGCCGCCGGATATCGCCCCAATGCGGTGGCGCGGGGTCTGCGCATCCGCCGAACCTTCACCATGGGGCATCTTCTCACCTCGATGACCTACAACCCATTTTTTGCGGGCATCGCCTCCGGCGTCGATGATGACGCTTTCGCCCATGGCTACAAGGTCTTCAATGTCAACCTCGACGGGGATCGCGAACGCGAATTGAAGGGCGTGGCCCAGCTCATCGAAAGCCGCGTTGACGCCCTGATCTTCTCGCATGCCGTCGATGCCGGGAATGTCGAGCTGGCGGCGGGAGTGGGCATCCCCGTCGTTCAGGTCGAGAGGCTGGTGGATTGCAACACGCACGCCGTCGTCATCGACAATCTCGTCGGCTGCCGCGAGGCCATGCGCCATCTGATCAATCTCGGCCACAGGCGCATCGCCTTCATCGGAGCCGATCCGGCGCGCTACCAACATGCCGGCCCGCGACGGCTCTCGATCGAGAACGAAAGGCTCAGCGCCTATGCCGATTCCTTGAGGGAGGCGGGAATTGTCGTCGACCCGGACCTCATCCGGCTCGGCGTATATGCCAACAGGTCGCGCTTTCCGGTCGGGGCCGGCCCCACAGCCGGATACGAGCCCATGCGCCATTTCCTCGGTCTCACCGAACCGCCGACCGCGGTGTTGGTGACGGCCGACATATTCGCGACCGGTGTGTTGCATGCCCTGCACGAGGCGAGGTTGCGCGTCCCGGATGACATGTCGGTGATCAGCTATGACGACATGCTGGCGCCGCATCTTACGCCGCCGCTGACGGCGGTGGCATTGCCGGCCTGGGAAATGGGGCGCGCAGCCTTTCAACTGGCGCTCAAGGCCATCGATGCCGATGAGGGGCGGCAAATCGTCGTGCTGCCGACCCGCTTGAACATCCGATCCTCTACGGCTCGGCCGAGGCGCGAAGCGCGTCTGCCTTGATGGGCCGGCCGGAGAAATCGTTTGGTTTCTCGAAGAAAATGCTATATGTCATCGATGACCTATCAGAATCCGCGCAGCGAACGCGGATCAAAGAGGAGGCGCCATTGCGTGCATCACCCGCATGGAGGCCGCGGGCGGGGCTCCGTCCGAGTTTCGAGATGCGAGAGCGCGACGGCATGAGCCAGACGGGAGGACGGCATGCGGAAATTCTTGGTGGCGGTTCGGAGCGGCCTTCGCGGCGCAGGGCGATTGGGGGCCGTGGCGGCCTCCCTCTTGGCGTTCACGGCGGGCGCCAAGGCGCAAGCGACCATCAATTTCTGGGATCAGATCTGGGGTCCGCCTGAATATATCGACACGGCCAAGAAACTCGTCGAGCAATTCAATAGCGAGCACCCGAAAATCCAGGTCAAATACCGCTCCGTCCCTTGGTCGAACTGGTATCAGACCTACGCCACCGCGATCGCCTCGGGCACCGCGCCGGACATCAGCACCGGGGCCGGTTACCAGGCCGTCCAATTCTCGGCGATGGAGGCCATCCGCCCGATGGATGACGTGATCGCGGAAATGAAGCAGTCGGGCGACCTCGACGACTTCTTCCCCGGCAGCGTCGAGAAGCTGCGCTTCGAAGGGCACTATGTGGCGCTGCCCTGGAATCTCGATATTCGGGTGTGGTTCTACCGCAAGGATGCCTTCGCGGCGGCGGGTCTCAAGCCGCCCACCGACTGGGCGGAGCTCCGGGCCGACGCCAAGCAGCTCACCGGGAACGGCAAGTATGGCGTCGTGGGCTCGGGCGACACGGGCGGCATGCACTATGTGCTGAGCCTCATCCTCAACAATGGCGGGGGGCTGTTCACCGAGAAGCGCGAGTTGAACCTCGACAGTGACCGCAATCGCGAGGCCCTCGCCTTCTATTCGGACCTCGTCAGGGACGGCTCGGTGCATCCGGCAAGCGCCGGCTATGATTCCGACCAGCGCCGTCGCGCCTTCCTGCAGGGCCAGGCCGCCATGATGCTCGACGGACCAGGCTTCCTCGACACCGTCCCGTCAGAGCAACGCGACCAATACGGCATGCTCAAGCCACTCACCGGCCCGCACGGCGACAAGGGGACGGTGTTCTGGGTCAACAACATCATGATCTATCAGCAGACGAAATATCCGGAAGAGACCAAGATCTTCCTGAAATGGTGGTCGAAGAACCAGAAGCCCCTTTGGACGGAAGGCCATGTGCGATCGCTGCCGGCGCGTCTGTCGATCGCCAAGGACGCTTTCTTCCAGCAGTCGGATATCCGCAAGATCGCCCTCGACGACTATATTCCGATCGGCAAAACCACAGGCGCTGCCTCTCCCACCATCTTCCCCAAGCTCAACGCCGTCGAGGGAGACGGGGTGCTGATGTCGCTGGTGCAGGAGATCCTGCAGGGCAAGGAGGTGGCAGCCGCCATGACACATGCGGGCGACAAGTTGAAGGCGATCCTCAAGGATTAGGATCGGCCGGGGTGGCCGCGACCGCCGACATCTCCGGTCGCAGCCGGGTCGCCTCCACCCAGGCGCGCGCCAGGCGGATCGATACGATGCCACTGCTGCTGCTCCTGCCCTCGATCGTCTTGATCGGCGCGGTGATCGCCTATCCGCTGCTGAGCGGGATGAGCTACAGCGTCCATAGCGGCACGCTGCTCAAGTCCGGGGGCTTCATCGGCGCCGAAAATTACCAGACCCTCGCCGGCCTCACCGACTTCTACAATGCGCTGCGTTTCAGCGCCATCTTCGCCGTGGTCAACGTCGTCTGCTGCTACGCGCTCGGCCTGGGGATTGCGCTGTTGATGAATCTCGACGTGCCCGGGCGGGCCTTTTTCCGGGTGGCGTTCCTGCTTCCCTGGATCATCCCGTCGATCGTCTCCGTCGTGAGCTGGCGCTGGCTGGTGGCCGACCAGACGGCGCCCATAAACCAGTTCCTGATGCTCATCGGCGCAAACCCCATCTATTTCCTGAGTTCCGATTTCTGGGCTCAGGTCGTCGTCTGCCTGGTCAAGATCTGGCGCAGCTTCCCGTTCATGATGGTCTCGATCCTGGCGGCGCTGCAGAGCATCGACCGCTCGCCCTACGAAGCGGCGGCCATCGACGGCGCTTCGCGCTGGCGGATGTTCATCCACATCACCATGCCGCAGCTCAAAGGCATCTCGATCGTGCTGTGCATCCTCATGACCATCTGGACCATCAACGATTTCGAGACCCCCTGGCTTATCACCCAGGGCGGTCCCTCCAACGCCACGGAGAACCTGATCATTCTTGCCTATCGGCTGACCTTCGCGCGCAACCAGGTCGGCCTCGGCTCGGCCGTGTCCTTCGTGACCTTCCTGATCCTGATGGCGCTCGCGGTCATTCTCCTGCGGCAACAGCGGGAGCCCGCCTGATGCGGATTTCGGCGCACGGTCGCTGGCTGCTCTTCGCCGCGGTCGTCGCGACCGCGCTGCTGGTCAACGCGCCGATCATCTTGACCATCCTCAATTCGTTCCAAACGACCGAGCAGATGCTGGTATCGAAATCGGTCTTTCCACAAAGCTTCAGCTTGGCGAATTATGAGTTCCTGCTGGTGCGAACGGCCTATCTGAGCTTCCTCGGCAATACGGTGCTGATCGCCGCCGTCAGCACGCTCCTGACACTGGCCGCCGCCGCTCTCGCGGGATACGCGCTGTCGCGCCATCATGGCTTCGGCTTGACCGCCTATTCGCGCATCCTGCTCGGCGTGCAGATGTTCCCGATCATCATGGCGCTGATACCGCTGTTCATCATCTTCAGATCGCTTGGCCTCATCAACAACCCGCTCTCGGTGATCCTGATCTATACCGTCGTCCACCTGCCCTTTGCGACCTGGATGTTTCGGGCCTTCTTCGATTCGATCCCGCGGGAACTCGAAGAGGCGGCGCTGGTCGACGGCTGCTCGCGCATGCAGGCCTTCGGGCGCGTCGTCCTGCCGCTGACGGGCCCCGGGCTCGCCGCGGTGGCCATCTTCTCGACCCTGTTCTCCTACAACGAATTCTTCGTCGCGAGCGTTTTCCTGCGCGATGAATCGACGATGACGATCCCCGTGGGCGTGCAGATGTTCATGCAACAATACGCGACCGACTGGGGAAGCCTGATGGCGGCCGCGACCCTGACTTTGGTGCCCATCTTCATCTCCTTCATGTTCGTCCAGAAATACATGGTGCAAGGCAATATCGCCGGCGGCGTGAAGGGATGAAGGGGGAAACGCAAATAGCGAGTTAGCTTTCGCCACTCGCCAGTCGCTCGCGCTGAAAGGACCTGAACACCGATGGGTATTGTACGAATAGGAATCGTCGGCTGCGGCGAGGTGGCGCAGATCATCCACCTGCCGATCCTGCGCGAGTTGTCCGCACTGTTCCGAGTCACGGCGCTTTGCGATGTGAGCCGTCATGTCCTCGAAACGGTGGGCGAGCGCTGGGGAGTGGCGCGGCGCTTCCTCGACCACCGTGACCTCGTCGCCTGCGAGGAGGTCGACGCGGTGCTGGTCGCCAACCCGCATGTCCATCATTGCGAGGCGGCGCTCGCCGCGATGCGGGCCGGCAAGCATGTGCTCGTCGAGAAGCCGATGTGCATCACGCTCGCGCAGGCGGATGCGCTGATCGCCGAGCAGACGAGGTCGGCCGTGGTCGCGCAGGTCGGCTATATGCGCCGCTACGCGCCCGCCTTCACGGAAGCGAAGCGGCTCGTTCGAGACCTCTCCGACATCCGTCTCGCCCGGGTCCATGACGTGATCGGCAGGAACGCGCTGATCATCGGCCAAGTGGCCGATGTCGTGCGGCCGGTGGACCTCCCCGCCGCTGCGGCCGACGAGCTGCGCCTCGCCCAGTCGGCCCAGATCGCCGAGGCGATCGGCCCGGCGCCACCCGCCCTCGAAAACGCCTATGCGCTGCTGCTTGGGCTTTCGAGCCACGACATCTCCGCCATGCGGGAGCTGCTCGGGATGCCCGATCAGGTGCTCTACGCGGCCTGCCGCAACGAGGACGGCCGCACCATCTCGGCCGCCTTCGACTACGGGGGATTCGTGTGCCAGTTCGAGACAGGCATCGACCTCATTCCGCGCTTCGATGCGCATATCGAAGTGTTCACGCCCTCGCGGATCGTCCGGATCGAATACGAGACCCCCTATATCCGCAACATGCCATGCCGCCTCTTGGTCACCGATGTCGACCATCTCGGCATGGCGCGGACGGCCGAAAGCCTTGCCTGGCGCGATCCGTTCTCGGTCGAGTGGGAGGCCTTCCATGCGAGCGTCACCAAGGGTGCCGCGCCCAAGACATCGCTTGCCGATGCCGGCCAGGATCTTCTGCTGTTCCAGGAGATGATCAAGGCGATGCGCGCGTCCGCTCCCGCCACTTGCCCCGCAAGCCGATCCGGAGCCGCGCAATGAAGCCCGTCGACGCCCTCTCCTTCCAGCTCTACTCCGCGCGCGCATTGCCGACGCTGCAGCAGCAATTGCAGCTGGTAGCGGGTCTGGGCTACCGCATGGTCGAGCCCTATGCAGCGCAACTCGCCGATCCGCCCCTGCTGAAGGATCTCCTCCAGGGTTTGCGGCTGAGCGCGCCGACGGCCCATGTCGGTCTCGACCGGCTGCGCGCGGACGCCGCGGGAACGGCGCGCCTGTGCCGCAGCCTGAGCATCGGCCTCATCCTCGTGCCTGCCCCGCCGCCGCAAGAGCGTGACAAGGATATGCAGGGCTGGCGGGCGCTGGGGCGGGAACTCCACGGCATCGGGAAGGCAGTGAGGGACGAAGGTTTGACCTTGGGCTGGCACAACCATCATTGGGAGGTGGGTCGGGAGGAAAACGGGCCGTTCCCCCTCGACCTCCTCTTCGAGGAAGCTCCCGAGCTCGTCTGGGAAGCCGACCTCGCCTGGCTGGTGCGGGGCGGCGTCGATCCCCTCGCCTGGCTCGCAAAACATGCGGGTCGGATCCCGGCGGCTCACGTCAAGGATCTCGCGCCCAAGGGGCAGGCGACGGATGAGGATGGCTGGGCCGATGTGGGGCACGGCACGCTCGACTGGAGCGCGCTCCTGCCGGCAATGCGGCGCGCCGGCGTGGAGCTGTTCGTCGTCGAGCATGACAACCCCTCCGACGTCGCCCGTTTCGCCCGGCGATCGAGGGAAGCGATCGCGGGCTGGCCTGACCGGCCAGGGCACGCCGACCATGCAACCGGCAGGACCGGGACCGAGCCATGAGCCATCTGCGCTGCGTGGTCACCGGTCCGCGCCGGGTCGTGCTGGCGGAAGACACGCTGCCCTCCTTCGTGCCGCCCGGCGGACTTCGCATCAGGACGATCTACAGCCTGATCAGCCCCGGCACCGAGCTTGCCATGTACAACGGTACCCATATTGGGATCGGCGATCCGAGCATCTCCTTCGCGAAATATCCCTTCCATCCAGGTTACGCCGCGGTCGGCGAAGTGGTCGAAACCGGAGAGGGAGTCGTCGGCTTCACGCCGGGCGACCGCGTCTTCTTTGCTGGCGGGCACGCAAGCGAAGCAATGGTGCCGGCCACATCCGCGAGCCTTGCGGCCGTGCCCCGGGGCCTCGATCTTCGCATCGCGCCCTTCGCGCGCCTGGCCCAGATCGCCTACACGGCCCCCTTCGTCGCCGGCGAGGCCGCCGGCAAGGACGTCGCGGTGATCGGGCTCGGCCTAGTCGGTAACCTCGCGGCGCAGCTTTTCCGGCGCGCCGGGGCACGTGTCTTTGCCTTCGACACGTTGCCGGCGCGCCGTGACTGGGCGAGGCTCTGCGGCATCGAGCACGCCTTCACCGTCGATGGGGATACGGTCGAAAATATTCGGCGCGCGATGGGCGACGCGAAGCCGACGATCGTGGTCGAGGCCACCGGCAGCGCGGCGCTCGTGCCGCCTTGCCTGCGCCTCGTGGCGGACCGAGGCACGGTCGTGCTGCTCGGCTCGCCGCGCCAGACCGTCGAGCTCGACGTCTATTCGCTGATCCACAGAACCGGCGCGCACCTCGTCGGCGCGCATGAGCGCGTCATTCCCGACGCCGCCGCGAATGCCACCGACAAGCGCAAGGTCACGGGCGCGATGCTCGAGGCGCTTGGCGCAGGCGGGCTCGAGGTGCGCCCCCTTCTCTCTCGGATGGCGGCGCCCAGCGAAATCGCCGACTGCTACCAAGCCCTCGACGCCGAGAAGGACAAGCTGATCGGAGTATTGCTGCGGTGGAGCGACGACTGAGGGCCGAGGCGGCCAAGGCGCGCGTTTCGATGGATCAGGCGGCGGCCTTGCACCGGCCTGCAGACAGCGAAGGATATCGAAAGTGAAGCTGGCATTCAGCACACTCGGCTGTCCGCAATGGCCCTTCGCCGACATCCTCAAATATGGCCACGAGTACGGTTTCGACGGTGTCGCCTTTCGCGGCGTCAAAGGAGAGCTCGACCTCGCGAAAGTGCCCGAATTCGCTCCCGCCGAACGCCGGCGCAGCCGCGAGCGCATGCGACGAGCAGGCCTCGAGCCGAGCATGCTGCTGACCTCGACGCGGCTGATGCTGGTGAAGCCGGCCGAGATCGAGGAAAGTCTCAACTCGGCGCGCGCCCATATCGACTTGGCAGCCGAACTCGGCGCTCCGGCCGTCAGGGTCTTCGGCGGGCAGCTCCCGGTCGGCCTGTCGCGGTCAGCGGCCGTGCGCCGCGCGGCGGAGCGCCTGCGCCAGCTCGGCGACCACGCTGCACGCAAGGGCGTCCTCGTCCTTTTGGAGACGCATGACGATTTTACCGACCCCATCATGGTCAGGCAGGTGATGGAGGCCGCCTTGCATCCCGCAGTCGGCGTGCTGTGGGACATCCATCACCCCTTCCGCATCCTGGCACAGCCGACCGAGCAAGCCTGGCGCGAGCTCGGGCCTTGGGTGAAGGCCTGCGACCTCAAGGATTCGGTGAGCGACGACACCGCACGACTGGGCTACCGCTATGTGAGGATCGGCGAAGGAGAGCTGCCGCTCGACGCCACCCTGAGGCTATTGCACGACGTTCAGTATGACGGGTGGCTCACCTTCGAATGGGAGAAGATGTGGCATCCCGATATCGCGGACCCGCATGACAGCTTTCCGCATTTCACGCGCACCATTCGAGAGCGCTTGGCGCGCTTCGACTCGAGCGTGGCAGAATGAAGGATCCGGCGCGCCGACGCGTCACGGGGGGGCGAGCGTTCGAGCAAAGAACTCGGCGATTTCCGCGTTCATTCTTGCGTGCAGCGCGGCGCGATCGATTCCGGACGGATCGGCGCAAATCTCGCGCGCCAGCATCCGCATGACGAACGGACAAGGGGCGAGAAAGACGAAATGACCGGCGGTTGCGAAATTGACGAACTCCGGTGGCACGGGCAGCTCGCTTGCTAGGTATTCGCCGGTGAACCGCGGATGCAAGAGCTCATCGGCTCCCCCCTGATAGATGCGCAGAGGCGCGCCGACATCCTTCAGGCCGTCGCGATCGAAGAGGCAACCCCAGGCGGGCGCCATGATCACGGCGGCGCGGATGCGCGGATCGGAGACCGGCGTCCGGGCAGGATCGTGCGACACGGGCGCTGCGCCCGAGGGCCGGTTGGGGTTGCCTCTGCATCTGCGGCCGAGCTCGGAAAAATCGGGCCTCGCCCCGACGAGCAGCAAGGCCGCATAGCCTCCGGCCAAATGGCCCATCACGCCGATCCGGCTGCGATCGATCGCTCGGTCCAGCGGGCCGTCTCCGAGCAGATAGTCGATCAGCGCCACGACGTGGCGAGTGCGATCGACCAGCTCCGCGTCCCCGTTGGCCCCGCTGCGATCGGCATAATTGTCGCCAGGGTGCGCGACACCCGCGACGATGAAGCCACGTCGCGCCAGATCGGTGAAGACGTCATGGTAGCTCTCCGGCAACCCGCCCCTCCCATGCGAGAAGATGACGAGCGGATGCGAGCCCGGCGCGGGCGGCGCGTTCTCGGCGACATCGAGCTCATTGGGACCCAATCGGACCGAATGGGTCGCCGCCGTCGTCGGATAGGTCACGATTCCCGTCATCAAACCACCGGCGATCGGATCGCGCAGGCTGAGTTTGGCGAAGCCCGCATTCCAATCGGCCGCGACGGCCAAGGCCCCGCCGTGAGCGAACATCACCGCCGAAATGACAAGCGTCGCGAGCAGCGACCGGACGGCACGCGGCGGGGTGGATCGCATGGCGCACTTCCCATCGGCGCAACGTTCACGCTCATTCAATCGCCGTTGCGGCGAAAAGGGAACAGCAGTTCCTCTTTGCCCGCTAGCCGGAGTGCAAAAGCGCGGTAACATGCAAAAAATCGTTCCCGCTCGGGAGGGCCCGCGATGACCAACCCCTATGCTATCGGCCTCGCCAGGAACCCGGCCAATTTCCAGCCGCTGACGCCCTTGACCTTCCTCGAGCGGGCAGCGTCGGTGTTTCCGCGGCGGGCCGCCATCGTGCATGGGGATTTGCGCCGGAGCTACGCCGAATTCTACGCGCGTTCGCGCCGCCTCGCCTCGGCGCTCGCAGCGCATGGCGTGAAGCGCAGCGACACGGTCTCGGCGATGCTGGCCAATACGCCGGCCATGCTCGAATGCCATTACGGCGTGCCCATGCTCGGCGCCGTGCTGAACACGCTCAATACGCGGCTCGATGCAACGATCCTGGCCTTCACGCTCGACCATGCCGAGACCAAGGTGCTGATCGTCGATCGGGAGTTCGCGGGCGTCATGCGCGAAGCCTTGGGCCAGGCGAAGGCGAAGCCGCTGGTGATCGACTATGACGACCCCGAATATGGAGAGCCCGGCGAGCGCCTCGGCACGATCGAATACGAAGAGCTCCTCGCCTCCGGCGATCCGGATTTCGCCTGGTCGCCGCCGGCCGATGAATGGGACGCGATCGCGCTCAACTATACCTCCGGCACCACCGGCAACCCGAAAGGTGTCGTCTACCATCACCGCGGCGCGGCGCTTCTCGCCCAGGGCAACATCATCACCTGCGGCATGGGCAAGCATCCCGTCTATCTCTGGACGCTGCCGATGTTCCATTGCAACGGCTGGTGCTTCCCCTGGTCGATCTCGGTGGTCGCCGGGACGCATGTGTGCCTGCGCCAGGTGCGTGCCGCGCCGATCTACGAATTGATGGCGCGCGAGGGCGTGACGCATCTCTGCGGCGCGCCGATCGTGATGTCGACGCTCTTGAACGCGCCCGCCCACGAGAAGCAGCGGTTGCCCCATGTGGTTTCGTTCTTCACGGCGGCCGCGCCGCCTCCCGAGGCGGTGCTTGCCGCGATGAAGGAGGCGGGCTTTGACGTCACGCATCTTTACGGGCTCACCGAGACTTACGGCCCGGCCGTCGTCAATGACTGGCAGAGCCATTGGGACGATCTGCCGGCGGCGGAGCAGGCGGCGAAGAAGGCGCGCCAGGGCGTGCGCTACGGCGCGCTCGATGGGCTCGCCGTCCTCGACCCCCTGACCATGAATCCGGTGCCCACCGATGGCGAAAGCATCGGCGAGGTGATGTTCCGCGGCAACGTGGTGATGAAAGGCTACCTCAAGAACGAGGCGGCGACGGCCGAGGCCTTCGCGGGCGGCTGGTTCCATTCGGGCGATCTCGGCGTCACCCACCCCGACGGCTATATCCAGCTCAAGGACCGCTCCAAGGACATCATCATCTCGGGCGGCGAGAACATCTCTTCGATCGAGGTGGAGGATGCGCTGTTCAAGCATCCGGCCGTGCAGCTTGTCGCGGTGGTGGCGAAGCCCGACGAAAAATGGGGCGAGACGCCTTGCGCCTTCGTCGAATTGCGGCCGGGCGCGAGCGCGACCTCGGACGAGCTCCTCGCCTTTTGCCGCGAGCGTCTCGCCCGCTACAAATGCCCACGCCTCTTCGTGTTCGCCGAGATCCCCAAGACTTCGACCGGCAAGGTGCAGAAATACTTGTTGCGCGAGCGGGCGAAGACACTCGAGTGAAAACGGCTCGATCGCGTTTGGGCAACCGGGCTGATGATCAAAAAGGCTCCAACCTCCATGCGGACGCAGACGATTCGCAAAGGCCCTGCTTGCGCGGCAGGATCATCTTGACACCCCACCCACGCCGCTTCATGGCAAGATCATGGCAAATCGATTGCACATCGGCGATCTGCCGACGGATTATGTCGCAGGCTCCATGCTGGCGATCGACACCGAGACGCTCGGCCTCAATCCGCATCGCGACCGGCTCTGTCTGGTGCAGATGTCGCGCGGCGACGGCGATGCCGATCTCGTGCAGATCGCCGCCGGGGAGGCGAACTGCCCGAACCTCGCAAGGGTGCTCGCCGATCCCAAGGTCCTCAAGCTCTTTCACTTCGCCCGTTTCGACATCGCCGTGCTGTTCAACCGGCTCGGCGTCATGCCGGCGCCCGTCTGGTGCACCAAGGTCGCCTCGAAGCTCACCCGCACCTATACGGACCGGCACGGGCTGCGCGACCTCGTGCGCGAGCTCCTGGGCGCCGAGATTTCGAAGCAGCAGCAATCCTCCGATTGGGGCGCCCGCGCGCTGACCGAAGCGCAGCTCGCTTACGCCGCCTCCGACGTGCTGCATCTGCACGCGCTGAAGGACAAGCTCGAGGCGCTGCTCATCCGCGAGAACAGGCTCGATCTCGCCAAGGCCTGTTTCGATTTCCTTCCCACCCGCGCCAAGCTCGATCTCGCCGGCTGGAACGGCGACATCTTCGCGCATGAGTGATGGCGATCGAGAGGATCGCCTCGCCATAGAGGCGCTGGTCAACAACTGGGCGGTCTGGCGCGACGCCGGCGACTGGGAGCGCTTCCGCAGCGTCTGGCACGATGACGGGCGCATGATGGCCACCTGGTTTCAGGGCACGGCGGACGAGTTCATCGCCGCGAGCCGCGAAGGCTGGAGCAAGGGCGTCTCCATCCTCCACTTCCTCGGC
>JBIOEJ010000114.1:0-19089 GCA_044445965.1 Hyphomicrobiales bacterium
CAGCCTCGCAAACGAAAGTCATCGAAAGCCTCCCGCGAATCAATGTGCATCACGGAATCAGCCTTCAATGCCCACAGCAATCGAGATGTGTGCACATGACAGCGCCAAGTGCGGGAGAAGGAGTGGGCGGCCTTGCGGCAGAGGCCGGATCGCCGTAAAGCGGCGGCTTCGCGCGGCCATTCCACACCTGCTGCCGAGCACGCGTCGACGCTCCGCGCGACCACGTAGCTCAATCGGATAGAGCATCGGGCTTCGAACCCGAAGGTTGCAGGTTCGAGCCCTGCCGTGGTCGCCATTGTTCTGCGAGCAGGCCGTGGCTTGCGCGGATCTTGGAGCGCCAGCGCCACCTCTCCCTTGTGGGCCCCTTGCGGGAGAGGTCGCAGTCGCGCCGCAGGCGCGAGCTGGGCGGAGGGGTTGGCACCAAGCTGTAGGACTTCACCCAGCTCTCGCGGGCTTCTTGAACGCGGCCAGCGCCTTGAATTCCTCGGATTTCTTGTAGTGAGGGTCGAGCGGATAGCAACCGGAGACCAAGCCGTTGCGCGGCGCCGTGGTGCAATCGCTGAAGGTGCGGCAGAAGCGCTTCTTCTGCACGCCGCGGCCTTCGAGTATGTCGCGCGGCAGTTCCGGATAGGCGAGCACCATGCGGCCGAGGCCGATGAGATCGGTCCAGCCCATCCGCACCGCGGCCTGCGCCACATGCGGGAAATATTCCTGCAGATAGGTGTAGCCCGAGCCCATCAGGCAGAAATCCGGGAAGCGATCCTTCAGGCGCCGCACCACGTCGAGATGACGCATGACGCCGATGAGCGGGTCCTCCGGCGGGAAATAGCTGTCCGACGGCGGATAGATCGCGGGCCTCGTGACATGGGGGTTATAATAGGGGCTCGCCAAGGTCACGTTGACGAAGCGGATGTCGAGCGAGCGCATGATCTCGAACATGGCGAAGGGCTCGGAAAGGTCCATCTCGGTCGGGTTCCGCTGATCGACGCCGAAGGCGTATCGATAGGGCAGGAGAGAGGCGAACTCCTCGGGGATCCCCGGTCCGAGCGCGCCGGGCTGCGACTGGGCTGGGTCGGGCTTGAAGGGCACGATATCAGCCGCGCTCAGCCGCACGCCGAGGCCGAGTCCCGGCGCCTCAGCCCTGATGCCTTCGACGATCTCGCGCAGGAAGCGCGTGCGGTTCTCGAGGCTGCCGCCATAAGGTCCGGGCCTCGTATGCGCGCTCAGGAATTCATGCGCGAGATAGCCATGGCAATGCTTGATGTCGACGAAATCGAAGCCGCAATCCTTCGCGCGCCTGGCGACGTCCACATAGCATTGGACCAGGCGGCGGATCTCGTCGTCGCTGATCACCGGGCGATCCGCCGGATAGCCGAACTTCTTGTCGAGGAACGGGTGATGATAGGCGATCACCGGTTCGAACCTCTTATGGTCGTTCGGCTTGCAGAAGCGCCCCGAATGGGTGAGCTGTAGCCCGATCACCAGCCCGTCATCGCCGCCCACGGCTTCGCGGTGCGCCGCGACCAAGGTGTCGCGCAGCGCCGCGATGGCGCTTTGCGTGTGCTCGGCCATGACGAGCTGGTTCGGGTTGGCGCGACCATCGGCGCGCACGGCGACCGCCTCGCCGCCCCAGATCAGCTTGCCGCCGCTCTCGCCGAAACGCCGCCAGCGCCGGAAGGTGTTGTCGCTCGGGCGTCCGTCGAGCTCGCCGTCCCAGCCCTCCATCGGGTTGATGGCGAGGCGGTTGCCGATCCGCATGCCGGCGACCTCGACCTTGGCCCCGAGCGGCGATGTCGCTCCGCTCGCCACGATATCGTCGCAAGGCATGTCGAGGCCGAGGGAAGCGAGATGGGCGCGGAAGCCCGCGACGCCTCCGAGCGACCCGACTTTTGGGAATTCGCCGAATTTCATGTGTCTGGCCTCGCCCTGTCGAGGGGTGGAATCTTTTTTTGCTTATGTAACCAGTTAGTTACACCAGGGGGGCAAGATTTTGTCAACGGGGTGGCGGGAGGTTCCCGCTCATCCCCGCGCAGGCGGGGAACCGGAACTTCCGAATGTCCGGCGCTGCTGGGTTCCCGCCTTCGCCAGAATGGGAGATGCCTCACGCCTTCAAATAAGCCAGGATCACCTCGACGGCATGCCTGCGGCGCAGCTTGTTCTCGGCGGGCGTGGCGAGCTTGCGCCCGAAGGCCGTCGAGAGCGTCGAGGCGTTGGAGAAGTAGAAATAACTCAATGCCGATATCGATATGTAGAGATGCAAAGGGTCGACGCCGCGGCGCATGGCGCCCGAGCGCACACCGCGCTTCAGGAGCCCGTCAATGGTGCGTACCAGCGAGGCGTGCATATCCGTGAGGCGGTCCGACTTTGTCTTCAGATATTCGGCATCGAGCATGTTCTCGCCGTTCAGGAGGCTGATCGTCGTCGGGTTCTCGACGAAGTAATCGAATTTGAACTCGACGAGCTTGCGGATGCCCTCGAAGGGCTCGAGATGATCGAGCGCCAGCGCCCGCTCGCTGTCGCGCATGTCCGTATAGGCGCGCTCGAGCACGGCGGTGTAGAGCCCCTCCTTGCTCCCAAAATAATAGTAGATCATGCGCTTGTTGGCGCCCGACGCTTCCGCGATCGCGTCGACCCTCGCACCGGCGAGGCCCTTTTGCGCGAATTCGGCGGCCGCCGCCGTGAGGATCCTCAGTCGCGTCTTGTCGGCGTCGCGCTGCGCCTGCTTGGCCGCCGGGTTCGCCGGAACGTTGCCATGAGGTGCGGCGCCGACCTCGCGAGCCTTGGCTTTCCTGGCCGTTCGGGCGACGCTCGCCTCCGTGAGAATCTGGTCCATGAGCCGATATTAGCCAATCCGCCGACAAGAGTCCCCCTGTGCGATCAGGCGCTGACGCCGGCCCTTTCGAGACGGCAGCTTGTGATCTTCCACGAGCCGTCGGGTTGCTTTTCGAGCGTGTAGACGGCGGTCCAGGCCTGTCCTTGTGCGTCCTCGATCGACAATGTCTCGGTCAAGCCGGTGGTGGTTTCGCTGACGCCCGTGAAGGCGTAGCTCTTGGGGCGGTAGACCGGCTGATAGCCGTTCTTCACCATGGCCATGAAACGGTCTGCATCCTGGAAGATCGCTCGCAGACCGGGCGAGGCGAAGGCGAAGGCCGCTTCCCGGTCATCACGGCGGAAAGCGTCGATCTGGCGCTCGATCACGGCGCGGCTATCGGCGCGGTCACCCTCCGAGAAGGCAGCGGCCGGAAGGAGCGATAGCCCGAGCCCTGCCGCGGCGAGAGCAAGCCTCATCGATGCGACGCCCGTCGCGTAAAGCTGCATAACGCCCTCCTGTCTCGTTCGCCTAGCCTTAGTTACGCAACACCAGCTTGCCGGTTTCAACAAGCCCCCCCCCGGGGGCGCGGGCCTCGAAGCGCGAGAGCGTCCACATCCGGGACCGATGGGGCGTCGGCCTCGAAATCCCTCGGCGGATGCGCCATGATGCGTTCATGACGAGCCTCGCACCTCCCAGTTTCGCACTCTCCGTCGTCGTGCCCGTCTTCAATGAAGCGGAGAATCTCGCGCCGCTCGTGGCGCGCCTCGCGCCGAGCCTCGAGAAGGTGACGAGCAACTGGGAAATCCTGTTGGTCGATGACGGCAGCAGCGATGCCGGCATGGAGGAGATCAGGCGGCTCAATGACGCGGAGCCACGCCTGCATGCGCTCTCGCTGTCGCGCAATTTCGGCAAGGAGGTCGCGATCGCGGCGGGCCTCGACGCCGCGCAAGGAGACGCCGTGATCGTCATGGACGCCGACCTGCAGCACCCGCCCGAGATCATCCCCGAATTCGTGAAGCGCTGGCGTGAGGGCTACGGCGTCGTCTACGCGCAGCGCCAGGATCGCGCCTATGAAGGTCCCGTGAAGCGCAGCTACACGCGGCTGTTCTACCGCATCTTCGAAAGGCTCGGGGAGACGCAGCTCTACGAGGAGGCCGGCGACTTCCTGCTTTTCGACCGCAAGGCGGTCGAGGCGCTCTGCCTTCTGGGCGAGCGCGCGCGGTTCTCGAAGGGGCTCTATTCCTGGATCGGCTTCAAATCGATCGGCGTGCCTTTCGAGGTCGGCGAGCGGCTGCACGGTAAGAGCCGCTACAATTACCGCAAGCTCCTGCATTTCGCTTGGGACGGCATCACCTCCTTCACCACCGTGCCCTTGCGCATCTGGACCTATCTCGGCTTCCTGATCTCGCTCGGCGCCATCGTGACGGCGCTCTATTTCATGCTGGAAGCGCTGTTCTTCGGCGTGAAGACGCCCGGCTTCCCGACCTTGATCGTGGCCGTGACCTTGCTCGCGGGCGTGCAGCTCATGTCGCTCGGCATGATCGGGGAATATGTCGGGCGCATCTTCGGCGAGGTGAAGCGGCGCCCGCTCTATATCGTGGCCGAGCGGGTCGGCGTCGCGCCGACCCCGCCGCGATCGGGCGCGCCGCCGACGGTTGCGCCCCGGCACTCGGCTTGATCACTCGGCGCACTTTGGCGACCGGAAAGGCTTTGACAATGAGCAAGATGCCCGGCGAATATGCAATTCACGCATGCATCTAGGGCAATCTAGGTGTTAGCTATGCAAATTTGATCAGGCGATATGCCGCCGCACCGATTGTATCGCGGCGCAAAATCCCTACGTTGCAGCGCAACAAATCGAGGGACGTCCGGGACGCATTCCATCGTTTTCCGAAAATGGAGTGAGACCCATGACCGCTTTTTCCGTCACCGCCAATCTTGGCGATTCTCATCGCGTAGACCAAGCAGCGAAGGAGCCGGGCTTCTGGAAGCGCTTGCATCACGCGATCGTTCAGGCACGCCTGCGCCAGGCCGAGCGCGAGATCGCCGTCTACCTCGAAGCGCATGGCGGGCGTTTCACCGATCAACTGGAACGCCGCATCCTCGATCGGGTCTCCGGCCTCGACCGTTCCGGCTTCGGCGTCTGATCGAGCTTCCCCTGTCACCAATGGCCTCGAGCCATCCGCGGGGCGCGCCCGAGCGGCGCGCCCTGTCCTGGTAGGCTGAGTGCGCCTTCCTTATCGTCCCTTACTTGCTCATCTCCTTATTTGCTCATCGCCTGACGGACGGCGCCGATGATCGCCATCAATATGCCGCCACCTACGCCGCCGCCAGCGATCTGACCGACGATCGCTCCGATATCGAGCGATCCCCCAGCCGAACCGAGCGCCGGCACCAGCGCCGACAAAATCTGTCCGCCGAGGCCACCGCCGACGATGCCGGCGATGGAATTACCCAAGGTGCCGAGGCTGAGCCCCTTCGCCAAAGCTCCGACGATGTTGCCACCGACCGCACCGCTGATGAGTTGGATGATCAATGGAAGCCAATTCATGACCAAGCCTCTCCTGTTGTCTGTTGTGCCCCCCGCGGGCGCGACCCGCAGGTCGGCGAGGGCATTCCTGGCAGGCTCGGCAATGCGTGAACAGCAAATGGCGGACAGGCGTTCCGCTGCCCGAGCGAAATCGGAGTCTCCTCTTGCCGAGGCTCGCCGGTCGGTCTCAACTGCGGGTTCCAAATCCGCGAATCCTAGGGACCAACGCCCATGTCATTATCGATGCACCAAGCTTCCGTTCCCGTCTTCCAAAGAACGCTCCGCGCCCTCACGGCCATCCTCGACAAGGCGGAGGCTCACGCTGCGGATCGCAAGATCGATCCGGCCGTGCTCCTCGGCACGCGACTCTTCCCCGATATGTTCACCTTCACCCGTCAGGTGCAATCGGCTTGCGATTTCGCCAAGGCCTGCTGTGCCCGGCTGGCCGGAGTGGAAGCGCCCAAGCACGAAAATACGGAGGCGAGTTTCGCGCAATTGAAAGCGCGCATCGGGGCGACGCTCGCCTTCATCGAATCGCTGAAGGCTGATCAGATCGACGGCACCGAGGACAGGGGTTACACGTTGAACATCGCCGGCAACGACATGCACTTCAAAGGACGCGATTATCTCTTGTCCTGGGCGTTGCCGAATTTCTTTTTCCACGCCACCACCGCCTACGGCCTCCTGCGCCATAACGGCGTCGAGCTCGGCAAGCGCGATTTCCTGGGCGCGGCCTGAGCCGCATGGCGGTTGCGGAGGGCGGGCTTCCCGGATCGCCACGCTTCGCCGCGCTCGATGCCGCGCGCGGCATCGCGCTCGCCGCGATGGTCGTGTTCCATGGCGCCTTCGATCTCGACAGCCTCGGTCTTGCCGCGCTCGGCGTCGATCGCTCGCCGGGATGGCGCGGGTTCGCGGTGCTGATCGCCAGCAGCTTCCTTTTCTTGTCGGGGATGAGCCTCGTCATCGCGCATGGGAAAGGAATCCGCCGGGACGCCTTCTTCAGGCGTCTTGCTATCCTCGTGGGCTCAGCGGCGCTGGTGACGCTCGGCACCTGGTATGTGATGCCACGGGAGTTCATCTTCTTCGGCATCCTGCATTCGATCGCGGTGGCGAGCCTGATCGGGCTCGCCTTCCTGAGGGCGCCTTGGCCGGTGACGCTGATCGCCGCGATCCTCGTCTTGATCGCGCCTCACCGCGTCGCCGCACCCATCTTCGAAGCATCGCCGCTGCGCTTCCTCGGCCTTGGAACAAACGTTCCCACGACGCTCGATTTCGAGCCGGTCTTTCCCTGGCTCGCGCCCTTCCTCGCCGGGATGGCGGCGACGCGGCTCGCCCTCCCCAGCTTCGCGCGCGGCACGCTCGCGGGCTGGCGGCCTCTCGCCTGGCCGGCACGCGCGCTTGCCTGGGCCGGCCGGCATAGCCTTGCGATCTACCTCATTCATCAGCCCCTGATGTTCGGGACGCTCGCCTTGCTCGCGCAAAGCCTTGCGGGCGGCGCCTCGTTTTCCGCCGAGGATAGGCCTTTCATCGAGGCCTGCCGAGAGACATGCGTCTCGCGTGGCGGCGAAAAACCGGCTTGCGACTCCTATTGCGGCTGCACGGCCGACGAGCTGAAGAAGGCCGGCCTCTGGGCGAGCGTGCTTGCGGACCGGCTCACGCCCCAGGAGCGTCAACGCCTCGCCGAGGTGATGCAAGCCTGCGCGCGGGCGCGGCCGGCAGGCACCGTGCCGTAACGGGCTTCCGTTGGGCGACAAGCCGGCGAACCGCTATGCCCGAGCGCATGTCTCCCTGGCCTCGTCCGCGGGTTGATTCTTGTTAATTACCTAGTTAGTTATCGCCGCAAAGCCGTGCGCCGCCGCTTCGAGCCGGCCGGCTCGAAGCAAGTCGGAGCACCACCAGGAATGAGCAGTCTCGATCGTGAGCGCGTGCTCGGCGTCCACCACTGGACCGACACGCTGTTCAGCTTCTCGACCACCCGCAGCCCCTCCTTCCGCTTCCGGAGCGGGCAGTTCACCATGATCGGCCTCGACATCGACGGCCGGCCGCTGCTGCGCGCCTACAGCATGGCGAGCGCCAACTACGAGGAGAGGCTCGAATTCTTCTCGATCAAGGTGCCGGACGGGCCCCTGACCTCGCGGCTTCAGCACCTCGAGGAAGGCGATACGGTCCTCGTCAACCGCAAGGCGACCGGAACCCTGATCCATGACAATCTGATCGCCGGCCGCACGCTCTATCTGCTCGGCACCGGAACTGGCCTTGCCCCGTTCCTCAGCATCATCAAGGATACCTACACCTATGATCGCTACGACAAGGTCGTTCTTGTGCATGGCTGCCGCCAAGTGGCCGAGCTGGCCTATGGCGAGTTCATCCAGCGCGAGCTGCCCGACCACGAATTCCTGGGGGATCTCGTGCGCGGCAAGCTCATCTATTACCCGACTGTGACGCGCGAGCCGTTCCGCAATCGCGGGCGGTTGACCGACCTCATCACCTCGAACACCCTTACCGAGGAGCTCGGCTTGCCGCGGCTCGATCACGAGCATGATCGGGTGATGATGTGCGGCAGCCCCTCGATGCTCGCCGATCTGCGCGCCATCCTCGACGAGCGCGGCTTCGTCGAAGGCAATCACGCAAGCCCCGGGCACTACGTCATCGAGCGCGCCTTCGTCGAGAGGTGAGGCGTTGCTCCTGCTGCTGTCGGCGACAGAATGAGGGGCACACGGCGCTTCGCGCGTGCCGGCGTGAGCGTGACATCCCTTTCAGCCACCGTTAAGAGTGCACCTGCGCATTGTCGCTTGCCCTAATCATGCCCATTGCCGCGTCTAGCACCGAGCTTCGGCTCAGCCAGCGGAGGTACAGTTGAAGCGACGTCAATTCATCATCGGCTCCCTGGCGGCATTCACCCAAGCGCCGCTATCCGGCGTCGCCACCGCGAATGTCCCGAAGCCTTACAGCTTCGATGATTATCCCCCGGCCGATACGCGCGACGGGTTCATCAAATGGATGCAGGCCAATCGCGGCGAGGACCCGAAATTCCTCGGCGAGCGCTGGGACCGCTACCGGGTGCTGGTGGCCAACAAGGATCTCTTGGACAAGCGCAATATGCGTGCCTTCCTCATGGTGCCGCGTGAGGAATTCGTGTTGAAGCAGAATTTGTCGCGCGCCTATGACCATGCCTTCCTCGATATCGGTTTCGGGGTGACGATCTCGGGGCCTCATGTGGTCGGCAAAATGACGACCGCGATCGACGTCAAGATGGGCGAGAAGGTGCTCGAGATCGGCACCGGCTCGGGCTACCAATCGGCCTATCTCGCCAATTTGACCGACAGGGTTTGGACCATCGAGATCATCAAGCCGCTCGCCGAGCGTACGCGCGGCATCTACGACGCCCTGATCGGCAACGGCTACACCGAATACAAGGCGATCACCTCGAAGGCCGCCGACGGCTATTACGGCTGGGAGGATGTCGGGCCCTTCGACAAGATCATCGTCACCTGCGGCATCGATCATGTGCCGCCGCCGCTGCTGCAGCAGCTGAAGACCGGCGGCATCATGGTGATCCCGGTAGGGCCGCCGGGAGCGCAGCGCCTGCTCAAGATCGTCAAGGAGCAGGCGCCGGACGGGACGATCACGGTCGCCAGGTCCGATATCTACAACGGCAGGATCGTGCCCTTCGTGCCGTTCACCAAGCTCGAAGGCGATGTGATCGCCGGAACGCATAATAAGTGAACGCGGCGGCCCCCGCCCCGGAGGCGGCCGCTCTTCCTTTGGGCGCCGCGCGCGAGAAGGGCGCGCCTGCGCCGCGGCCCGATTCGCCGGGGGACAAGGCGTCGCGATCTCCGCCGAGCGACGAGACCGACATCAAACCGACCTTGCCGCTCTATCTCGCGGTGAGCCTGGTCGCCGGCGCCGTCATCGCGCTACAGATCGGTATCATGCGCGTCTTCGCGGTAGGCAGCTGGGCGCATTTCGGCTCGCTCGTCGTCAGCCTCGCCATGCTGGGCTTCGGCCTCACCAGCGCCGTCATGTGCATCGCCAAGAGCTGGTTCGCGCGCCATTGGCGAGGGGTCGCCGCCACCTCGCTCGTCCTGTTCGGCCCGCTCGCCGTGGCGGCCAATCTCCTGGCCCAGCAGATCCCGTTCAACGCCATCTTCCTCGTCTCGGACCCGATGCAGAAATGGCGGCTGTTCGGCAATTTCATGCTGTATCTCCTGCCGTTTCTGGCGGGCGCGGTGTTCCTCGGCATCGTGTTCCTCAAATGTCGGAATTCCTTCAGCCGCGTCTATTTCGCCGATCTCGCGGGCTCGGGCGCCTGCGGCCTCCTGATCCTCGCCGCGATGTTCGTGCTCGTGCCGGAGAACCTGATCGTCGCGCCGCTCATCTTGTGGTGCGCCGGCAGCCTGTCCTGGTTCCTGGCCTTCCGCGATCGCAAGGGGGCAGCGCTGCTGGCGCTTGCGGCGCTCTCGGCGGTCACGGCGCATTTCGCGCTGCCCTCGGCGCTCGACATCCGCAAGCTCGCCGTATCCGACTATAAGGGTGTCGCCTACGCGCGGAAATTCCCGGACGCCAAGCGCGTCTACGAGAAGGCCTCGCCCTTCGGCTATCTCGAGATCTACTCGAGCTCCTACCTGCATTTCGCGCCCGGCCTTTCCGACAACGCGGCCTTCAACCTTCCGACCATGCCGCCGAACGCCTATCTCGGTCTCTACATCGATGGCGACGGTCCAAACGGCATCATCCGCGACTTGCCGGCGAGCGAGACCGCCTATTTCCGCTATCTGCCGATGATCTACCCCTACGTGATCAAGGAGGCGCCGGACACTTTCGTCGTCCAGTTCGGCGGCGGCATCTCGACCTCGGTGGCGCTGCGCTCGGGCTCGAAGACGGTCACCGTGGCGGAGAGCAATCCGGCGGTGCTCGACGCCTTCTTGAACGACAGGGGCTTGCGTGATTTCACCGGCGATATCCTGCACGACCCGAAGGTCAGCGTCGTCGACTATGACGGCCGCCTGTTCCTCGCCCATACGGATAAGCGCTACGACGTCATCGATCTGAGCCTTGCCGATTCCGCCGGCCTGTCGAATCCCGGCGGCTTCGCCATCGTCGAGAAATACGCCTACACCCGCGAAGCCATGGCGAGCTATATGCGCGCGCTGAAAGGCGGCGGCGTGCTTTCGGTAACGCTGTGGAACAAGGAAGAGCCGCCGAAATCCGTGTTGAAGCTCTACGCCACCATGGCGGCCGCCGCGGCCGATCTGCAGGAAGGCGATATCGGCAACTCCTTCTTCGTCGTCTCGACCTATCTTGCGACGGCGACGGTGCTCTACAAGCGGGGCGGCTTCAGCGCGGACGAGATCGCCAAGCTGCGCGCCCACAGCCGCGCCATGTCCTTCGACGAAATCTATTATCCGGGCTTCAAGGCGGACCTTACGCAAACCGACACGGTGCTCGAGGGCTACCGCAATCAGATCTTCCTCGACACGGCCTCCATCGGCGGAGCCGAACCGAAAGCCGATAATCCCGACGCTCCCGCCGAAGCGCAGAGCGGCAGCGCGGCGACCGATGATGGCGCGAAGCCTCAATCCGACGCCGATACCGCTCCCGATTCGGTCCTGCCGTCGACCCTCATGGGCAGGCTCGCCTGGCACTACCTCACTCATGGCGGTTGGTCGGAATTCTCGCGAAGCTATGTGTTCGACACGCGCATCTTGACCAATAGCCGCCCCTATTTCGCGGCTTATGTGAAGCCGCTCGATCTGCCGCGCATCGTCGACCGGCTCGAATTGCTGCAGGACGAATGGGGCTACCTGCTGCTGTGGGCGACGCTCGGCATCGCCTGCATCGCGGCAACGTCGCTCGTGCTTCTCCCGGTCGTCTTCGGTTGGCGCGCCGTCTTCTCGACCGCTCCCGGCAAAGCCTTGACGATCGTCTATTTCGCCTGTCTCGGCCTCGGCTACATCATGGTCGAGGTCGGGCTGATCGCGAACTTCATCCTGGCGTTGAGCAACGCGACCGTGTCGGCCTCGATCCTGATCACGGCGATGCTCGTCTGCTCGGGCCTCGGCAGCTTCGTCTCGGAACGCTTCCTCGATCGGACGCGTCGGGTCATGCCGATGGTGTTCCTGGCGATCGGCGCCTTGCTGATCGGCTACGGGCTGTTCCTCGACCGGGCGCTCGATTGGATCGGCGCCTTCCCTTACGGGCTGCGGCTCGTCTTGTGCTTCGCGCTCATCTTCCCCCCGGCCTTTCTGATGGGCTTCCCGATGCCGACCGCCATGACTTCGCTCGCCAGGCTCGGCAAGGAGCATATGTTCCTCTGGGCCTGGGGCATCAATGGCTGCTTCTCGGTGATCGGCGCGGCCGTCGTGCCGATCGTCGCGACCTCCTTCGGCCTCACCACCGTGCTGGCCGTCGCGGGCTGCGCCTATCTCCTGGCGATGCCGGCCTTTTTCGCCGTCTTGAAGCCACGGCGCCTGCCTCGCGCGGCGCTGGCGGGCTAGGGGCGGCCGTGACAGCGAGGCAGTCCACGACTTGGCAGTCCACGACTTGGCGGTCCACGACTTGGCAGGCCCGCTTGGCCAGGCTCGCGCTGATCCTTCTGATCGTATCGATGCCGTCTTGCACGGCCGTGCAAGACGACGCAGCAACCGGTGCTTCGGCGATGAAGGCAGGCTCATCCTCCGCGGCAATCAAGACCGCGCTCGTCGACTTCGACGTAACGCCCTTCCCCTATTCCGGGACGATCCCCGACACCGGCAAGCCATTTCTCGATGTGACGAGCGGCGAGCGGCGAGGCCACACCGCGCCGCGAGGCGGTATCGTCTGGGAGGATCAGACCTATCACGATCGCCGCGTGTTGCTGGCGATCCCCGCCGGGTTCGACGCCAGCCGGCCGGCCGCCATCGTGGTGTTCTTCCACGGCAACAACGCGACCCTGCAACGCGACGTGGTCGGCCGCCAACAGGTGCCGCGCCAGCTCGCCGCGTCAGGGCTCAACGCCGTGCTCGTCGCCCCGCAATTCGCGGTCGATGCCCGCGATTCGAGCGCAGGCGGCTTCTGGGAGCCGGAGGTGTTCGCCCGCTTCATCGACGAGGCGGCTTCTCGCCTCACTAAGCTCAATGGCGGTGGCGGCGCGGCATTTCATTCGGCGCCCGTCGTGTTCGTGGCCTATAGCGGGGGGTATCTGCCGGCCGCCTATTCGCTGCAATATTGGGGCGGCAGCCGGCGCCTCAGGGGCGTGATCTTGCTCGACGCCGCCTATGGGGAGCTCGACAAATTCGCCGATTGGGTCGCCTCGCGGCGCGACGCCTTCTTCTTCAGCGCCTATTCCAAATCGACGAGCGACGGCAATCTCCGCCTCCAGCAGCTCCTGGCGCAACGCGGCGTCAGCTTCCAAGCCTCGCCGGACGCCACGCTGGCCGGCGGCAGCGTGACCTTCATCGAGACGCAAGAAAGCGTGCACAACGATTTCGTGACGCAAGCCTGGACGAGCTATCCGCTGCTGGCCGTGCTGTCGCGCATCGCCCGGCGGTGATCGCCGCCGCTTCGGGGTCGAAGCGGGAGTGATCCCTTGAAAATGGCCTCATAACCCCTAAACGTCATGGTGGGGCCGGGCTTGGCCCGGCCGTCCACGCCTTGGCGCGTCGCCGGGCGAAATCCGACAATTCCTACAGGGTCTACGCTCCACCAGGAATAGATGAAGACGTGGACAGCGGTGGGCCGAGCCCGGCCATGACGAAATCACGAAAACGGAGCCCACTCATGACGACCTTGCCCCAGCGCCTGCTCGGCTCGAGCGGCATCAGCGTCTCCGCCCTCGGCCTCGGCTGCATGTCGTTCTCCGGCGTCTACGGGCCGAGCGATGACGAGGCCGCGCATTCCGTCATCCACGAAGCCCTGGATCGCGGCGTCACCTTCTTCGACAGCTCCGACATGTATGGCTGGGGGCACAACGAGACGCTGCTCGGGCGGGCGCTCGGCCCGCGACGGTCGCAGATCGCGCTCGCCACCAAGTTCGGCCAGATCCGCCGTGAAGGCGGCGCGAACGGCGTCGACGGGCGGCCAGCCTATGTGAGAGAGGCCTGCGAGGCGAGCCTGAAGCGCCTCGGCGTCGAGGTCATCGACCTTTACTACCAGCACCGCGTCGATCCCGCGGTGCCGATCGAAGAGACGGTCGGGGCCATGGCGGAGCTGGTGCGGGAAGGCAAGGTCCGCGCGCTCGGCTTGAGCGAGGCGCGCCCGGAAACCATCCGCCGCGCCCATAAGGTGCACGCGATCGCCGCCGTGCAGAGCGAATATTCGCTCATCTACCGCGTCGAGGCCGAGGAGACGCTGCGGACGACGCGCGCGCTCGGCATCGCCTTCGTCGCCTATTCGCCGCTCGGAAGGAGCCTGCTGGCCGCAGAGATGACATCCCCCGCCGATATGCGCGCCGACGATCCGCATCGCCGCCATCCGCGCTTCGCCGAGGAGAATCTGGCGCGCAATCTGGCGCTGATCGAACCGTTGCGGGCGATGGCCGCCGAGAAGGGCTGCAAGCTCGGGCAACTGGTGCTGGCTTGGCTCTTGGCGCAAGGACAGGACATCGTGCCGATCCCCGGCACCAAGCGCGCCGAGCGCCTCGTCGAGAATCTCGGTGCCTTGTCCGTGCATCTGTCGCCCGCGGAGGTCGAGCGAATCTCGCTGACGGTGCCGGCAGGCGCGGCCGCCGGCCTGCGCTATCCCGAAGGCGCGATGAAGGCGGTGTATCTATAGGAGAGGACGGACGACAGACGACAGAAGACGCAGGAGCAGACGACAGAGTTGGTTCATCTGTCCTCTGTTGTCTGTTGTCCGTCCTCTGTCCTCTGTCTTCCGCTCTCTGTCGTCCGGCTACTCCGGAAGGATCGCCACCGCGCGCGTCCATCCCGCCGAGCCGCGATGCACCTTGACGGGGAAGCACACGACCTCGAAGCCGTCAGCCGGCAGCGCCTCGAGATTATGCAGCTTCTCGATATGGCAATAGCCGATCTCGCGTCCGGCCCGATGGCCCTCCCAGATCAAGGAGGCGTCGCCCGTCGCCTCGACCTTGCGGCGCGTATGGGAGAAGGGCGCGTCCCAGCTCCAGCCATCGGTGCCGACCAGACGCACGCCGCGTTCGAGCATCCACAAGGTCGCGGCCTTGCCCATGCCGCAGCCTGAATCGACGTAGTCGTCCTCGCCATAGCGCGCGCCGGCGCGCGTATTGACGACGACGATCTCGAGCGGCGCGAGGTCATGGCCGATGCGTTTCAGCTCCGCCTCGACATCGTCTTGTGTCGCCACATAGCCGTCCTCGAAATGGCGGAAGTCGAGCTTCACGGCTGGCTGGAAGCACCATTCGAGCGGCACCTCGTCGATGCGCATCGACGGCTCGCCCCCAGGTTTCAGCTGGTGATTCATCGACGAGAAATAATGGTAGGGCGCGTCGAGATGCGTGCCATTATGGGTCGAGATGGCGCATTGCTCGACGGCGCAATACTCGCCATCCGGCAAGGCCGCGACCGGCACACCGAAGAAGGCGGATATCAAGGGCGCCGTGGCGTGATGGTCGAGATATTGGATCTTCGGCAGCATCTCCGGCGGATCGCTGGCGATTCCCGCCTGGAGCGGAACCGAAATGTCGATGATGCGGCGGGGCATGAGTTCGTCCCTCCAGTAATCGGAAATCATACAAAACGGGCCACGCGGATCACCTCTCCCGCAAGGGGAGAGGTGAGCGCGCCGACGACGCGTATCGCCCTCACCGATGGTGAGTCGAGCCGGGCCACTCAACGGCCGGCGAGATCATGCCACGGCATTCTCCGAAGCCGATCGAGATGAAGCCGCGTCGTTCGGCCCTGGCGGTGAAGATCACCTCGTCGCCATCCTCGAGCCAGCCTCGCTTCTCGCCGTTGAGGAGGGTGAGCGGCTTCGTGCCGCGTGAGGTGATCTCGGCAAGGCAAGCGCGGCTTTCATCGGATGGCCCGGAGGTGGTGCCGCTGCCGATGATGTCGCCTGGCATCAGATTGCAGCCATTGCTCGCATGATGCGTGAGCATCTGGGCGAAAGTCCAGTACATGTGCCTGAAGTTGGTGGTCGTGATCAGCTCGGGCTCCTGCCTGCTCTCGCGCATGCGCTGCGTGAGCAGTGAGGCGCGCAGCTCGAGATCGTAGCCGCCGCTCTCGCGCTCGCGGTCAGAAGCAAGATAGGGAAGGGGGGCGGGGTCTTGAGGGGACCGCGCGAAGGCGGCGGTGCGGAAAGGCCGCATCGCCGCCTCGGTGATCACCCAGGGCGAGATCGAGGTCGACAAGCTCTTGGCGAGGAAGGGCCCGAGCGGCACGGCCTCGAAGCGCTGCACGTCGCGCACCGACCAATCATTGAGGAGGCAATAGCCGAAGATATGCCGGCGCGCATCGTCGAGCGGGACGGGTTCGCCGAGCGCGTTGCCCGGCCCGATGAAGGCGCCGAGCTCCAGCTCGTAATCGAGCGCCTTGGTCGGCCCGAACCGCGGCACGCCCTGCTCGTCGAGCCATTGGCCGTGCGGCCGTTTTACGGCAGCGCCGCTGACCCTTACCGAGCTCGCGCGGCTATGATAGGCGATCGGCATGCTCTTGAAGTTGGCGGAAACCTTGCCGCTCGCGGAGAGCCGCTCGCTATGGAAGCTCGAGGTGAGGAAATCGCTGAAATCGCCGACCGCGGCCGGCAGCTCCATCACGGCTTCGCGCATCGCCACGAGGAGACGCTCGGCCATCCCTTGGACTTGTCCGCGGTCGGTGCCCTCGGCGTCGAGCAGATCGCAGAGCCGCGCCCTCAACGCCGCGGCCGCATGGTTGCCGAGCGCCATCAAGGCGTTGAGCTTCGGTCCGCTCGCCGCGATGGCGGCCTCTTCGGCGAGACCCGAGAACAGCGCGGCATCTCTCGCCGCCGCGAGATCGAAGATCCGGTCGCCGATCGCGACACCCCCTCTTCCGACCTTGTCGCTTCGCCGCCTGAAGATGCCGAAAGGCAGGTTCTGCAGCGGAAAATCGGCGCCGGCGAGATTGGCGGTCTCGACGAAGCTGCGGCGGGCCGGATCATGCGTGGCGTCGGTCTCTGACACAGGCAATCCTTTCCGGGAGTCGGAGGAGTTGCGGAGCGCCGATGCGCCGCTCATCCGCGCCCTTCTCTTGCGAGGGGCAAAATATCGACAGGGTCGCGATTGTCGAGACTATCCTGGGAACGGCGCAGCGGCGCCCTGATCTGCGCTTCTACTTCACCGCGGTAACGAGCCTCTGGAGGATCCGGTCGAGGATCGTCATGGACGTAGCGAAGTTCAGCCGCCCGTACTGTGCGCCGGCCGGATCGAAATTCTCTCCGGGGCTCAAGGCGATGCGCGCCTCGTCATGGAAGAACTGGAAGGCAGGCCTATTCAGCCTGAGCTCGCGGAAATCGAGCCAGGCGAGATAGGTGCCCTCCGGCGCATGGCAACGGACCTGCGGCAGCTCGGAGCGGATGACCTCGATGAGGCGGTCGCGTGCCGCCGCAAGATGGATCAAGACGGCGTCGAGCCAGGCATCGCTCAGCGTCCAGGCCGCGACCGTGGCGTCGATGCCGAGCGCATTGCACGCGCCCAGCAGGCGCGAGGGGATGCGCTTCGCGAAGCGCTGGCGCAGCTCCGGGGCGCCGAAATGCATCACCCCGCAGCGCAGGCCCGGTATGTTGAAGCTCTTGGTGGCCGAGGTGATGGTGACGGTCCGCGCCGCGATGTCGGCGCCGAGCGAAGCGAAGGGGATATGGCGACGGCCGTCATAGACGAGATCGGAATGGATTTCATCGGAGATGACGATGAGGTCGTGCTCGACGGCGAGTTGCGCGAGCGCCGCCAGCTCCTCGCGGCCGAACACCCGGCCCGTCGGGTTCTGCGGGTTGCAGACGATGAGGATGCGGGTCCTGGCGTCGATCTCGCCCTCGAGCTCAGCGAGGTCGAACACATAGCGGCTGCCGTCGTCGCGCATCGTCAGCGCGATCAGCTTCCGCTCGGTCGAGTTGATCGCCTCGCGGAAAGGCGGATAGGACGGCACCTGCAGGATGACGCCATCACCCGGCTCCGAGAAGGCGAGGATCGGCGCGAAGGTGCCTTGCACGAGATCGGCGACCACCTGGACGAGAGAAGCCTCCGCTTTCCATCCGAAGCGCGCCTCCATGCGGTGGGCGAAGGCCTCGGCGACGGCGACCTCGGCCTTCGCGCCGTTATACTGGGGGTATCCGAAATCGCCCATGTCGACCGAGCGCGACACGGCCTTCTGGATGGGGTCCGCGACCTTGAAATCCATCTCGGCGACGAAGGCCGGGACGATATCCTGCCCGTACATGTTCCATTTGGCGTTGCTGCGCGATCGCAGCACGGCCTCCGGCAGATCGAAGAAATTGGCGCTTGAAGCCGGCTGCGCCTTGCCCGCACTCGTGTCGAACACCGCTCTCGTCCTTTGCATCTCGCTGCTGGCCCCACAGGGCCGCCGCGCACGATAAGAGGGCAAGGCGGCGATGGGAAGGCTCTCCAGGACCGTCCGAGAGCCTGACCCGGAATTCGCGAAAGGGGCACGCCGTGACGGCGGCCCTCGAATGTCGAGTGAGACACCGAGGGACGGCAGCGCCGAGGGCTTCGCAAGGCCCGGACTGCGATCCGGCCAAAGTCGGCGCAAGGGGCAAATGTTGACAAATGTTGATTCCGGCAATCGATGCAAACAAAATCGATAGCCGGATAATTGAATTGCCCTGTGGGCCGTGGGAGCAAGAATCCACAGGAGCAAGAATCCACTTGCTTTTCCAGGATTTCTGAAAGATAGGGGTTCCATTGGATAGTTGGGGAGTTTGCGCCCGGAGCTGAAGAAGCCGCCGGGCGTTTTGCTGTCTCGAGGCACCGGCGCCCTCCCTCGCTTTCACGCGCCGCTCGCCTAGCTCAACGAACCTTCTTCACGGCGATCCAGCAATGCCTCAAATCGCATCCGCGTATCCCTTCGTGAATGCGCGCCCGGTTGTAGTCGCGTTTGGCCCGCAATGGGCACTGGACGGACACTAAGCCGCCAGTGAGAGACCCGCTCTCACCCCCTACCCCCGGCTCGGCAGGGCGACGACCGCGCTGCCCAGCACCGACAGCTCGCCGTCCTGGTTGCGCGCCTCCTGGGCGATTTCCACGAGATGCCGGCTGCCATCCTGGCGGCGGCCGGTCACCGTGCCGTCGATGAACAGGAGATCGCCCTCCGGATTGTGCCGGCGGATCTTGCTTTGTGCGTTCACCAGGAAGCCGTCATCGCCCATCCAGTTGGTGAGATGATGCGTCAGCCAGGAGCAACGCTCAGGGCCATAATCATAGACACCGGGCGCTCCGACCATCGCCGCCATATCGGCATCCCAATGCACGCGTTCGGGGCAATCGGGAATGCCGAAGCGGTTCTCGATGCCGAGGCCGGGATGGCGCGTGATCTGCTTCCAGTTGAGCTTGTTGGCCCGGATATAGAGCCCGCCCCAGCCTTGGGCGAAGGCGATGAAGCCGGTGACCGTCATCGGGCCCTTGGCGAGCGTCGGCAGCTTGTCGCCGATGGCGACATCCTCGAAATGGCGCTTCTGCGGGCCGCGTATCTCCTCCTTTGCATAGAGATCGTAGACGCGGTCGAGCTCCTCTCGCGCATAGCGCCGCTGCGGCTTGCCTTTCAGCTCGTCATATTTCGTGCCTTGCTCGCGGGCAGCGTCCCGATCGGTGCGGAAGCACCAA
>JBIOEJ010000115.1:0-18712 GCA_044445965.1 Hyphomicrobiales bacterium
AGATGGCCGAGACTGCGGCGGCGCACACCGCACATTTGGTTGCGGGGCGCGATATCCTGGCGATCCAGGACAGCAGCGAGCTGGTGTTTGGCGGCAAGGAGGCGCGGGCGCGGGGATTTGGCCCGATCGGTCGCGGCGGGGCGCCGCGCCTTAACTCCGCACCGCCTATTTCCGCCCTCGCTTGACGCGATGGTCGGTTCCTCAGGGGAATCGCCGCGACAACTCGCCGAAGGCGGCCCGCGCATTGATGATGCCGTAGCCGAGGTGATCGTTCCTCCCGAGAGCCTCGGTCTTGCGTGCCGTGTTCATCAGCACCTGTTTCATCTGGGAAGGCGAGACCGTCGCAGGATCCCATTGGGGATTGCTGCGCAACGCCGCAACGATGCCGGCGGTCACTCCGCAGGCGGCCGACGTCCCGGTGCTCGCGATGAACGGCGAGCCCGTCAATCCCACATATGGCTCGGCGGTGTTGCCGGTGAACGCGTTCTGGTCTTCGCGGAAATTGCTCGGCGCGCAAAGGTCCGGCTTACAGGGATCGATCGCGCCGGGTCCTTGCGACGAGGTGCCGAGCCATCGAACGTCCGTCCTCACTGCTCCCGTCGTGATCACCTGCGGATGGGAGTTGGCGCCGTAGATGCTGGAGCCGGGGCCCCGGTCGCACACGCCGCAACGGTTATCCGGATAGAACTGCCCGCAATTGCCGGCGGCGAAGACAACATCGATCCCTTGACCGACCGCAAACCCGGTGAGGACGTTGAAAGGATGGGTGATATCCGCCGTATAGTCGCCAAGCGGCACTTCGCTCGATCGATCGTAGACGGCCCAGGCGTTCACGAGCACCCACGGGCCGGACCAGGGCTCGAATTGCTTGAGGAATACGATGTCCGAAATCACGCCGAGCATGACGCAGAGCGCCATGTAGATGAAGGCATCCACGTCGTCGATTCTGAGCGGAATCAACGGCACGTCATAGAGCGTCGCTTGCGGCGCCGCGTCCAGGATGTTCCGAACCATCATCGGGCCGTGCCCGAAATGCAGCGAACCCGGCGCCGGTCCACCCGGGGGGACCCAGCCTCCGCCGAAATTGGCAATTTGCGTCCGGTCGATTCCCGTATCGACAACGACCACGTTCACTCCGGTTCCTGCGAGCCCCTTCGTCCTCAAATGCTCCGAGCCCGTCAGCAGGCGCGCCCCATATCGATCGCCAAAAAGCAGCTGATCGATATTGGCTGGGCAGAAATAATCGGTCCCGGATATCGACAGATCGGCCCCCATACGACGCGGCCATTTGACGATGCCGGGACCGCCCGGCTTGACGAACTGTTCGAAAACTTCCCGGAAGCTCTTCAGGTCGGTCTCGGAATCGAAGGCCAGCGGAATCACGCTTTCGAGGCCCGGAGGAAGGGCTTTCGGCAGCTTTTGCGTCGGGCGGAAATCCCAACCGAAGCACGGGCTCGCAGCGACCCCAAAGTTGCCTGTGTAGCCGCCGAGCGCCTTCCTGAGCAGATCCTCTGCATCCTTTGGCGTCAAGCTGAGGCGAGCCTTCCGGGCGGGCTTCCTGCCCGCGGGCTTTGCGTCCGGGATCAATTGAGCGCGCGATATCACGGCAAGCTGCCGGATTGTCCGATCCGCCGGCTGAGACTTTCGCTTTTGCGGCATGGATCCCTGCCCCGACTCAAGGCGCTTATATCTACAATCGCGAAATATTCGTCGGCTTCGTATCTAGACGCCGCGGCGGTAGAATGGATTGCCTATCGGATGCCCCATGATCGCCTTGCAATAGGGGCAATCATGGACGAGAGTGCAATCTGATCTCATAGACGACACCGCATTCATAGCCGATAGCTTGTTGCGAGCGCAACTCAGCACCGGTCGAGTACGAGATGCCAATTCGTTCGGTGGACCAGGAATCGCCCCCGGCCTCAAAAGCGCGCCGGCTCGCCGCGATCGCGTTCGCCGACATCGTCGGCTATTCCACGCTGCTCGCCGAGGATGAGGACGGCACGCTCGATCGCTGGAGCGCATTGCTCAATGAGGTCTTGCGTCCGAAAGCGCTCGGCTGTCACGGGACGATCGTGAAGCTGACGGGCGACGGCGTCCTCGCCGAGTTCCCCAGCGCCTTGGACGCGGTCGAGTGGGGGCAACAGGTCCAACGGTCGATCGAGGAGCGTGGCCGGCTCGGAGAAGCGGAAGCGCCGCGCCTCTCGGTTCGGATCGCCGTTCACATCGGCGATGTGATCTCGACCGACGACGACATCTATGGAGATGGGATCAACTTGGCCGCGCGACTGCAGGAGCACGCCCCCCCGGGAGGTCTCGTCATCTCCGAGGCCGTGTATGACATGGTGCGCGGCAAGCTCGACCAGGAAGCTCGGGATCTCGGGCTGTTGCGGCTCAAGAGCTTCGAGAGGCCCGTTCGGGCCTATTCGCTGCCGACTGCGTCGGCGGTCACGATCCCAGTGGGACGTTTCAAGGATGACCCGCTTCCCTCCATCGCGGTCTTGCCGCTGATGAACCTGAGCGGCAACCCGGATGACGACTACTTCGCCGCCGGCATCGTCGAAGATATCGTGATCTCGCTCGCGGGCCTGCATGAGCTTCTGGTGATCGCAAGAGGCTCGACGCTGAACTATGGAGGAGGACGACAAGCCGATCCTCGCGAGGCCGGAAGAGCCCTCGGCGTCCGCTACATAGTCATGGGCAGCGTTCGTCGATCGCCGCGGCTGATCAGGGTGTCCGTGCAGCTCTACGATGCCTATACGGGCGCGAGCCTCTGGGGAGACACGACCGAGATCGCGCCGGAAGAGCTGTTCAATGTGCAGGACAATATCATCACCAAGGTCGTTGCCGGCATTGCTCCCCATGTGCGAGCCTCGGAGCTGCGGGTCGCGCTGCGAAAGCGGCCTGAAAGCTTCACGGCCTATGACTACACGCTGAAGGCTCTCGACGTCATCAACAGCCTCGATCACCGAACCTTCCACACCGCGCGCGAGTTTCTCGACGCGGCGATGGAGGCCGATCGCAACTTCGCGATGCCGTGCGCGTGGGCGGCGCGCTGGCACAATATCCTCATTGGCCAGGGCTGGTCGTCGGATCGTCGCGAGGACGCCGCGAAGGCCATCGAGCTCGCGGAAAGAGCGATCGGGCTCGATCGCCGCAATGCGCTGGCGCTGGCGACCTGCGGTCATTTGAAGTCGTTTCTTTTCCACGACTATGATACTGCGCTGGTTTATTTCGACCAGGCGCTGGCGGCCTGTCCCAACAGCTCGCTCGCCTGGATCCACTCGGCCGCGACCCTCGCCTATGTCGGACGCAGCGAACAGGCGATAAGGCATGCCGAACGGGGCTTGAGATTGTCCCCCTTCGATCAGAGCCTGTTCTACTACTACATGGTCCTAGGCTTGGCACACTATGCCAATAATTCCTTCGAGGCCGCCGTCAAATGGGGGAAGATGTCCGCAAGCGAAAACCCGAACTACACTGCGAATCTCAGGGTGCTCGCCGCCTCGCTCTCAGCTCTCGGCGAGCTCGATGAGGCCAACCGGGTCGCGGACCAGCTGATGCGACGCGAGCCCCAATTCTCCGTCAGCGAATGGGGAGCGACCTTGCAGCCGTTCCGGGATGAAGCGATCAAGCAGCGATATATCGACGACCTTCTGAAACTGCGCCTTGCCCGATGACCCCCGCAGTCAATTGAGGCATCCCTGATGCAAACCAAGAAGGGAGGGCTAAAGTGAAAGCAATTGGATCCTCAGACGCATCCGACGCATCGGATGCATCAGACGCGTCAGATGCCTCTGACGCCTCCGGCGCAAGCGCAAGAGGAGGAAGGTCGCCTGTCATCCGGCCGATCGGCATTTCTCCGAAAATCGACATGCTTCAAGGCGAGTATTGGTTCCGAGGCAATAAATGGCCGCCGGCCGACCTGTCCGTACCCCCTCCCCCTCCGGCATTCCCGACGCTGCAGTTGCCCGCCCCGGATTACCGCTATTACGCCTGGAGTGACTATCACTATTCGATCGTGGCGCTCAGCCAATTCATTCACTACAACACCTCGACGCCGCAAGCGACGCTGTGGTACAATATCCAGCTGGGGAACTACCCAAACCCCGCCGCTGTCGCGGGCGAATTGTCCGAGCTTCAGACCTTGATGGATTATCGCCAGGGCGTCATGGCCGAGGCCTTGGCCCAACGCAACAACATCGTGGTCTTCTATGCGGGCCTGCTGACGTTTGGGAGGTCATCGCATCCCGCCACCTGGCGCCTCGCGCAGATTGTGTCGCGCGTCGGCCAATTCCAGGCCATGTACTACAAGTCTCAATTCAATCGACCGCGGGCGTCCCAGGTCTCGCCAAATCTGATGCCGCCCATAGAGGTCCCCGGTCACGCATCCTATCCCAGCGGGCACGCGACGGAATCGCGGCTTTTGTCCAATGTCCTGTCGCAGGTCATGCCCGCCGCCGTATCGCAGGGGCTGCCAGGCAACCTCCCGGGAGCTTATGGCGCGGGCCGGACGGCCTCAGCTTATCCATACTCGTGGCCCCAAGCCGCCCTGATGCGGCTCGCGGAGCGCATCGCGAGGAACAGGGAGGTCTTGGGGCTGCACTACCCCTCGGATAGCAAGGCCGGCGTCTACCTGGCGGATCAGACCTTTGTTCTCCTGTGGCCATTTCTGCTGACCGTCACGGACACGACGACGGGAACGCTTCTCGTCGACGAAGCAAGGAGCGAATGGCAGTAATCTTTGTTGCGAGGCCAGTAACGGCAACCCTCGCCCTCCGCGGCCCTCGGGCAAAACCATAGCCACAAGGGGAGAGGTCAGGGCCGGCGCCCTTCACCTTGGGAACATCTGTCGCAGCTTCAGCTTCCAGAACTTGCCGGTCGAGGTGCGCGGGATGGCGTCGAGCACCTCGTAGCGGTCGGGCAATTGCCATTTGGCGAAGCGCGAGGCGAGGTGCTCGCCCAGCGCCTCCTTAGTCGCGCACTGGCCCTTCTTGAAGACCAGGCAGGCGATCGGGCGCTCCGTCCATTTCGGGTGCGGCACGGCGATGACGGCGGCTTCCGCCACCGCCGGATGGGCCATCAAGGCGTTCTCGAGATCGACCGATGAGATCCATTCGCCGCCGCTCTTGATGAGGTCCTTGGTGCGGTCGGTGATGCGCAGATAGCCCTCGGCATCGATCGAGCCGACATCGCCGGTGCGCAGCCAGCCATCGGCCGTATGGTTGGAGGGGTCGGGCGCAAGCTCGTGATAGCTGCCGGTGATGAAGGGGCCGCGCACCTGCACCTCGCCGACGCTCTTGCCGTCCCAGGCCAGCTCGCCCGCCTCCCCGACGACGCGCAGGTCGACGAGCGCCACGGGCACGCCGGCGAGCGCCTTGCGGCGGAAGCGTTCATCCTCGTCCGCATCGCGCAGCTCGGGCTTCATGTAGCTCGTCGAGGCCAAGGGCGAGGTCTCGGTCATGCCCCAGCCCTGGATGATGGTGACGCCATGGGCCGCGAAGGCGCGGATCAGGCTCTCGGGCACCGCGGCGCCCCCGACCAGGCTGCGCATGCCCTTGGGCAAGGTCCAGCGGCCGGGGTGCTGCTCCATGGCCTGCAGCAAAGCGAGCCAGATGGTCGGCACGCCGAGCGCCAGCGTCGGCTGCGTCTTCGCCATCAGGTCGAGCAGGTCCGGCGCATGCAGGTTGGGACCCGGGAAGACGAGCCTCGCCCCGCACATCAGTGCGCCATAAGGGACGCCCCAGCAATTGGCGTGGAACATCGGCGTCACGGCGAACACCGTGTCGGCGCCGGCCAGCGCCCAGTTCTCCGGCAGCGAGGCGACGAGCGAATGCAGCACCGTCGAGCGGTGCGAATAGGCGACGCCCTTGGGGCGGCCCGTGGTGCCGGAGGTGTAGCAGATGGCGATCGGATCGTGCTCGTCATGCGGCGCGGGGGTGAAGTCCTTGCCGAGATGTGGCGCGATGAGCCGCTCGTAATCCAGGAACTCGTGGTCGAGCAAGTCTCGCGGCACGGGCGCCCCGCCGAATGGGAAGACGACGACATGGCGGAAGCGGTAGCGCTCGGCGACCTGCCGGTAGAGCGGCAGGAGGATGTCGTCGACGATCACCACCTCGTCCTTCGCATGGGCGGCGATCCAAGCGATCTCGGTGGGCGACAGGCGCAGATTGAGCGTGTGCATCACGGCGCCGGCGAGCGGAATGCCGAAATAGCATTCGAGATGGGCGTAATGGTTCCAGGCGAGCGTCGCGACGCGCGCGCCCTTGCCGACGCCGAGACGTTCGAGCGCATGGGCGAGGGCGCGGGTGCGCGCCGCCATCTCGGCATAGGAATGGCGGCGAAGCGTCTTGTCCGGCAGGGACGAGACGATCTCGGATTTCGGATAGAGCCGCGCGGCGCGCGCGAAGATGTCGTTGACCGAAAGCTCGGCGGCCATCATCGTCGATTTCACGCGCTTCCTCCGAGTGGGTCTGAAGCAGGCCTTTGATTTTTCAACGGCTTCAATTCTTCGTGAAAGCTAAGCGCGAAATGCGCGGCGAGACAACTCGGGGGCTCTTCACCTCTCCCGGAGGCGGACCTTTGCGAAACTCGCATTCGCGGTCTAACCACTACTCCGCTCATCCCCGCGAAAGCGGGGATCCAGACTTTCCGTCAGCTTTCGAAGCACTGGATTCCCGCTTTCGCGGGAATGAGCGGAGATGCACCTGCCGAAGGACATCCGGGCGGGATTTACGCAATGGTCCCACGAGGGGAGAGGTGGGCGCCGGCGCTTCGCATGAATTGTCACGATGGGGTGACTTGGCTTGCGCGGGGCGCGCAAACCCGTTTCTATCGCGCGCTCGCAAAGAGGAGACAGAGCATGATCAAGTTCTATTACCATCCCTCGCCCAACCCCGCGAAGGTGGCGCTGTTCCTGGAGGAATCCGGCCTGCCCTATGAGGTCGTGCCGGTCGACACGCGCAAGGGCGAGCAGTTCAAGCCGGAGTTCCTGGCGATCAACCCCAACGCCAAGACGCCCGCGATCGTCGATGGCGAGGCGGTGGTGTTCGATTCGAACGCGATCCTGCTCTATCTCGCCGAGAAGACCGGCAAGTTCCTCCCCGAGAATACGCCGGCCGCCCGCGGCCAGCTCTTGTCCTGGCTGATGTTCGTGGCGTCGGGGATCGGCCCCTATTCGGGCCAGGCGGTGCATTTCAAGCACCATGCCCCCGAGCAGCTCCCCTATGCGATCAACCGCTATCTGCACGAGGCCAGGCGGCATTGGGGCATACTCGACGCCGAGCTCGCCAAGCGCCCCTATATGCTCGGCAAGACCTACACGATCGTCGACATGGCGGTGTGGGGCTGGGCGCGGGCCGTGCCCTTCATCCTGGGCGAGGATGCCTGGACGAAGCTGCCGAACCTGAAGCGCCTCGTCGACGAGATCAGCGCCCGGCCGGCCGCGGTGCGCGCCGGCGCCTTGAAGGACAAGTTTACCTTCAAGACCGAGCTCGACGAGGAGGCCCGCCGGCACATGTTCCCGCAGAACGTCCGGCGCGCCGCTTGATATTGTCGTAGAGCGTCGGCGCCTCTCCTTCTCCCGCAAGCGGTCGCAAGCGGGAGAAGGATCAGCACATGCAGGTTGGCGTAAATGTCTCCAAAGCCCCGCCTCTCCTTCCTCGGCACCGGCATCATGGGCGCCCATATGGCGCGGCGGCTGGCGCAAGCGGGCCTCGAGGTGAGAGCCTGGAACCGCACGCGGGCGAAGGCCGAGCCACTCGCGGCGCACGGTATCGGCGTCTGCGACCATGCCGCCGAGGCGATGCAGGGCTCGGATATCGCGATCGTCATGCTGAGCACCGGCGAGGTCATCGACGCGGTGCTGTTCGAGCCCGACGCGACCGGCATGGCGCCGGCATCGGCGTTGCGGAAAGGCGGCATCGTCGTGGTCATGAGCACGATCCCGGTCGCCACTGCCCGGGCCCAGGCGGCGAGGCTCGCGGCGAGCGGCATCGCCTATGTGGACGCCCCGGTCTCCGGCGGCGATGTCGGCGCCCGCGACGGCACGCTCGCCATCATGGCGGGCGGAGCGCAAGAGACGATCGATGCGCTGCGCGACGCGCTTTCGCCGCTCGGCCGCGTCACCCGCATCGGCGAGGTCGGGACGGGCCAGCTGGCGAAACTCGCGAACCAGATCATCACGGGCGGCACCTTGGCGGCGGTCGCGGAGGCCTTTCATTTCGCCAAGGCGGGCGGCGCGGATCTCGTGGCGCTGCGCAACGCGCTCGCCGGCGGTTTCGCCGATTCGAAGATCCTCGCCGTTCATGGCGAGCGCATGATCGAGCGGAACTTCGTGCCTGGCGGCGCCGCCGAGCACCTGCTCGGCGCCCTCTCGAACGCGCAAGAGCTCGCCGCCGATCTCGGCCTCAGCCTCGCCCTCCTCGACACCGTGGCGGAGATGTTCGGCGGCTTGGTCGCGCATGGAGGCGCCGGCATCGACGTGGCGGGGATTCTGACGGAGGTGGAGAGGGGAAGGGGCGAGTTGTAATTCTCGAGAATAGGCCGGCCGCCGGGCGCTCTTCCCTCTCCCCTCGCGGGAGAGGGTGGGCGCGTCACGATCAGCGCCCGCACTCATTACTTCCTATTCGCTACTCGCCACTCGCTCCGCGAAAGCCGCAATGATCGCCTCGCTCATGCGCACGAAGCCGGCGCTCGGCCCTTCGGCGCCGACGCTCTGGCGGCTGACGCGGGCCCCCTCGAGCAGCAGCGAGAGGGCATCGGCGAGGAGGTCCGCCCGCGCGATCCCGGCGGCGCGGCAAAGGGCCGCGAGGCGGTTGCGCTGCGTCGTCTTGAACTCCTCGATCACGCGCCTCGCCGGATGCCCGGCCTCGGACAATTCGACGGCGGCATTCGCCATGTCGCAGCCGCGCCCGTCCGCGATCACCCGCTCGGCAGCAAGCCGCACCCAGGCGGCGAGCTGCGCCAAAGGGTCCCCCGGATGCCATGCCCCGAGATCGCTCCAGAACGTGTCGGCATCGCCCGCCACCTTGCGCAAGCATTCGACGATCAGATCGTCCTTCGAGCCGAAATGGCGATAGAGCGTCATCTTGTTGGTGCCGGCCGCTTCCGCGATCGCCTCGACGCCGATGCCGCGGATGCCATGCTTGTGGAAGAGGTCGCGGGCCGTCGCGACGATGCGCTCGCGCGGCCGCGAACGTGGCGGCGGGCGTTCCTCCAGCTTGGCGATTTTGTTCGTCATCGTCTCTTGACTAGGGTCCGAGCGATCTGTACCTAGCCCCTGTTACTTAGCGGTAACATTCCCAGATCGTCAAGATCGGGTTATCGATCCTGTCAGGGTCTGGCCTTCGATCCATATATCGCCGGTCTGAGGACAATGATGGCGGGTCGCGCCCGTGGCGCGACGGCCTGCCGGCAATCGCGGACCGAACGACCCATGGTGAACTTCTTCATCCAGCGGCCCATCTTCGCCTCCGCGATCGCCATCATCATGGTGGTCGCAGGGGCCATCTGCTATCGGCTGCTGCCCGTCTCGCAATTCCCCGAGATCACGCCGCCGCAGGTGGTGGTGAGCGCGCATTATCCGGGCGCCAGCGCCCAGGTCGTCGCCGACACGGTGACCACACCCCTCGAGCAGCAGATCAACGGCGTCCCGGGCATGACCTACATGTCCTCGGTCAGCGCCAATGACGGCTCCTCGACCATCACCATCACCTTCGATGTCGGCTACGCGCTCAACGTCGCTGCGGTCGACGTGCAGAACCGCGTCTCGCAGGCCTCGTCCTCGCTGCCCGGCATCGTCAACCAGGGCGGCGTCACGATCACCAAGCAGAACCCGAACTTCGTCCTGATCGTCAATCTGTTTTCGCCGGATGATTCGGTGGACGCCATCGCGCTCTCGAACTACGCCTATCTGCGGCTCGCCGATCCCCTGAAGCGTCTGCCGGGCGTCGGCGATGTGCAGATCTTCGGCGAGCGGCGCTACTCGATGCGCGTCTGGCTCAACCCCGACCGCATGGCGGAGCTCGGCATCACGGCCGTCGATGCGCAGAACGCCATCGCCGAGCAGAACATCCAGGTCGCGGCCGGCAAGATCGGCCAGTCGCCGGCGCCGCCCGGCACGCCCTTCGAGATGCAAGTCAACGCGCTGGGGCGCCTGAGCGACCCTGCCCAGTTCGGCGACATCGTGCTGCGCGCCGCCAGCGGAAACTCGGCGACGGTGCGCTTGCGCGACGTGGCGCGCATCGAGCTCGGCGCCTTGCAGTACTCCTCCTCGGCCTTCCTGGACAACAAGCCGACCATCGTGCTCGGCGTCTTCCAGATGCCGGGCTCGAATGCGCTCGACCTGCAGCAGCATGTCCAGGACAAGATGGCCGAGCTCGCCAAGCGCTTCCCCAAGGGCATCGACTATGCGATGCGCTACGACACCACCCGCTTCGTCTCCGCCTCGATGCGCGACGTGCTGTTCACGCTCGGCCAGGCGATCCTGCTCGTCATCGCGGTGGTGTTCATCTTCCTGCAGAGCTGGCGCACCACGATCATTCCGACGATCGCCATTCCGGTGTCGCTGATCGCGACGCTCGTCATCATGGAGATGCTGGGCTTCTCCATCAATACGCTGAGCATGCTCGGCATGGTGCTGGCGATCGGGCTCGTGGTCGACGACGCGATCGTCGTCGTCGAGAACGTGGAGCGCCAGCTCGAAGCGGGCCTATCGCCGCTCGCCGCCGCCAGGAAGGCGATGACCGAGGTCACGGGCCCGATCATCGCCACGACCGCGGTGCTGATGGCGGTGTTCATCCCGGTCGCCTTCATTCCCGGCGTCACCGGGCGCCTCTACAACCAGTTCGCCCTGACCATCGCCTTTTCGGTGGCGCTATCGGCCTTCAACTCGCTGACCTTGAGCCCGGCGCTCTGCGCCGCCTTCCTGCGGGAGCGCCCACCCGTGCGCTTCGCGCCGTTCCGCTGGTTCAATGCCGGGTTCGGCTGGCTGGCCCATGCCTATGCGAACAGCGTGCGCAGCTTCATCCGCTTGCGCTGGCTGATGTTCGGCTTGTTCGCGGCGGCGCTAGGTGCGACCTATTGGGTGTCACTGCGCATCCCCTTGACCTTCCTGCCTGTCGAGGACCAAGGATACTTCTTCGTCGTCTACCAGCTTCCCGACGGCGCCTCGCTGCAGCGCACCGACGAAGTGGCGACGAGGATACGCGAGACGCTGCTGCATACGCCGGGCGTGCAAGACGTCGTCTCGATCTCAGGCTTCAATTTCCTGACTTTCGCCGCCCAGTCGAATGCCGGCGTCCAATTCGCGATCCTCAAGCCTTGGGAGCAGCGCCCTCCCGACCAAACCGCCTCGCGCATCGTGGCGGGCGTGCGCCCTGCCCTCTTTCAGGTCAGCGACGCGTTTGCGCTCTCGTTCGATCCTCCATCGATTCCGGGCCTCGGCGCCACGGGCGGCTTCGAGTTCGAAGTCGAGGATCTCACGGGACGCGGCGCGGTCGCGCTCAACGAGGTGACGCAAGGACTGATCGCGGAAGCCAGGAAGCAGCCCGAGATCAACGCCCAGCAATTGTTCACCACCTTCTCGACCTCGACGCCGCAGTTCAACTACGACCTCGACCGCACCAAGGCGAAGCTGCTCGGCCTGAGCCTTCCCGACGTGTTCAACACCTTGCAGATCTATCTCGGCTCGCTCTACGTCAATGATTTCAACCTGTTCGGCCGCACCTTCCGGGTGACGATCCAGGCCGACAAGGATGCGCGCGCCGACGCGACCGACATCTCGAGGCTCTATGTGCGCAATGCCTCCGGCGGCATGGTGCCGTTGAGCACGCTCGGCAAGCTCAAGCCCATCGTCGGGCCTGAGACCGTGCCGCATTACAACAATTACGCCTCGGCGCTCGTCAATGGCGGCGCGGCGCAAGGCTTCTCCTCGGGCCAGGCGATCGCCGCCATGGAGCGCGCCGCCGCGACCGCCCTGCCCGCCGATTTCGGCTATGAGTGGACCGGCATCACCTTCCAGGAGCTGAAGGCGGGCTCGGTCGCGAACTTGGTGTTCGGGCTCGCCATCGTCTTCGTGTTCCTGATCCTTGCGGCCCAGTACGAGAGCTGGTCCATGCCCTTCATGGTGCTGCTCGCGGTGCCGCTCGCGCTGTTCGGGGCGCTCGGCGCGCTCTGGCTGCGGCAGAGGCAGATCGACGTCTATTCGCAGATCGGCTTCGTGATGCTGATCGGCCTCGCCGCCAAGAACGCCATCCTGATCGTCGAATTCGCCAAGCGCCGCCGCGCCGCCTCGAGGGCTTAAGCATCGTCGAGGCCGCCATGGAGGCCGGGAGGCTCAGATTGCGTCCCATCCTGATGACGGCCTTCGCCTTCATCCTCGGCGTCGTGCCGCTGATGTTCGCCACGGGCGCCGGCGCCCAGAGCCGCCAGTCGATCGGCACCACCGTGTTCGGCGGCATGCTGATGGCGACCGTGCTCACGCTCGGCTTCGTGCCGATCTTCTACGCGGTGATCGAGCGGCTGCGTGAGCGGGGCGAAGCAAGCGAGCTCGCGCCCGCGCACACGACCTTGCCGGCCCATCCCTCGCCGGTGTCGGGATTCGATTTCGAGCCGGAGGCAACCGAGCCCAAGGAATTCGAGCCGAAGGGATTCAAGCCCAAAGGATTCGAGCCCAAGGAAATCGAACCCAAGGAAATCGAACCGAAGCGATTCGAGCCGGACCGCGAGGCCGCCGAATAGGTTTGGAGGAAGGTGATGCGTATCTCAAGGATCATCCTCACGGCCGTGATCGTCGTCGGCGCGGCCTCGGTCGCGAGCTACTACGTGCTCGAGCGCGAGGGCAAGGGCAGCGGCGAAGCGGGCGCCCCGCCCCAAGCGGCGTCGAAGGCGGCGCCCCAGCAGCCGCGTATGACCGGCATGCCGGTACCGGTGGCAGCTGTCATCAAGAAGACGATCCCGATCGTGCTCGAATATCCGGGGCGGACGGAATCGATCAGCGCCGTGACGCTTCTGGCGCGTATCGCCGGCTATGTCGCGGCGCAGCCCGCGCCCGACGGCGCCGATGTCAAGGAGGGCGACCTCCTCTACAAGATCGACACGCGCGACCTGCAGGCGGCGCTCGACCAGATCACCGCGCAGTCGCAGCGCGACTCGGCAGCGCTCGACTATGCGCGCGCCAATTACGGCCGCGGCACGGAGCTCGCCAAAACCGGTTTCGTCGACAAGGACACCTTCGAGCAGCGCGCCAGCGCCATGCGCCAGGCCGAAGCCGCCCTCGCCATGGACCAGGCGGCCATCCGCACCGCGAAGCTGAACCTCGGCTACGCGGAGATCCGTGCCCCCTTCGCGGGGCGCCTCGGCCGCAACCAGGCGCCGGTCGGCACGCTCGTCAGCGTCGGCAACACGGCGCTCAACACGCTGGTGCAGCTCGATCCGATCTACGTCACCTTCAACCCGAGCGAGACCGACCTGCCGGCGATCGAGAAGGCTCGCGTCGCCGGCAGGGTCGAGGCCGAGATCCTGTTGCCTGACGAGCCGCAGGCAGGCCATAAGGGCGCGCTCACCTTCATCGACAATGCAATCGACCGCACCACCGGCACGATCACGGCGCGCGCCACCATCGCCAATGGCGACTTCACGCTTTTGCCCGGCCAATATGTGCGGGTGCGCCTGCACATCAAGGATCAGCCCGACGCGCTGATGGTGCCCCAGGTGGCGATCGGCTCGAGCCAGCTCGGCAAATACGTCTATGTCGTCGCCGACGGCAAGGTCGACCAGCGCCTCGTGACCTTAGGGCCCACGGACGGCCCGCTAGTCGCGATCACCAAGGGAGTAGCGGAGGGCGACCAGGTGATCACGGGCAATCTGCAGAAGATCGGGCCGGGCGCGCCCGTGCAGCCGATGCCGGCGAAGGCCGGGACGGGCACGTGAGGCACAGGCGCAGATCATAGCGCGCCCTTGCCTCTCCCCTCGCGGGCGAGGCAAGAGCGCAATCGCAGCTCCCATCATCCTCGACTGGCGAAGTTGTGTGCAGGCCGTAGCTTGCTTACGGGAGGGGAAGAGTGCCCGGCGTCGCACCCATTCCATGCTGAGTTTCTGCCTGCCGGAGCGGACCGGCGAGCGCTCGCACCCGGCTATTTGTGCACGGCCCCGAGCTTTGTATCTTAGAACAACGCCCCCCGCTCGAGGTCGTCGACCCCGAAAGACAGATGGCCCAGCATTTCAGGCGGCAGAGGCCTCATCGAGCTTGGCGGCGCGGCGCAGCGCCTCGGCGAGGATCGCCGGGGATTGCGCGCCGACGACGCCGAGCCCGCCGATCTCGAAATAGGGCACGCCGGCGACGCCCGCGCGATAGGCCTGCGCTTCGAGCGCGCGCACCTGCGATGCGCCCTCATCGCCGTCCAGGAACGCGTCGACACGGGCGGGCGCGAGCCCCGCCTCGACCGCGATCGCCTTCAGCACGGCGCAGTCGGACAGGTCGCGCCCTCGCGTGAAATAGCTCGTGAACAGGAGATCTGCGAGCTTCTCGGGATCGCCTTCCCGCTCGGCGAGCCACATCAGGCGATGGGCGGCGAAGGTGTTCGGCGCGCGGGCGATCCTATCATGGTTGAAGGCGATGCCGTCGGCGCGGCCGACCGCCGCGATCTGAGCGTCCATGGCATTGCTGCGCTCCAGGCTGCCGAACTTGGCCGCCCGATAGGCTTTGCGGTCGGCGCCTTCCGGCGGCATATCGGGATTGAGCTCGAAGGGGTGAAAGGCGAGCTTCACCGTCACCTCCTCGGGCAAGGTCTGCATGGCCTTGCGAAGCCGACGCTCGCCGATCAGGCACCACGGACAGATGAAGTCCGACGTCACGATGACCTCGATTTGCATGATGCTAGCCCCTGGCTTCGGGATCGGCGATCCTCGGCGCTTGCCGTACTCATGCCGGCAGCCCCCGTCAACATGTGCGACGCGCATGTTCGGACCGGAGCGTCGCTCGCGCCCCCAGGCCGCGGCCTTCCGGCTTCCGCGCACCCGGCCGAGATGCTAGCCTTCACGCCATCCTCGTGGCCCGAGCCGACCGGCGGACCCCGCCTCGGTTGTCGGCTCGAGCATCGGTATGGTCGACAAGTCGTCAGCGTCAGGTCACGAGGCGCGATGGGAGGGTTTGCCAATGCGCGTCGGCCAAACGGGACGGCTCGTCGGCACGTGCGCAGGCGCTCTTGCGGTGCTTCTCTGTCTCGGAGGGGAGGCGTCGGCGCAACAGCAGGATGCCGGTTTTTCGGTGCCCTGGTGGTTCATCGGCTTGCCCATTCTGCTCGGCGTGGTGATCCTTTACTTGGCTTGGTTGATCCGGCAACAGGTCGGCGAGGCGCGCGCCAGCCGCTCATGGCCGACGATCGCGGCGACCGTCCTCTCCGGCCAGGTCACCGAGAAGACCAACTTTGACGCCGAAACAGGAAGCTCGACCGTATACGTCCCGAACCTGCGTTATTCCTATGAGGTCGGCGGCAAAAGCTTCGAAGGCCATCGGCTCCGCTTGGGAGAAGTCGAGATGTCCAAGAAGGGGGCATTGGCGGTTCTCGCCCGCTATCCGGTCGGCTCGCGGATCGAGGTGCATTACGATCCGGCCGAGCCGTCGAGCGCCACAATCGAAGCCAAGGGAGCCGGCATCGGCTATCTCGTATTCGGCGTCGTGGCTCTTACGCTTGGCCTGCTTTACATAGTCTATAGGGTGTATCTGACAGACTTTACGCGGCCGCATGGCTAGTGCAGCGAATCCGAAATTCGCATCACATTGGAGCAACGCGCGGGGCGAATTTCGGATTCAAAAGCGCACTAGCAAGTTATTGTTTCTAGTGTGGTTTTCGAATTCGAAGTTCCTACCGCGCGCATGCCATCCATGTGATAGGAACTTCAAATTCACCACACTAGGGCTTCTCCGGTCCGACCGAGGGTCAGGCACGTCGGGCGATCACATCGATTGCAGCACGAAGCGTCGGAACCCTTTCTGTGCCGGGCGTGCATTCATCTTGTAGAGCGTGGCGAATTCAGCGATGTCGGAGGCCGCGACCGTGATGGTGTCGGCAAACAGCATCCAGTCGACCTCCTCGCTGCAGGGCGGAATGGTGAGCGAGCCGGAATAGCGGTAATAGGCGCGACCGGCGGGCAAGAGCGCCTTCGGATCGATGCCGCCAAGGCCCGTTTTCGCCACGCCCTCCTTCTTCGGCATCAGCTCGACGATGCCGGCGAAGGCCGGATTTGCCGCACCCTCCACCATGAGGACGCCAAGCACGCCGAGCGCGCCGGCACTGTCGGCATGCACGAAATGGCATTCCATCGCGAAGCTCTTGCTGTCGATCTGGTGCTCGCCGGGATGGTGGAAATGGAACTGGATGAGGTCGTAACGCTGCTTGCCGGCCGAGAGCGTCGAGCCTTTCGCCATATTCGCCTGGATGGTGTGGCCGTTATTGACGAGCTCGGCGACGCCGCCGCGATAGTCGATGGCGAGCGCCGGCAGATCGGCCCTGATGGGCTCGACGATGTCGAGCGGGGACTGGCGCGTGCCGGTGGCGCAGGCACGAAAGCCGCTCGACAGCCTGCCCCAGTTGCGCGTGCCGGTTGCGCCCTCATAGCTCCAATGCGGGCCGGCCTCGGCGGCGCGCGCCGCCCCGGCACAGAGCGGACAGGCGGCAGCCGCGGCAAGCGCCTTGACGAAGTCCCTGCGATCCATTCCAGCCTCCTCCTCGCGCTTGCGGGCGATGCATGCGAGCCCACCTCATCTTGGGCGAATGGCTACCACGGCAAAGACCTGCTTCGCTAGAGAATCCCGCTTCGCCAAGGAGTTGCGGCTTGTCGAAAAGATGGGCTCGAGGCCTGCGTCGCCGGATATTCGGATATTCCCGAACCATGCTATCCGACGGCAATGTCAAGCTGGTGAACGCCGAACGTCCGCCTGCGGCCAGAGACATCCAGGAGCCACCAGCGAGGCCGAAGGCGTCCGCTACACCATCACGCCGCGGAAGTAGCGAGCTCCGCAATTCGGCCGGCGCCTTCCCAGTCCCTTGCGGAACGCGCAAGGCAAGCCGGCCCTGGACCCGTATCGGCATCAGCTCTAATTGAACCAGAGCGCATAGCCGAGGAAATTGTCCTCGAAAGCCCGGGTGATCTCGGTCCAGCGCTGCGCGGAGGTGATCGGCCCGTCGCCGAGATAGGGCACCGCGCCAGCCCCGGTCACGAACATCACGAGGTCGAAAGTCTGCGGCGCCTCGAAGAAGCGCTTGAGGTCGATCCCCCTCGCGAAGCGCCAATGCGGAACGAGGACGCGGCCGTCGAGGATGGCCTCGGCCTCGTCAAGCGCCGCCATCCAGGCGTCGATCTGCTCCTGCCGCACCCTCTGGCCGAGCGCCACATGCGTCTGGCGCGGATTGGGCAGCCATTCGCGGTCGTCGCCGGTCTCGGCAAGGATCAGCGTCCAGGATTTGCGGCTGAGCGCGATCATGGCCTTCAAATGCTGGCGCGCCGATCCCATGCGGTCGGGTTCGACCACCGGCCACTCGAGCGTATGGATCAGCGCGATCAAGTCGGCGAAGACGGCCGTGTCCGGGAAGCCGAGGCCGACGCTGCCGGCGGGCAAGGGCCGCGAGAGCGCCGCTGCCGCCGGCGCGCCGGATTTCGCGAAGAACAGATGCGAGCCGGCATCGAAGGTCGATTGGAAATCATGGGCGAGCAGGAAGTCGCAAAGCCCCATCAGCACATGCGAGTAGCCGGCGAACCAGGGCGCGTCGCCGGCGTCGAACTTGACCTCGAGGGAGCCGAGCGGGGCCACCTGCGCTCCCGGCCGCTGCGACAAGCTGGTGAGGATGAAGGCCAGGGTCTCGTCATCCGTCGGCTTGCCGTCGCCCCGCAAATCGAGGCGGATGCGGGCAAGGTCGAGGACGACGGTCACCTCGCCATCGCCCAAGCCCTGCAGCGTCGTATCGGCTGCCGCGAGGTCGTCGTCGAAAGCCTTCAGCACGTCGCGTAGCGCCCGGTAGGTGATCGTCTCAGGCCTCGGGTTGGGCGGCACGGGGAAGCGCAGGATCGGGATCGAAAAGGTCCTGGGCGGCGTCAGCCCGTAGCGGTAGAGCGATTGGCCGAGATGCTCGACGGCGCGCGTGAAGCGCAGGAGGCCGAGGCCGAAGCGCGCCTCCCGGTCGCCGGCATCGGCCGCGACCTTGGCGGCAAGCTCGGCCTCGCCCGCCGCAAGCGTGCCGAGATAGAGATGCTGGCGGACAAGCTCGGCCGAGGCCTCGCTGGCGCCTGCCGGCGCACAGCCGAGCCAGAGAGACGCGGTCAACGTCATGGTGAGCAAAGCCCCGCGAAGGAAGCTCCCCCGTTGGCCGCAGTTCAGGGACAGACGATGACAGTGCATGGAATTCTCCTTCATCGCATGCGAGCCACTTGCGCTCTGTTTTGAACGTTGTTCATTTTCGTCAGATAGCGCATTCCTGAACAACGTTCAAGTGAATTTTGTTGGATGTGGATCCGCAGCACGGCCCCCGGCCGGAGCGGTCTCTGTCGAAGCGAACTGGCCTCGCATCGACCTCTGTTGCTAGCTCGTCAACTTGTCCGGTTTTGGTAGCTCGTGATCTGTCCGCTCCGTTCTTGGGTTTTTCCTCCGGGGGGCATGCCCCCCGGAGGAAAAAATTTGCCGGCGTGGGAGCGTGTCACGCGGCCTCCTCGATGA
>JBIOEJ010000116.1:0-18674 GCA_044445965.1 Hyphomicrobiales bacterium
AGGCTTGGCTCGACGACAATCTGCCGCCCCTGGTCGAACGGTTGGTCAGGATGGAGATCGAGCGGGTCGCGAGAGGACGCCCGGATTAGCGCTTTCGCGTCGCGGCTCGACTTCCCGGCGCCATGTCCGAACGGGTCCGCCTTGGCGTGACGAACGGTGCGCCATCCAGGCGGGCGAGGCGAGGCCGCTACGTGCTCCTCGACCTAGACGGCACGATCACGGATCCGGCTCGAGGCATTATCGGATCGGTCAGGCATGCGTTGAGCGCGCTCGGCGCCGAGGTTCCCGAATTCGACACGTTGCGCTGGGTCATCGGGCCGCCATTGCGTCCAAGCTTCGCGAGGCTGCTCGGGGGAGAGGAGCGCGTCGAGCAGGCGATTGCCCTCTACCGCGAGCGTTATCGCGCAGGCGCGATGTTCGAGGCCGTCCTATACGCCGGCATTGCCGATGCGCTCGCCTCGCTCGCCGCCAAGCGCTATGCCCTCTTGCTCGCGACCTCGAAGCCGCACGTCTTCGCCCGTCCGATCCTTGCCCATTTCGGCGTCGACCGCCATTTTGCGGCGGTCCACGGCGCGGAGCTCGATGGGCGCAACGACGACAAGGGCGACCTGATCGGACACATCCTCGGCGCGCAGGGCATCGAGCCTTCCGACACGATCATGGTCGGGGATCGCAAATATGATATCGCGGGCGCAAGGCGCCATGGCATTGCGACCATCGGCGCATTGTGGGGGCATGGCGGGGAAGCCGAGTTGACGGCGGCCGGGGCCGCGGTGCTATGCGAGCGGCCGGCCGATCTTCCGGGGCTGGTGCAGAGGCTGCTAGAGCCTTCCCCGGTCCGATCGAATCGGACCGAGGACCGAGGGCTCTAGTTGATTGTTTTTGCCGCATTTTCTGCGGCGAACCGGAGGCCACCCCTGCCTTCGCGGGGGCATGCTTCGCTAAGAAAATGCTCTAGCCCCGTGAATCGGCGCTGGCCTTGGTTGCGGCGTTCGTCATGAGCCCGCTCAGACGAGCGATGGCGGCGTCGAGCTCGTCGAAATGCGAAATGACGATGTCGGGCGCGAGCTCGACGATCGCCACGTCCGTATAGCCGAATGGCACGCCGATGACGGGCACCTGCGCGGCTCGCGCCGTGTCGATATCGGTTTTCGAGTCGCCGACCATGATCGCGGTCGCCGGCCGGCCCGTGGCGAGCCGCACCGTCTGCGTCAGGTGGCGGGGATCGGGTTTGCAGAAGGGAAAGCTGTCGCGGCCGCAGATCGCCGCGAAAAATCGGGCGACGCCGAGCTGCGCGAGGAGATCGCGCGACAAGCCTTCATTCTTGTTGGTGCATACGGCGAGGATATGCCCTCGAAGCGACAGCCGATCGAGGGCCGCTTCCACGCCCGGGAAGAGGCGTGTGTGATCGACCAGGTGTCTTGCGTAGTCATCCAGGAATTCCTGGAACAGCAGCTCCAGACGTTCGGGGGTGACGCTTCGTCCCTGCACCGCGAAGCCGCGCTGCAGCAGCGCCCGTGATCCTTGTCCGATGAGATCGCGGGCCGAGGCGAGCGGAATGGCTGCGAGGCCCTCTTGCTGCAAGATGACGTTGAGCGTCCGGATGAGGTCACCCGCAGTATCGGCGAGCGTGCCGTCGAGGTCGAAGACGATGACGGGGAGAGGAGGGGTGATGGGCATTGGCGCGACCGGTTTCGGGAGGCCGTCGGTCGCACGCCGGGCGCCGTCGCGCAAGTCGGAAGCGCCACTGATCAGCGATCGGGCGCGATGCTATGGTGAGGGTTACGCGAATCGCCTGCATCTGGAGGGCTTCATGCCGCGCTTGTGCTTCCTGCCGCGCCGACGAGCGCCGTTTCTCGCAAGCATCGCGCTCGTCGCTGCGGCGTTTGGCCCAGCCTCCAATTGCTTGGCGGCGGGTTCCTATGATTTCGTCGCCGCGCCGGCGACCGATCTCAACCGCGTCTATCGTGTCGACCGCTCGACCGGCGAGATGGGCGCCTGCCAGTACGGGTTGCAGGAAGGCACGATCGGCGTCACCATCTGCTATCCGGCGGGCGAGGGCGGCGGCCCGCAGGCGCCTGGCGACTACACTATCCTCGCCTCGCGCCACGACCGTGAATCGGGTGTCTTCCGGCTCAATATGCGCACCGGCGAGATGAGCAATTGCTATGTGCTCGAGGAAAAGGTCGTCTGCACGCCGTCTGCGAAATGAGCGCGGGGCTCGATACGGGTTGCGGGCCAGTCAGCTCTGAATATATGAATATGTTACTATCTTATTGATTTCGCGCCATTTTCACCGGTCGGATCAGGCTCGCGGCTTCAACCGTGGCGTGAGGGCCACAAGACCAGGGTCGCGAGGGCCGATAGCGCCGCGGTCGAGAGGAAGGCCAGCCGATAACCTCCGCTCGCCGCGACCAGCATCGCGAAGATCGCGGGACCAATCACATAGCCGATGAAGATGACGAGCGTCGCGCCCGAGGTCGTTTCGCCGATCCGCCCCCTTGGAGCCCCGCGGGCGACTTCGGCGAGCTGGATGCCGTTCCAGCTCGAGATCGTGACGCCCGCGAGCGCCGAAAGAAGCGCCAGCGCAAACGGGGACCATTGGGGCGTCGTCATGGCGTAGGCGAGGCTCGTAGCCGCCGAGGCAAAGCCCAGGAGCCGCAGGATCGGCAAGCCGGAGCCGATCCGGTCGGCGAGCCAGCCGAGCGCGATCCGACCCGGAATCCCGGTGAGCTGCGTCATCGCGTAGATGCCGCCGCTCGTCACGAGGTCGAGGCCGAGCCCCTGATTGAGGTAGGTGACGAGAAAGGCGAACAGCGACCCTTGCCCGCAGGCGAAGAATACCCCGGCAAGTGCCACGCGCGGCAAGGTCGGCGATGAGCGCAGCAGCCGGAATGGGGCGAGGATGTTGGCCGGCGACAGCAATAGCGAGATCGCCGTCGACTGGGCGTGATCGCGCTCGGCGTCGATCTCGGCCCTGACGCGCTGCGCGAGAAGGATGGTCCCGAGCGGAATGAGGGCAACGACCGCCATCGTCCAGCCGAGGCCGACGGCCGCGGCGAGGGCAGGCAGGGTAAGGCCCGCCAGCACGCCGCCGAGCGGCACGCCGGCCTGCTTCAGCGAAAAGATCAAGGTGCGGCGATGCGGCGGCGAGAGACGCAAGAGCACATCGCTCGCCGCAGGCGCGGACGGCCCATAGCCGAAGCCGACCAGGAAGCTCGACGCAAATTGCGCCAAGGCGGATGGAGAGACGAGCAAGAGCACGCCGAGGACGCCGATGCCGAGCCCGCCTTGGAGCGCCCTGATCGCGCCGAGCCGCGCAATCAACGGGTTGCCCGCGGCAAGGAACAGGATCGAGCCCGCGGTTCCCGCGGCCGAGAGATAGCCGACTGCGTCCGGAGCAACGCCGGAGGCGGCGGTCAGGACCGGGGCGAGCGTCGGGATCAGGCGGCTGAGGTAGGATACCGTCGTTTGAATGAGGACCGTGACCGCAAGCGCGGCGATCCAGGCCGGTCGATAGGAGGGGCTCAAGTCACCGGCTCGGCTCGCTTGTCTCAACCCGCCCGCCGCCTTCCAACCATGCGCGCGGCGCTCCCATGGGCGCCATACTCTATGAGCCCGGCCCGTTCCGCAACGCCGGCAAGGCTGGGCTGGGTCGAGATTGGCGCAATACGGCGTCCCGAGTGCGTCCGGAGGTTGCTTTCGGCGGACCCGCCGCTATAGTCCGCGCCGATTTTCGAGATCATGCGCGCCCGGGACCGCTGCGGCGGTGGTCGAGGCGCGTCGAGGAGCATCCCTTGTTCATCACCCCAGCTTACGCGCAGGCCGCCGGAGGCGTCGGCACGACCGATATGCTGATCCAATTCGCGCCGCTCGTCTTCGTCTTCATCATCATGTACATGCTGCTCTTCCGTCCGCAGCAGAAGCGCGCGGCGGAGCACAAGACCATGATCAAGAATGTACGGCGCGGGGACACCATCGTGTCGAATGGCGGCATCGTCGGGCGGGTGACCAAGGTCATCGACGACAACGAACTCGAGGCCGAGATCGCCGACGGGGTGCGGGTGCGCGTCGTGCGCTCGATGATCGCGGATGTGCGCGCCAAGGGCGAGCCGGTAAAGGCGGATCAGCCGAAGCCCGCAAAGTAGGGGGCACGAAAACGCCATTCGCCGGGTTAGACTTCGGCACGGGATGGGCTAAGAGCATGATGCCGGAAAGTGTGAGCGGTCTTTGGACGACATCATGCTCTAACTCTTTGGAATCGATCAGGATCATGCGTTTGCATCGATTCGATCCAAACGCATCGTGATCTAGGAGAAGGTAAAGCGGTGCTGCGCTATTCGCGAGCCAAGATCATCGGCGTATTGCTGACGGTGGTGCTCGGCCTCATCTTCGTGATGCCGAATTTCCTCCCCGTCGGGGCGCGCGAGGCGCTGAAGAACGGCTTCGGCTTCCTGCCGAGCGGCCTCTTGCCGCATCAGTCGGTCGTGCTCGGGCTCGATCTGCAGGGCGGCTCGCATGTGCTGCTGCAGGTCGATGCCGCGGCTGTCGCCAAGGTCCAGATCACCCAGCTGCGCGAGGATGTGCGGCGCGTCCTGCGCGATCAGAAGGTCGGCTTGCAAGGCGGCATCACCATGGCTGCGCGCGGGGTGGAATTGCGCGTCCCGGATGCGGCGGAGCGCGCCCGCATCATGGTGCCGCTCAACGCGCTCGGCCAACCCGTCGGCACGACGGGTTTCGGCGGGCCGCGCACGCTCGAGGTCAGCCAGAGCGATGACGGCTTGATCCGCCTCAACGTCACGGATGCCGGCATCACCGACAAGGTGCGCCGCGCCATCGAGCAGTCGATCGAGGTCATCCGCCGCCGCGTCGACGCGCTCGGCGCGACCGAGCCGAACATTCAGCGCCAGGGCAATGACCGCATCCTCGTCGAGGTGCCGGGCCTGCAGGACCCGCAGAGGCTGAAGGACCTGCTGGGCCAGACGGCGCATCTCGAGTTCCGGTTCGTTGCCGAACAAGGCGCGGCGCCGGGCGATGTCGAGCAGCTGCCCGATCAGGAGACGGGAGGCATGAGGACGGTGGAAAAGCGCGTCATCGTCGACGGCGCCGATCTCATCGAGGCCCATCTCGCCTTCGACAGCCGCACCAACGAGCCGATCGTCGATTTCACCTTCAACCTGCGCGGCGGCCAGCGCTTCGGGGAGGCCACGGCCGCGAATCTCGGGCGCTTCCTCGCCATCGTGCTCGACAACAAGGTGATCTCGGCACCGCGCATCAACAGCGCAATCCCCGGCGGCAAAGGGCAGATCTCCGGCCGCTTTACCTCGGAGACGGCGAATAATCTCGCGATATTGCTGCGCGCCGGTGCCTTGCCGGCCCCCCTTACCATCGTCGAGGAGCGCACGGTGGGACCGGGCCTCGGCGCCGATTCGATTGCGGCCGGCAAGCTCGCGACCTATGTGGCCTCGGCCTTCGTGGCGCTGTTCATGTTCGCCGTCTACGGCCTGTTCGGCTTCTTCGCCAACTTCGCGCTTCTGATCCATGTGATGTTCATCTTTGCGCTGATGTCGGCCTTCGGGGCGACGCTGACCTTGCCGGGCATCGCCGGCATCGTCTTGACCATCGGCACGGCGGTCGATTCGAACGTGCTGATCTATGAGCGCATCCGCGAGGAGGTGCATAACGGCCGCGCCCTCGTCTCGGCGCTGGAAGCGGGCTTCACCCGTGCCTTCGCGACCATCATCGATTCCAATGCGACGATGCTGATCGCCGCCGTCATCTTGTTCTTGATGGGATCGGGCCCGGTCAAGGGCTTCGCGCTCACCATGGTGTTCGGCGTGCTCACCACGGTCATCACCGCAGTGACCATGACGCGCATGATGATCGCGCTGTGGTATCGTCTGCGCCGCCCGCAAGCCTTGCCGTTCTGAGGGAGCGCAGTGATGAAACTCCTTCGTATCATTCCGGACGGCACCAAGTTCCGCTTCGTGCGGTTCCGGCGCGTCAGCTTCCCCTTCTCGGCGCTCTGCTCGCTGATCACGGTGGTGCTGTTCCTGACGGTCGGCCTGAATTTCGGCATCGACTTCAAGGGCGGCACGCTGATCGAGCTGCAGGCGAAATCCGGCAAGGCCGATGTCGCGGGGTTGCGCCAGACGCTGCAGGCCTTCGTGGTGGGCGAGGTCGAGGCGCAGGAATTCGGCAACGGCGAAGGCGTTTCGCTGCGCTACCAGGCCCAGCCGGGCGGCGAGCAGGCGCAGAGCGACGCCGTCAAGAAGGCCCATGCGGCGCTCGATGCCGCCTACGAGTTCCGCAGAGTCGAGACGGTCGGTCCGCGCGTCTCGGGTGAATTGGTGCAGTCGGGCACGATGGGCGTGCTGCTCGCCATCGTGGCGGTGCTGATCTATCTGTGGTTCCGCTTCGAGATGCAGTTCGCCATCGGCGCCATCATCGGCACGATGCACGACATCGTCTTGACCATCGGGTTCTTCCTGGTCACCCGCACCGAGTTCAACATGACGTCGATCGCCGCGATCCTGACCATTGTCGGCTATTCGCTGAACGAGACGGTCGTGGTCTTCGATCGGACCCGCGAGCTCCTGCGCCGCTACCGGCGCATGCCGATGGCGGAGCTTCTCGACCTGTCGGTGAACTCGACCTTGGCGCGCACCTCGATGACGGCAACCACGGCGGCTCTGTCGCTTCTGGCGCTCGTGGTTTTCGGTGGGCAGGCGATCGAGGATTTCGCCAAGGTGATGCTGTGCGGCGTGATCGTGTCGACCTATTCGGCGATCTTCATCTCCTCGCCATCGCTCATCTATCTCGGCGTGCACGGCAAGAGCGATGCCGAGGTCGCCGCCGACGAGAAGGGCAACATCGCCGCCGCCAAACCCACGGCTCGCGCCACGGCGTGAGCGGCGCCGAACCGACCCGCTTCCTCCCCGGTCGCCGCCAGATCGATGCCTATGGCAGCGGGGGCTTCCGTTTCGGCGGCATGAGCCATCGCGGCTCGATCCTGGCGTTGCCTTCGGGCATGCGGGCTTGGCCCGTCGCCTCTCTCGCCGAGATCGATGCTGGCGCGCTCGCGCCTATCCTCGCCGAGGCCGGCGCCATCGAGATCCTGCTCATCGGCGCGGGCGCCGACCCGGCCTTTGTCGACGAGCAAGTGCGGTCGAGGCTCGCCGCCGCCGGCATCCGCTTCGACGTCATGCAGACCGGTGCCGCCGCGCGCACCTATAATGTGCTGCTCGCCGAGGACCGACGCGTCGCGGCCGCGCTGATCGCGGTGGGGTAGGGCGCCGTCGCGGTGGAAAAATACCCGCGATGCGATGTCGCGGGGTGCAATGCGGCGCTAGCCACGCTACATAAAGCGTTCTAGAAACGTTCATGGCCGTGCGACCCTCCATGCCAGCTCCCAAAGCAGCTTCTCAGGCCTCGCCTCGACCCATCGAACGCCTGTTCGATGCCCCGCAGCGCGTGATCTCCGTCAGAGGCGCGCGCGAGCACAATCTCAAGGGCGTCGACCTGACCATTCCGCGGGACGAGCTCGTGGTCTTCACCGGGCTGTCGGGCTCGGGCAAATCGTCTCTCGCCTTCGACACCATCTACGCGGAAGGTCAGCGCCGCTATGTCGAGAGCCTCTCGGCCTATGCGCGCCAATTCCTGGAGATGATGCAGAAGCCCGATGTCGACCTGATCGAGGGTCTGTCGCCGGCAATTTCCATCGAGCAGAAGACGACATCCAAGAATCCGCGCTCCACTGTCGGCACGGTCACCGAAATCTACGACTATATGCGGCTGCTCTGGGCGCGCGCCGGCATCCCCTATTCGCCGGCCACCGGGCTGCCGATCGAAAGCCAGACCGTTTCGCAGATGGTCGACCGCATCCTCGCCTTGCCGGAAAAGACGAGGCTGTACCTGCTCGCTCCGGTGGTGCGCGGCCGCAAGGGCGAGTATCGCAAGGAAATGCTGGAGTTCCAGAAGAAGGGCTTCCAGCGCGTCAAGGTGGACGGCGCCTTCTACGAGATCGGCGAGGCGCCGGTGCTCGACAAGAAATTCAAGCATGATATCGACGTGGTCGTGGACCGGCTGGTGGTGCGCCCGGATATCGGGGCCAGGCTCTCGGAGAGCTTGGAGACCGCCCTCGAGCTCGCCGAGGGCATCGCGGTCATCGAGCTCGCCGACGAGAAGGATGACAGAGGTGATGCGAAGCGCGTCACCTTCTCCTCGAAATTCGCTTGCCCGGTATCCGGCTTCACCATTCCCGAGATCGAGCCGCGCCTGTTCTCCTTCAACAACCCCTATGGCGCCTGCCCGGCCTGCGATGGGCTCGGCCACGAGATGCGCATCGACCCGGAGCTCGTCGTGCCGGATGAGAACGCCACCTTGAAGCGCGGCGCCATCGCGCCTTGGGCGAGGTCGACCAGCCCCTATTACGGGCAGACGCTCGAAGCGCTCGCCAAGCATTACCGCTTCGCCATCTCGGCGCGCTGGCGCGACCTCCCCGAGGAGGCGAGGCAAGCCATCCTCTACGGCTCGGGCGAGGACAGGATCCGCATGGCCTATGACGACGGCTTGCGGGCCTATGAGATCAACAAGCCCTTCGAGGGCGTGATCCGCAACCTCGAGCGCCGCTACAAGGAGACGGAAAGCGAATGGGCGCGCGAGGAGATCGGCCGCTACATGTCGGAGACGCCTTGCGAGGCCTGCAAGGGATTCCGCCTCAAGCCCGAGGCGCTGGCGGTGAAGATCGCCGATAATCACATCGCCGAAGCGACGCGTCGTTCCGTGCGCGAGGCGCTCTCGTGGTTCGAGGCCTTGCCGGCGCAATTGAACGACAAGCAGAACGAGATCGCCTATCGCATCCTGAAGGAGATCAACGACCGGCTGCGCTTCCTGTTGGATGTCGGCCTCGAATATCTCACCTTGGCGCGCGCTTCGGGCACGCTGTCGGGCGGGGAGAGTCAGCGCATCCGCCTCGCCTCGCAGATCGGGTCCGGCCTCACCGGCGTGCTCTACGTGCTGGACGAACCCTCGATCGGCCTGCACCAGCGCGATAACGCACGCCTGTTGGAGACGCTGAAGCGGCTGCGCGATCTCGGCAACACCGTGATCGTCGTCGAGCATGACGAGGACGCGATTCGCGAGGCCGATTACGTGGTCGATGTCGGGCCCGGCGCCGGCATCCATGGCGGCGAGATCGTCGCCGAGGGCACGCCTGCCGAGGTGATGGCAAATCCGAATTCGCTCACCGGCAAGTATCTGACGGGAGAGCTCGCCATCCCGATGCCGGAGCGCCGCCGCAAGCCGCTCAAGGGCCATGCCCTCAAGATCGTCGGAGCGCGCGGCAATAATCTGAAGGGTTTGACGGTCGAGATCCCGCTCGGCCTCTTCACCTGCGTCACCGGCGTCTCGGGCGGCGGCAAGTCGACCCTGACGATCGATACGCTCTACAGGGCCGCGGCGCGCCGCCTCAACGGCTCCCATGAGCATGCGGCCCCCCATGAGCGCATCGAGGGGCTCGAGAAGCTCGACAAGGTGATCGATATCGACCAGTCGCCGATCGGGCGCACGCCGCGCTCGAACCCCGCGACCTACACGGGCGCCTTCACGCCGATCCGCGACTGGTTCGCCCAGCTCCCCGAGGCCAAGGCGCGCGGCTACCAGCCTGGCCGCTTCTCCTTCAACGTCAGGGGCGGGCGCTGCGAGGCCTGCCAGGGCGACGGCGTCATCAAGATCGAGATGCACTTCCTGCCCGACGTCTACGTTACTTGCGATGTCTGCAAGGGCAAGCGCTACGACCGCGAGACGCTCGAGGTGAAATATCGCGGCAAGTCGATCGCAGACGTGCTCGACATGACGGTCGAGGAGGCGGGCGCCCTGTTCTCGGCGGTGCCGGTGATCCGCGACAAGATGAAGACGCTCGCCCGCGTTGGGCTCGACTATGTCCATGTGGGGCAGCAGGCGACGACGCTGTCCGGCGGGGAGGCGCAGCGCGTCAAGCTCTCCAAGGAATTGTCGAAGCGCGCCACCGGCCGCACGCTCTATATCCTCGACGAGCCGACCACCGGGCTGCATTTCCATGACGTGAGGAAGCTGTTGGAGGTGCTGCACGAGCTCGTCGAGCAAGGCAACACCGTTGTCGTCATCGAGCACAATCTCGAGGTGATCAAGACGGCCGACCATATCATCGATCTCGGCCCCGAGGGGGGCGATGGCGGCGGCACGGTGGTGGCAACCGGTACGCCGGAGGAGATCGCGCGCGTGCCGCGGAGCTATACCGGGCAGTTCCTCAAGGAGGTGCTGGAGCGGCCGGCCGCGAGAGGGAAGAGGGTGAAGGCGGCGGAGTGAGAGCGTAGTCTGGACGGCTCCACGGCCGGCAGAAGACTGATACCGATGCCGACACGCTTCCCACGCCGATCTGACGCTGCAATTGACCCATTCGTGAGCTACACATTGCGGCGCGTAACGGTTGCTCGCTCTTGGAGTTGCATCATGGCTTCGGCGTCTGAGGGTTCCAAGCCCCGCCTCGTCGGCATCAACCATATCGCCCTCGAGGTCGGCGACATCGAAGAGGCGCTGGCGTTTTACGGCCGCATCTTTGCCTTCGAGCTACGCGGCAGGGGCGAAGGCATGGCCTTCATCGACATGGGCGATCAATTCTTGGCGCTCATGCAGAGGCAGCCGAAGCATCGTGACGATATCCGCCATTTCGGCATCGTGGTCGATGACCGCTCGCGCGTGAGAGAGCTGGCCGTCGCGGCCGGCGCGACGATGCTGGAAGGCCCGTTCCTCGATTTCCTCGATCCCTGGGGCAACCGCATCGAGGTCGTCGGATATGCCGATATTCAGTTCACCAAGGCGCCACATGTCCTGCATGGCATGGGCCTCGATCTGGGGAAGAGCGAGAAGGCCCTGCGGGAGTTGGCGGATAAGGGGATGCGGCCCTGAGCGAAGCGCGGGTCGCGTGCTTGCTGCTCGTGCCCCAAACCAGCGCATCCTCGCTTGCGTCCGACACGGGTGTCATGCCGCGTCCGCCGGCCTGACGCGCCGCATGATCTCCTCCCCTCGCTCGCGGGCGACGACGGCGATGTCATACTGTCCCTGCAGATCGAGCCAGAACTGGGCACTATTGCCGAAATAGCGGCCGAGCCGGAGCGCGGTATCGGCCGTGATCGAGCGCCGGCCGTTGAGGATATCGGTGATGCGTCCCGACGGCACGCCGAGATCGAGCGCCAGCCGATTGGCGCTCAAGGCGCGCGCGCCGACTTCGCGTTTCAAGAAGCGGCCCGGATGTGCGGCAGGCGGCATATTGGTCACCCCTTGTGATAGTCGACGATCTCGACGTCGAACGCGTCAGCCTTGCGGAACTCGAAGCTGATGCGCCAAGGTCCGTTGACTGACATGGCCCATCGACCCTTGCGGTCGCCTTTGAGCTTGTGGAGGCCGATGCTCTTCAACGGGCTCAGGTCGTGCAGCGATTTAGCGACATTCAGAGCAAGCAGGAGATCGACGGCCGCTTCAACATCGAGCCCGCGAAACTGGTTCGGCCATCCGCCCTCCCAGACCTTGCGGGTCGCCGCGTTGCGCCACGATCGGATCACGGCAATTACATACTACGCTGTTCGGTTGGGCGCAATGTGAACCCTTGCGGATTTATCGCGTTTCGCTCCACTCCTAGATGGAGATCAGTGAAAGGGTCTGCCTGCCAAGGCCCGCTTCTTCGCCGATCTCCATGAGCCGTTGTAAGCTGGAGAGGTGCGCCTGCTCATACTTCTCCTGAAGGCCGTATCTTACCTCGCCCTGGCCCTGGTCTCGGCGGGCATCGGCGCGCTCGTCTTCGTCGCCGAGACGGGGCTGTGCCCGCGTCTCGACGAAGGCGCGGTGGATTGCGTCTCCCCCTTCGCCGAGAGGCTGGGGAATTTCGGGCTCGGCGTGGTGTTGGCGATCGTGTTCACCGGGCTGCCGGGCCTCTTGGCGGTCGCCGGCCTCGTCTTCCTGATCCGATGTCCTGCGCTGGAGACGAGGGCGGTAGCAATGGCCGATGAGGCGCGGCGCGAAGTCGACGCCGTGGGCCATGAAACTCCAAGCCGCCCATTGCCGCGCGCCGTCTGGTAAGCTGTAATGCGCCGGGCTGGGCCGTAGGCCCGTGCTTTTGCTTTTGGTCGCGAGCATGCGGGGAGTTGAGGGAATGGGCGCGCGCGTTTTGCGGCTGCTTGCCGCTTTCATTGCCATGGGGGTTCTCTGCGCCTTGGGCGCCACGGCGATGGTGGCGCCGGCCTTCGCGGCAGACCCGCGCCAGGCGGTCATCACCGGCGATGACTGGTCGCACCCGATGAAATTCACGCTGGTTCACAACAATCAGGTGTTCGCGGACGAGGTCTACGCGGTGGGCGAGATCGTCGACGATACGTTCGCGAACTTCAAAGCGTTCCTGGACAGCAACAATGTCGGTCCCGGAACCAAGATCATCCTCCATTCCCCAGGCGGCCTCGCCCAGAGCGGCATCGACATGGGCCGACTGATCCGCGAGCGCTCGTTCGACACGATCGTCGGTCAGACGCATCGCCCGGCCACCCGGCAAACCGTCGATCAGCTCGTCTTCAAAATCGATCCGGCGGAATGCGACAGTGCTTGCTCGCTGGCCTTCCTCGGAGGAGTGCACCGGCGCGTGCCGACGGGATCGGTCTATGGCGTCCATAACCTTTGCCGCGTCGCCAAGGCGCAGGAGCATGGCCCGGCCGCCGACCTGTTCGCGGAAGGCCAGCATGACGCGGCCGTGGTCAGCGCCTATGTGGAGCAGATGGGGATCGACGCCGATTTCCTGTCGGCCTTCGTTTCCAAGAACAGCTGCAAGAACGAAATCTTCTACGTGCCCGAAAATCTGATGGCGGAGATGCACATAACGACATCGCGCAGCGACACGAAATGGGAGATCAAGATCGTCGCATCCGAGTTCTATTTGAGCGCCAGCAAAGCGACCTCCTCCTATTTCCCGGGCGAGCACGACGAGTTGAACTTCGCCTGCCATGGACAGCCGAGGCGGCTGCTTCTGCAAGCCTTTTTCCTGGCGCCTACCGTAGACAGGGCCGGCAAGCAGAAACTGACTCCGGCGACCTTCGCTTCGAGCGTCAAGGGATACCGGCTCGCCAACACCAAGGCATCCGTCAAGCAGCAGGGCGAGGAGGCCTATAACGTCGTCGTCATCGATCCGAGTGAGGTTTATTCGCGGCTCACACCGAGCGGCGCATTCCATGTCACCGTATTCCTGACGCTGACGCCGAGGCTGTTGGCCTTCGTTCAGAAGGCAACCGATCTCAGCTTCCGATTCCATATAGACGACAAGACCTATTACGGCTTCACCGTGGAGGTCGGTTCGGCCCAAGACCGGATCAAGGAATTCGTCATGGCCTGCAAGTGAGCCGGACTCAGGCTAGAGTATTTCCCGGTCCGATTGAATCGGGCCGGGGGCCGGGGCTCTGGCTGATTGTGTTGGCGCTGCTCTATCCCCTCCACAACGCCCATTGCCGCCTCCATTGGGGGAGCTCGAGGGGCGAGCGAAACGGGTCGTAGCCGCGCCGTTCGGTGAGGGCGAGATAAGGACCGACGAGCGCCAGCGGCAAGAAGGCAGGCCTTGCGGTTTTCGGCAGCACCGCGAGGGCCCGGCGCGCCGCGGCGAGATGGCGGCGCGCCTCGGCGCGCCAATCGCCGATGGCGGCAAGCAGAGCTGGGCTCGCGCATCCGCCGATCGCCTCCTCGGGCGAAGCGCCATGCCGGCGCAATATGTCGCCCGGCAGATAGACCTGACCGCGCGCCGCATGGAACGCGAAGGCGCGGATGAGCCCGGCAAAGGCGTAGGCGAGACCTGCGTGCTCGGCCGCTTCGCCCGAAAGCGGTTCGGCGCCGAGCAGCTCGGCGCCGAGCCGGAACAGGACGGCCGACGTGTCGCCGCAATAGCCTTCGAGCGCGGCGATGTCGGGCATCGGGTCGTCGTAGAGATCGAAGCCGCGCGCATCGATCAGCGCCAGGAGCGGTGCCTGCGCCAGCCGGAAGCGCGCAATCGTGTCCAAGAGCGCGGCCGCGACCGGATTGGCGTCGACATCCCCTTTGGCGCTGCCTTGCAGGACCTCCCGCCACCATTGATGGCGCAATTCGCCGGGCATCGGCTCGCTGACCACATCGCGCACCCGCGCGATCTCGAAGGAGAAGGCGTGCAGCGCCTGGACATGCGGCCGGACCGCGGCCGGGATGAAGAGATCGGCCAGGAAGCGATCCTTGTCATGCTCGCGCAGCAAGGCATCGCAATACGCATAGGCGCCGCCAAGCGAGGCGCCGCTCATCCGCTGCGTCGGTCGAATTCGCGTTGCGCGACGCCGATGTCCCGCAGATGCCGCTCGACCCAGCGGTCGAGCGTGGTGATCGGCTCGCTCAGCGAAGCGCCGAGCTTCGTCAGCGAATACTCGACGCGGGGCGGCACTTCCGGAAAGGCGCGCCGCTCGACGAAGCCGTTGCGCTCCAGACGCCGCAAAGTCTGGATCAGCATCTTGTCGGAAATGCCGCCGATGCGCCGCCTGAGCTCGGCCGTGCGGGCCGGACCATTGGCCAGCATATGGACGAGCAGAAGCGCCCATTTCTCCGCCAGCACCTCGAGCACGGCGCGGGCCGGGCAGCAAGGGTCGAAGACATTCCCTTGGCGGGCGGGTCGAGGGTCGGCAGTCTTCCGCATGATTCAAAACTTACCAGAAGGTGGGTACTTGTCTACTAGAAAGCAGTGTGCGATGGCTGCCGCGGCGCGGCGCCCCGACGAGCGGGCGGCCTGCTTGCCCGGCTCGTCACTTTCGATTGCCGCCTCAGGGAGATCTTTCATGAAGCTATTCTATACGCCTGGCGCTTGCTCGCTGTCGCCCCACATCGCGCTGCGGGAAGCCGGAATTCCTTTCACGCTGCATAAAGTGGATCTGCAGACCAAGAAGATGGAGTCTGGCGAGGATTTCACCGCCGTCAGCGGCAAGGGCTATGTGCCGGCGCTGCAGCTCGACAACGGCCAGGTGATGACCGAAGGCCCGGTCATCGTCCAGTACATCGCCGATCAGAAGCCGGCGGCAGGTATCGCGCCACCCGCCGGCACGATGGAGCGCTACAAGCTCCAGGAATGGCTGAACTTCATCACCTCCGAGCTCCACAAGTCGATGGGTTCGATGTTCAATCCTGCCCAGACCGCCGAGTGGAAGGAGGCGGTCAAGGCGACCCTCTCCAAGCGTCTCGATTGGCTGTCGAAGCAGCTCGAAGGCAAGTCGTACCTGATGGGCGACAAGTTCAGCGTCGCGGACGGGTATCTGTTCACCGTGATGAACTGGGCAAAGCTCGTCGGCTTCGATCTCGGCAAATGGCCGGTCATTCAGCAATATATGGGACGCGTCGCGGCTCGCCCGAAGGTGGTCGAGGCGCTGAAGGCCGAAGGCCTGGTGAAATGATGGCCGCGGGCATCGTCTCGCGGCAAGGCTTTGCTTGTGATGCGTTGACTTGATGCCCGCCCAATCTCATCTAATACCAACGGCGGAGCGCGCGAGCGTTCTTGCCGTTGACTTATCAGCCTGTGGCCACCGGCCTTGAACCGGCGGAGACAAGGAGAATCCGATGTTCATCCAAACGGAAGCGACGCCGAATCCCGCGACGCTCAAATTCCTGCCTGGGCGCGAGGTGCTCGGCAGCCGGGTTGCGGACTTCAGGACGCCCGAGGAGGCCGTGCACTCCCCGCTCGCGCAACGCCTCTTCGCCGTCGAGGGGGTGACCGGCGTGTTCCTCGGCAGCGACTTCATCAGCGTCACCAAGGATAGTCGAGAGTGGCCTCATCTCAAGCCCGCCATTCTCGGCGCTGTCATGGAGCATTTCCTGACCGGCGCGCCCGTCATCGACGAGACGACCGGCGGCGGGCTACCCGCGGCCGCTCCCGAATTCTTCGACGAGAAGGACGCCGAGACGGTCGCGACCATCAAGGAGCTGATCGAGACCCGCATTCGCCCGGCGGTCGCCGGAGATGGCGGCGACATCACCTTCAAGGGATTTCGCGACGGGGTCGTGTATCTCGACATGAAGGGCTCCTGCTCGGGCTGCCCCTCCTCGACCGCGACGCTCAAGCACGGCATCCAGAACCTGCTGCGCCATTTCCTGCCCGATGTGCGCGAGGTCGAGGCCGCCTGAGCTTTCGCCCTTCCCCAATCGCCTTTCCGGCATCGCTTCCGGGTCGACGAGGCTCGTCGGCCAGATCCCTCCCGTCTCGATCCATGCCCCGGAGCCACTCGGCCATGTCCGATCCGAATTTCAAACCCTCGCCGCATCGACCCATTGCGAAGGAGGCGCTCGATCAGCTCTTCCTCGAAGCGCGCACCCACAACAAATGGCAGCAAAAACCTGTCCCGCAAGTCTTGCTGCGACAACTCGTCGATGTGCTGAAAATGGGCCCGACCAGCGCCAATTGCTCGCCGGTGCGCATCCTGTTCATCGAATCGAAGGCAGCAAAGGCGAGGCTTGGGCCCTTCATGTCGGAGGGAAACCGCGCCAAGACCGCCGCCGCTCCGGTCACCGCGATCATCGGCTATGACACGGAATTCTACGAGAAGCTGCCGAAGCTCTTCCCGCATGCGGATGCGAGAAGCTGGTTTGCCGGCAAGCCGGCCGTCATCGAGGAGACGGCCTTCCGCAATTCGAGCCTGCAGGGCGCCTATTTCATCATCGCGGCGCGGGCGCTCGGCCTCGACGCGGGGCCGATGTCGGGTTTCGATGCCGCCGGCGTGAACAAGGAGTTCTTCCCGGACGGCAAGGTGAAGGCGAATTTCATCTGCAATCTCGGCTATGGCGATCCCGAGGGCGTGATGGGCCGCTCGCCGCGCTTCGCCTTCGAGGAATTCTGCTCTATCCTCTGAAGCGCGGGAGCCGCGCCGGCGCGGAACCGCCCCGCTGGAGGACCATGATTGATCGTTCTCGCGCTCGACACGGCGCTCGCGGCTTGCTCGGTCTGCCTGTTCGACTCGGATAGGGACAAGGTGCTGGCGAGCGAGAGCGCCATATTGGGCAGGGGCCATGCGGAGGCGTTGCTGCCGATGCTGGAGCGCGTCGTCGCCAAGCTCGATGGCGGTTGGGAGGGCATCGCGCGGATCGGCGTGGTGGTGGGGCCGGGCAGCTTCACCGGGCTGAGGGTCGGCATCGCGGCAGCGCGCGCGGCGGCGCTCGCCACCGGGCGCCCCGCGGTCGGTGTGACCACGCTCACGGCGTTGGCGGCGCCGCTGGTGGGCATCTCGGATGGTGCGCCGATCGCGGCGGCCATCGATGCGAAGCACGGCAATCTGTTCTTTCAGGTCTTCTCCCCCGAGGGGCGCCCGCTCGACGAGCCGGCGGCGCTGCCGCTCGAGGAAGCAGCTTTTCGTATCGGCGAGCGCCCGATTCACCTCGTCGGCAGCGGTTCCTCGGCATTGCAAGCTGCCCTGTCGCGGGCCGGCGGAGTGGTGAAGTCGAGCCTCGCCGAGGCCGTGCCCGATATCGTCTGCGTGGCGAAGCTCGCCGCGGACGCCGATCCGAGGAGGGCGCCGCCCAACCCCCTCTATATCAAGGGCGCGAATGCGCGGCCGCTGGCCGAGCAGGCTTCGGCCTGATGCCGCCGTGGCGACGCAAGACGATCGTGCTGCGTGAGCTCGTCGCCGAGGACGCGCCGAGCTTGGCGCGGCTGCACGCCTTGGCCTTTCATCGCGGTTGGGGCGAGGACGAGTTCGAGCGGCTGATCACCAGCTCGTCGAGCCTCGGCGACGGCGCGGCCTTCTCGGAGCGCGGCCGCCTGCAAGGCTTCGTGCTGTCTCGCATGGCAGGGCGGGAGGCCGAGATACTGTCCATCGTCGTGGATCCTTCATCGCGTCGGCAAGGGATGGCGCGCGCCCTCCTCTCGAGCCATCTCGACCGGCTGCGGGGGTTGAGCGTGAGCGAGCTTTTCCTCGAGGTCGACGAGGACAATGGCGGGGCGTTGGCGTTCTACGAGACATTCGGCCTGAGGACCGTCGGACGGCGGCGCGGCTACTATCCGCGCGCCTCGGGCGGGCATGGGGGGGCTTTGATTCTCCGCTGCGATCTCGATACCAGAGGTTCAGTCCGATGATGCGGGAGCGCCGAACATGACCGAGGAAGGACGCCCGCTCGCGCTACGCCGGCGGGAGCGTCTGGCGCCGGATCTGCGGGAGCTGTTGGCGAAGCAGACCAATCTTTCGCAAGAAGTACCGCGCAAGCCGCTGGCCTGGCCGAGCGAGCATTCCGGCGGTAGCGCGAGCCGCTTGCGCATGGTGATGCGTGCGGCGTTGTGCGTCGTCGCCATCCTCCCCTTCATGCTCGTCGGCATGGCCGTGCAGGCCCTGATCCTGAGGCTCTGGCCGAACGCGGCCGGCACGCTGCCGAGGCTCTTTCTGTGGTGGGTCGGCAAGGTGCTCGGCTTGCGCGTGATCGTGAACGGCAAGATTACCCGCGCCGCGCCGGTGCTGGTCGCGTCGAACCACGTTTCCTGGCTCGATATCGTCGTGCTCGGAGGGCTCGTGCCTTTGTCGTTCGTCGCGAAGTCCGAGGTCGCGGGCTGGCCGATCATCGGAACCTTGGCGCGCCTGCAGCGCGCCATCTTCGTCGACCGGACCAGGCGGTCGGCG
>JBIOEJ010000117.1:0-18604 GCA_044445965.1 Hyphomicrobiales bacterium
CCCTGCCCGGCGGGGGTTGTTTACAAACCCCCGTGGGCGGGGCGGTTGTTGTTTTTGGCCCGCCACGCTGGCGGCTTTCGCTCCAAATTTGTCTTTTTGGGCCATACCCACTACAAACTTGCTGCCAAAAACGGCCGCGCCCCTTCAGGGTTTGGACGAAATGGCCATCTGGTGCGTCGAAAACCTCGCCGATACCGGAGTATCGGCATCGATTTTCTCCTGCCAGCTGGCCATTTCGTCTCAAATCCCGGCTCACGCGATGTATGTCAACACGCCCTAGCCCACGAGGGGAGAGGGAAGCGCGCGCCGGCACCTAGAAAATGCGTGTCAGGCCGCAATCGCGATGAATTTATTTACCGATCTATCGTAGTAGCGCTCGGTGAGGATATACGGGGGGCGCAGGGCTGGATCCGTTATGCGACGCAGTGTCAAACCCGCCTTGCAGATAGCCGTCATATTGGCGACCGCGATTCTCGGCGTGGTCGGCGCCATGCAGATGACCCAGAACCTTCTCGCGGAGTCGTGCGTTCTCGGTCTCATGACGCTCGGCGTGATCGGCGTCTGCCTCGACGAGATCAAGACGCGCGAGCCTGCTCTCGAGGGCGCGCTCGCCCGTAGCGGTGGGTCCCTCGAAAAGCTCGATCCCGCCGCACAGGAATTGGCCAGCGCGCTGGCAGTCATCGTCGCGCTCGTTCAGTCCCATCTCAAGGCAAATTCCCGGTATTCGGATTCCCTCGAGAGCGCCAATCGGGATTTGTCGGTCATCGTCAGGCCCGACCAAGTTCGCTCGATCGTCGCGTTGCTGATCGACGAAAACGACAAGATGCGCGAGAAGCTCAGCGATCTCTCCGAGGGTCTGGAGGCTTCTCGTTCGCAGGTGGCGGCACTGCGTTCCAATTTGGCCGAAGCCAATGAAATCAGCATGCGCGATCCGCTGACGATGCTCGGCAACCGGCGCTTCTTCGACACGAATCTCGCGAAGGAGGTCGCCGAGGCGCATGAGGACGACAGCGACTTGTGTCTCGCGCTCGGCGACATCGACGAATTCAAGAAGATCAACGACAGGTTCGGCCATCAGATCGGCGACAACGTGCTCAAGATGTTCGGCGAGCTTCTCTCGAAGAATATCGAAGGCCGCGACACGGTTGCACGCTATGGCGGGGAGGAATTCGCGATCATTTTTCCATGCACCGCGCTTCCCGACGCGACGCATATCGTCGATCAAATCCGCTGCCAGCTCGCGGCCAAGCGATGGATGCTGAGCGGGACGGAGCAACGTATCGGCAAGATCACCGTCTCTTTCGGCGTCGCGCAGTTGCGCCGCGACGAAGGAGCCCAAACCCTGCTCAGGCGCGCCGACGCGAAGCTCTACGAAGCCAAGGTCGCGGGAAGAAATCGCGTGGAGATCGACCACGCGGCGTAGCGTGGGGTCGCAAGGCTCGCATTGGCCGTCCAACCGCCTCTCCGCTCATCCTCGCGAAGCGGGGATCCAGAATCTTCCGCCCGTTCTTGAAGCACTGGATTCCCGCTTTCGCGGGAATGAGCGGAGATGGACCTGCCGAAGGAAATCTGTGAGGGATAACGCAAAGGTGTCACAAGGCCCGGACTACGATCCGGGCCAAGGGGAGAAGTTGGGCGCCGGCTTCAACCTCAAGCGATCTCGCAGATGTCGAGGATGGTCAGGAGATAGATCTTGATCATGTCGAGATAATCGACGATGTCGACGCGCTCATCGGGCATGGTGTTGTAGCGCCCGCCCGGGCCGCAGACGATGCCTTCCATGCCGGCCTTGCGGCAAAGATGCGCGGCGTCGGTGCCGTAGAAGCCCGGCGGCGTGACGGCGCCGGTCGGCTGCTCGGCGCCGCGCACCTGGCGATAGGCCGCATTGATCGCCTTGACGATGCGGCTCGAGCGCGACACCTCGAAGGACGGCATGGCGGGGCGTCCGAGCTTGTGCTCCGGCGTCAGCGTCGCCTTGAGCCCGGGGAAGCGCGTTTCGAGCTTGTCCAGCTCGGCGCGCAGATCCGCCAAGGCGCCCTCCTCGGTCTGGCCCGGCGCGTAGCGGCCGGAGCCCTTGATGCGTGCGAAGTCCGAGACTTGCGGCGGGCGCCATTCATGCAGCTCCTTGCCGAGCGCGCCATGCACGACGCCGACATGGACGCGGTTGATGGCTGCATGCTCGGGCGAAGGCGCGCCCGAGAATTTCATGGCGTCGAGGCGCGGAACGAGGTCGCAGGCGGCCATGATGGCATCCACCCCCTCCTCCCGCTTCGACATATGCCGGGTCACACCGGTGAGCTCGATGATGAAGGTGAAGGCCGCCGCATGCATGGTGAGGGCCGCGAGATCGGTCGGCTCGGAATTCACGAAATAGTCGGCGCGCAGGCCCTGCTCGATGAAGGCGAGCGTCCCGACCCCGCCCTGCAGCTCGCCTACCACGAAGGTGAGGATCACGTCGCCTTTGAGCTTCACCCCGGCCTGGATCAGGGTGCGCAGCGCGCAGAAATAGGCGGCGTCGCCCGCCTTCATGTTGGACACGCCGATGCCGTAGATGAACTTGTCGTCGACCTTGCCGCCCCAGGGATCGACGGTCCAGCCTTCGGTCGCCGGGTTGGTGTCGACATGCCCGTTGAAGAGGATGCTCTTGCCGCCGCCCGTGCCGCGCCAGCGGCCGATGGCGTTGACGCGCTCGCCTTCGACGGGGGTGAGCTCGGCCTCCATGCCGAGAAGCTGCATCTCCTGCGCCATGAAGGCCGCGAGCTTCCGCTCGCCCTCGGTCTGGCTGTAGCTCTTATGGCGCGCCATCCGGCTCAGGAAGTCGAGGCAGGCCTTGGCGTCGATCCTCGCCAGCAGCTCATCCTTGGTCATGGGTGGTTCCTTCTTCTCCGACGGGGGTGGGGCAAGCGGCGATCAATTCGCGCGTGTAGGGGTGGGCGCTGTCGCCATCGATGCTGCCTGCGTCCAAGAGGTCGAGGAGCTCGCCGCGCCGCATCACGGCAATGCGATGCGCGATCTGGCGCACGAGGTTGAGGTCGTGGGTGATGAAGGCGTAGGCCGTGCCGTGCAGCCGGCGCAGCGCCAGGAGAAGCTCGATCACCGCGGCTTGCACCGAGACGTCGAGCGCGGCCGTCACCTCGTCGCAGATGACCAAAGCCGGTTTCGCCGCGAAGGCGCGGGCGATGGCGACGCGCTGCTTCTCGCCGCCGGAGAGCTGATGCGGGTAGCGCCGCGCATAATCGGCCGGCAGGCGCACCTCCTCCAGGAGGCGTGGAACCTCCGAGCGCCGCCCGCCGAAAAGCGCGAGCGGCCGCGCCAGGATGTCGCCGACCCGATGGCGCGGATTGAGCGAGGCGTCCGGATGCTGGAAGACGATCTGGACCGCGCCGCGGTAGCGCCGGTCCATGTCGGAGGCCGATCTGATCCGCGCACCCTTGAGCCTGATCTCGCCCTCGAAACGGGCAAGCCCGGTCATGGCTCGCGCCAGCGTCGATTTCCCAGATCCCGATTCGCCGACGATGCCGAGGATCTCGCCTTGGCGCAGATCGAGGCTCACGGATCTCGCGCCGAAGGTCTCGCGGCGGCGAAACAGGCGCGGCCTGCCATAGCGGACGCTGACGTTGCTCAGCTCTACCAGCTTCTCCTCGCGCGGCGCGTCCGCGATCAGGCGCCGCCAAGGCCTCGGCACGGCATCGACGAGGGCGCGCGTGTAATCCTCCTTCGGCGCGACGAAGACCTGGGCGGCGGGCTCGGTCTCCACGATCCGGCCGCGGCGGATGACCGCCACCCGGTCGGCAATGCGCGAGACGAGGGCGAGGTCATGCGAGATATAGAGGCCGGCGACGCCGGTCTCGACCCGCAGGCGACGGAAGAGATCCAGGATGCGGGCGCCGGTGATCACGTCGAGCGCGGTCGTCGGCTCGTCGAAGATGATGAGGTCCGGCCGGCAGGCGAAGGCCGTGGCGATGACGACGCGCTGCTTCTCGCCGCCGGAGACCTCGTGGGGGTAGCGGCGCATCATGATTTCCGGCTCGCTCAGCTCGACGAGGCGCAAGAGGTCGATCGCCTCCTTGCGGGCCGCGTCGCGCGCAAGGCCGCGATGGCGGGTCAGCGTCTCGGTGAGCTGGCGGCCGAGCGTCAAGGTCGGGTTGAGGGAGGAGGCCGGGTCCTGGAACACCATGGCGATGCGCCGGCCACGGATCGCAGCGATCTTCGCCGCCTCCATTCCCATGAGGTTCCAGCCCAGGAACGAGATCGCGCCAGCGCGCTCGCGCGCATTGCCGGGAAGATCGCGCATGATGGCGAAGGCGAGCGTCGACTTGCCCGATCCCGATTCGCCGACGAGGCCGAGCACCTCTCCGGGCGCGACGCCGAGCGACACCGCGTCGAGCACGCGCAACGGGCCACCCGCGGTCAGATAATCGAGCGTATAGCCCTCGATGGAGAGGAGCGCGCCCGTCGCTCGTCCGGTCATCGCTCGTCTCTTGGATTCAGCGCGTCGCGCAGACCGTCGCCGAGGAGGTTGAAGCCGATCGCGGTCGCCGCGATGGCGGCGCCCGGCGCCACGATCATCCAAGGGGCCTGATGCAGGAAGCGGCGGGCCTCGGAGACCATCAGCCCCCATTCGGAGGCCGGCGGCTGGGCGCCGAGGCCGAGGAAGCTCAAGGTCGCGAACAGCATGACGGCGAAGGCGACGCGGATGGTGGTCTCGATCACCACCGGGGCCGCGACGTTCGGCAGCATCTCGGAGAGCACGATCCAGGAAGCCCCCTCGCCGCGCGCGATCGCGGCGCTGACATAGTCCTGCCGGCGCACCGTCAGCGCCACGCTGCGCGTCACGCGCGCCATGCCGGGCGCGAAGGCGACCGCGATGGCCAGCATGGCGTTGAAGCTGCCCTTGCCGAGCGTATTCGCCACCAGCAGGGCCAGCAGCAGGCCCGGGATCGCCATGACGGCATCGACGGTGCGCATGATCGCTTCGTCGGCGCGCCCGCCGAGATAGGCCGACAAGGTGCCGATCACGGCGCCGGTCAGCGTGCCGATGAGGGTGGCGGCGACCGCCAGCGGCACCGTGGCCCGCGCCCCGATGAGCAGGCGGCTCAGCGTATCGCGGCCGAACTCGTCGCTGCCGAGCAGGAACTCGCCGCCAAGCCCGCGGAAGCGCGCCAGCACGCTCATCTTTTCGGGATCTTGCGGCGCGAGCGCCGGACCGAAGACGCAGGCGATGGCGATGAGCGCGAGGATCGCCACGCCCAGCGCGCCTTGCGGCGTGCGCAGGATGCGGCGCGCCAGCTCAGTCATAGCGGATGCGCTTGTCGAGCAGGGCGTAGGAGATATCGGCCGCGAAATTGGCGAGCGCATAGGTGCCGGCCATGATCACCGCACCCGCCTGGATGGCCGGCAGGTCGCGCGTCTCGATCGCCACGATCAGCGCCCTGCCGATGCCGGGAAGGGCGAAGATCTCCTCGACCACGATGATGCCGCCGAGCACATAGCCGATATCGAGCGCCGCGATGGTGATGACCGGCAGGAGCGCGTTGGGCAGCGCATGGCGGAACAGCACCGTGCCGGCGGACAGGCCTTTCAACCGCGCGGCGCGCACATAATCGGAGTGCAGCACGTCGATCATCTCGGAGCGCACCATGCGCGACACATGGGCGATGAGGATCAGCGACACGGCGATGACCGGCAGCGCCAGATGACGCAAGCCCTCGGCGAAATTCTCGGTGAGCGGCACATAGCCGGTCGCCGGCAGCCATTGCAGCCGGTCCGACATCAAGACGAGCAGCAAGGTGCCGGTCACGAATTCCGGTAGCGACACGCCGAGATAGGAGACGAGGCCCGCCGCGACATCGGCCGGGCCGCCCCGGCGCAGCGCCGCGAGAACGCCGAGCGGCACCGCGAAGACCAGCATCAGCAGGATGGCGCAGGCGGCCAGCAGCAGCGAGCGCGACAGCGCCAGCAGCATGGCCGGGCCGACCGGCTGGCCGGTCCGCATCGAGACGCCGAAATCGCCTTGCAGAAGTTGCGACAGCCAATGCCAGTATTGCAGCAGGATGGGATCGCCGAGGCCGAGCCTCTCGCGCACCGCCGCCAGCGCCTCCGGCGTCGCGTTCTCGCCCAGCAAGGTGACGGCGGCATCGGCCGGCAGCACTTGCGTGATGCCGAAGACGACGACCGATACGACGAGCATCGTGTAGAGGACGAGCAGGCAGCGCCTGACGAGCCAGGTCGCGGACACGCGTCAGCCGCGCTTGGGCGCGTCCTGCCCGAGCCAGGCATGGTCGAGACGGAACACGGCGCCGCGCGGGTGGAGCTGGTAGCCCTGCACATAGTTGCGCTTGGCGGCGAGCAGATCGAAGAAGACGGGGATCACCGACGGTACTTGCTCGGACATCAGCGTCTGCGCCTGGCCGTAGAGCTCGCGCCGCTTCGCCTCCTCGGTCGTGCCGCGCGCCTCGCCGACGAGCTTGTCGAAATCGGCATTGTTCCAGCGCGTCTCGTTCCAAGCGGCGTTCGAGGTGTAGAGCAGCGCGAAGATCGCGTCCGCCGTGGCCTGCATGTTGTAGAAGCCGACATAGAACGGCCCCTTCTTCCACACCTGATCGAGATAGGTCGCGTGCGGCATGGTCTGGACCTCGATGCGGAAGCCCGCGGCCTTGGCCATCTCGCGCATCGCGACGCCCATGGTCGTGCGCGTCGAGGGCGTGTCGGAGGCGATCAGCTTGAGGTCGATGCCGTTCGCAAAGCCGGCATCGGCGAGCAGCTGCTTCGCCTTGGCGATATCGGGCTTCTTCTCGGGGACTGGTTTGAAGAAATGATAGGCGCCGTTCATCGGCACGTCGTTGCCGGGCGTTCCGTAGCCCTGCGCGCAAAAATCGACCATCGCCTTGCGATCGATGGTCAGCGCCAGCGCCTGGCGCACCCGCACATCGCCGAAGGGCTTCTGGTCGCAGCCCATATTGACGTTGAGGAACTGCCCCGAGGGCGTACGCAGCGGCGTGACGCCGGAGGCGCCGGCAAAGCGCCCGAACTCGGTCGGCGGCGTGTTGGCGATGAGGTCGGTGTCGCCCGAGATCAGCGCCGAGGCTTCGGCCGTCGCATCCGGATAGACCACGATCTCGACGCGGTCGAGATAGGGGCGAGCCTTGTCGTAATAGGCCTCGTTGCGCTCGACCATGATGCGGCGGTCGGGCTCGTAAGCAACGAGCTTGAACGGGCCGGTGCCGACCGCCGCCCGGGACAGCTTCCCGAGGTCGCCCTCGGCGAAAGCGGAAGGGATGATCTTGGCATTGGTATAGGCGAGCGATGTCGGGAGATCCGCGTAGGAGGTCGAGAGCTTGAAGACGACCGTGCGGTCATCGGCGGCGACCGCCTCGGCGATCGGCCCGACATTGGTGCGGGCGGGCGAGGCGGTCTTCGGATCGAGGATCGCCTTGAAGGTCGCGGCCACGTCCTTCGCGGTGCAAGGCGAGCCGTCATGGAAGCGCAGGCCTTCGCGCAAGCGGAAGGTCCATTCCTTGACGTCGAGGCTCGCGGTCCAGGATTCGGCGAGGTCGGGCTCGGGCGTCATTTCGGGGCTCAGCCGCGTGAGGCTCGAATAGAGCAGCTCGGCGACGAGATATTCCGGGTTGACGCGGGTGAGCAGCGGATTGAGGACGCCCGCCGCCTGGTCGACCGACAGGCGCAACGTGCCTCCGCGGCGCGGCGCGGCTTGCGCGAAGGACAGGCGCGGCAGCGCGACGAGGCCTGGACCCGCGGCGAGAACCGAGCGGCGGGTGATCGATGTCATGATGGACTCCCTTGAGCTTCCGGCCGGATATCGGCCCTGAAATCGGCGGCGAGATAGGCGAGGACGCTTTGGGCCAGGGCCACCAGGTCCGCGACCGTGGTGTGCTCCTCGGCGGCGTGGACATTGCGGTCGGGTCGGCCGAGCCCGCCTAGCAGGATCTCCCGCATCCCGGCCGCCTGCACCCAGCCGAAATCGGACGAGCTCGTCGCCCCGAAGGCGCGGAACTCATCCGCGGCCCAGCCGAAGCCGACAGAGAGCGCCGCCTGCCAGCGCGGCCAATGGGGACCGGTGGGGTCCGTGACCGGCTTGAGATGGCCGACCAGCCGCGTCTCGAGCTCGATGCCGGTTTCGTGCGCGGCTGCCCGGACCGTCTCCTCGATCTCGGCGAGCGCCGTCTCGAAGGATTCCTCCGGCGCGTAGCGGCGGTTGACCAGGATCTCGAAGAGGGAAGGCACGGCTCCGCCGCTCGCCCCGCCATGCGCCGACGCGATGGTGAGCCTCCCGGTCAGCGGGCGGCCTGCCGCATGGGGCGGAGGCGGCAGCGCGGAGGCGCGTCCGGCGATCTTCGGCTTCAGCGCCTGGAGCGCATCAAGGAGCGGCAAGGCAGCCTCTATGGCGTTGACTCCTTGGTCCCCATCTCCCGCATGCGCGGCCCGGCCATGCACGCGGATCAAGAGATTGATCGAGCCGAAGCAGCCGGCCCAGATGCGCGGCACGGCGCCGCCGTTGAAGCTCAGCATGTGGCCTTCGAGCAGCCTTTGCTCGGCGAGATAGCGGATACCCGGAAAGAGCCCGCCCTCCTCATCGGTGCAGAAGAGCAGCATCGGGTCGTAGGCGAGATCCGTGCCGCAATCGCGGGCGGCGCGCAGAGCCAGCAGCGCCGCCGCGATCGTGCCCTTCATATCGGCCGCGCCGAGGCCATAGAGGCGGTCGCCCTCGCGCGTGAGCGCCAAGGGCGGGCGTCGCCAATCGGCTGCCGCAGGCACCGTGTCCGTATGGAAATAGAGGCCGCAGACGGGCCGTCCGCCGCTTCTCTTGGCGATCAGGTTGACGCGCTCGCCGCGCGCTTGACCATCCGGCACCTGCCACAGCTCGCGAGGCACCAGCACGCGCCGGCAGTCGAACCCGAGCGGGCTGACGAGCTCCTCCAGGAGGTCGGCGAAACCGCCATAGCCCGCGCCGGGCGGGAAGGATGTGTCGACGCCGACCAGGCGGCCAAGATCATCGAGCGCCGATGGCACCTCCCGCGCGATGCAGGCCAGCGCCGCATCGAGCGGGGCGCGGGGAGCGGGCATGCGGGCAAGGCTTGCGGTCATTTCCGGCTTGCGGTCATCTCTTCCAGGTTTCGTCCAAATACTATATCCTTTATAGAAATAGAGTGGAAGGAAGCCGCCTTGCGAGTCAAGCGCAAAGTTCCGATGCCGGCGCCGGATCAACGCCCGGTGCCGCTCTACGAGCATGTCAAGCGGCAGCTCGCCGAGGCGATCCTGATCGGCAAATGGCCGCCAGGCGAAGTGCTGCCGAACGAGGTCGCGCTCGCGTCCCGCTTCGGCGTCGCCGTCGGCACGGTCAGGCGCGCGCTCGCGGAGATGACCGCAGAGGGCATGCTGGCCCGCCGCCGCAAGACCGGCACCGTCGTCACCGGCCGCAGTCCCCAGCACAACCTGCGCAATTTCTTCCAATATTTCCGCCTGCATGGGGTGGACGGCACGCTCCTGCGGTCCTCGCCACGAGTGCTGTCCTTGACGCGCGGGCCGGCAACCGCCGGCGAGGCAGCGACCTTCGGCATCGCGGCCGGGGCCGAGCTGATCCGCCTGCATAGGCTGCGGCGGGTCGGCGGCGTGCCCGTCATGCATGAGCGGCTCGTCCTTGCGGCGGAGCGTCTACCGGGATTCCCGCACCTCGCCGCCGCGGTCCCGGACCTCCTCTATCTGCATCTTCTCGACCGCTACGGCATCCGCCTCTCGGCCGTGCGCGAGAGCGTGACGGCCGAGGTTGCGACGACCGAGGATCGTGGCCTCCTACGGCTCTCCTCGCCGGCCGCGGTGCTGGTCATCGACGAGATCGCCTATGACCAGGCGGGCAGCGCCATGATCCTCGGCCAGCACCGCTCGACCTCCAGCGGCTATTGCTACATCAACGAGATCAGTTAGGGCTTTCGAGGCGCAAAGCCCATCTCCGCTCATTCCCGCGAAGGCGGGAAGCCAGAATTTCCACCTGCTCTCGTAGTGCTGGATTCCCGCTTTTCGCGGGAATGAGCGGAGAAGCGGTTGATGATCGCCAAGCCGGTGAGGGCCGGCGCGAGCGGCGATCCCCCGTCCATCGAAATTCAGCACACCCACTGGAACCCATCGATCACGAATGCCTGGCCGGTGATGAAGTTCGGCTCCACCGTCGCCAGGAACGCCACCAGTTGCGCCACGTCCGCCGGTTTGCCCAGCCGCCCCAGCGCAATCCCCTTCGTCAGCTCCGGCCCGCGCGTCTTGGTCAGCGAATTGCCGAGCTCGGTCTCGATCACGCCCGGGCAGACGGCGTTGATGGCGATGCTCGGGCCGAGCTCCTTCGCCAGCGCCCGCGTCATGCCGAGGATCCCCGCCTTCGCCGCCGCGTAGGAGAATTTCGACACCGCGCTGGTCACCCCACCGGAGAAGGCATTCAGCGACGACATCGACACGATCCGACCGCCCCCGCCCGCCAGCATCGGCGGCACCGCCGCGTGAATGTAGTTGAAGCAGCTCTTGAGATTCACCGCGATGGTGCGGTCGAACTCCGCCTCGGTGATCTCGGCGATGCCCTTGGGGTTGCCCCGCCCGGCATTGTTCAAGAGCACGTCGATGCGGCCGAAATCGGCATGCACCCGCGCCACCACCTCGGCCGCGCGCGAGAACTCCGCTACGTCGGCCTCGTAAATCCGCACCGTGCGGCCGAGCGCCCGCAACTCGTCCGCGGTGCGCTGCATCTCGGGCACCAGCAGGTCGACGATCGCGATATCCAGCCCCTTTTGCGCGAGCGCGTGCGCACAGCCGCGCCCGATGCCGCGCGCACCCCCGGTGACGATGGCCAGCTTGCTGCTCATACGGTTTCCTCCTCGGCATGATGGCAGGCGATCTGCCGTCGGTCCGGCAGCGCCCGGGTTTGCGGGTCCTCCGCCGCGCAACGCGCATCGGCACGCGGGCAGCGCGGCCGGAAGCGGCAGCCGGAGGGCAGATCGCCGGCGCTGGGCGGCTCGCCCTCGAGCGAGAAATGCCGCGTCACCCGGCGCCCGCCGATCACCGGCACCGCGGCCAGCAGCGAGCGCGTATAGGGATGCAGCGGCGCGGCGAACACCGCCTCGGTCGTCCCGCTTTCGACCACGCGTCCGAGATACATCACGGCGACGCGCCGGCACAGCAGCCGCACCACCGAAAGATCGTGGCTGATGAACAGATAGGTCAGGTCGAACCGGGCGCGCAATTCCAGCAACAGGTTCAGCACCGTCGCCTGCACCGAGACATCGAGGCCGGAGGTCGGCTCGTCGAGAATGATCAGGCTCGGCCGCAGCATCAGGATGCGCGCCAGGCCGACCCGCCGCTGTTGGCCGCCGCTGATCTCGTGCGGATAGAGATCGAGGTGGCGCGCCGGCAGGCCGACGGCCTGCAGCACCTCGGCCACCCGCGCCTGCCTCTCGCTCTTCGCCATGCCGGCATGCACCACCAGCGGCTCCTCCAGCGCCCGGCCGATCTTCCAATGCGGATCGAGCGAGGCGCCCGGGTCCTGATAGCAATATTGCAATGTCCGCCGCAGCGCCCGTCCGGCGCTGGGCGACAGATTGCCGATCTCGTTGCCCTCGAGCAGCACGCGCCCGCTGCTCGGCCGATGGATGCCGGCGATGGTCTTGCCGAGCGTCGACTTGCCGCAGCCGGATTCGCCGACCACCCCCAGGATTTCGCCGCGCGCCACCGACAGCGACACGCCGTCGAGCGCGCGCAGCCATCCGGTGCGCCAGCCCCAGACGTTGCGGATCGGAAAGTGCCGGTGCAGCCCGTCGAGCTCGAGTATCGAGGGGCCCCGCGTCACGAAGCAGCCTCAGCGAGCGGATGGTGGCAGCGCACCCTATGGCCCGGCGCCGGGTCGGACGCCGGCGCCGGGTGCGCACGGCAGATATCGGTCGCGTGCAGGCAGCGCGGGTGAAAGCGGCAGCCGGAGGGCGGGGAGAACGGGCTCGGCACTTCGCCCGGGATGCCGCGCAGCGCCGCCCCCTGCACCGGCAGGCTGTCCAACAGCAGGCGCGTATAGGGATGGCGCGGCCGCGCGAAGAAGCCGTCGACATCGGCCATCTCGGCCTCCTGACCCGCATACATGACGCTCACGCGGTCGCAGATCTCCCACGCCGTGCCCAGATCATGCGTGGTGAACAGCACGGATGCTCCGCGCTCGCTGGCGAGCTGGCGCAGCAGCTTGAGAATCTGCGCCTGGATGGTCACGTCGAGCGCCGTGGTCGGCTCGTCCGCGATCACCAGCTTGGGCTCGGGCAGCAGCGCCATGGCGATCATGATGCGCTGGCGCTGCCCGCCCGACAGCTCGTGCGGATATTTGCGCAAGAGCCCCTCGGGATCAGGCAGCTGCACCGCGCGCAGCAGGCTGAGCGTGCGCTCGCGGTCGCTGCGCCGACGGCCGCGCCCGTAGCGGCCATCCGCCGCATCCGGCGATTTCCAGCGCATGAGCTCGGAAATCTGATCGCCCACGGTGAACAGCGGACTGAACGAGCCATACGGGTCCTGCGGCACGAAGGTGATGGCGCGGCCGCGAATCTGCCCCGACACGCCGCCGCGCAAAAGGTCTATGCCGGCGAAGCGCAGCTCGCCGTGATCGATCGAGGCATTGACCGGCAGGACGCCCAGGATCGCTCGCGCGAGCGTCGTCTTGCCGCAGCCCGACTCGCCGACCAGCCCCATGATCTCGCCGCGCCTAAGCGACAGGTTCACGCGGTCGAGCACCAGCGCCACGCCGCCCTCGGTGACGAAGGACACGCTGAGGTCGCGCACCTCGAGAAGCCTATCCGCCACGCGCGCCGCCTCTGCGCAGCTTCGGGTCGAGCGCGTCGCGCAGCCCGTCGCCCAACAGGTTGAAGCCCATGACGACGAGAAGAATCGCCACCCCCGGCGCGGTCGCATACCACCAGGCCTGCGGCAGGAATTCCCGGCTCTCCGCGATCATGCGGCCCCATTCCGGCGCGGGCGGGGGCGCGCCGAGGCCGAGGAAACCGAGCGCCGCCGCCACCAGGATCGTGCCGCCCATGCCGATGGTGGTACGCACGATCACCGAGGAGGCGATCGAGGGCAGCACATGCAGCACCATCACGCGCGGCGGCGAGGCGCCCATGGCGATCGCCGCCTCGATGAACACCTCGTTGCGCACGCTGCGGGTCTCCGCATAGACCAGCCGCGCCCAGAACGGCCAATAGGTCACCGACAGCGCCAGGATGACGTTCTGGATCGCCGGCCCCAGCGTCTGGGCGATGGCGATCGCCAGCACGATTTGCGGCACCGCGAGGAAGATGTCGGAGATGCGCATCAAGAGATCGCTGAACCAGCCGCGGTAATAGCCGGCGATCAGCCCCACCGGCACGCCGACCGCCACCGACAAGGTGGTGGCGACGACCGCGATCAGGATGGTCAGCCGTGCGCCGAACAGCAGCCGGCTGTAGATATCCGCCCCCATCCGGTCGGTGCCGAGCAGGAACACCGCGCCCGGCGGCTGCAGGCGATGAGCGGGGTCGACATCGGCCACGGCGCCGGGAAAGGTGGAGAGCGGGCCTGCGAACACTGCCGCCAGCACCAGCAGCGCCACGATCACGAGGCCCGCCAGCAGCGCCTTGTCGCGCAATATGCGCCTGAGCGTCCTCATCTGCCGCGGGGGTCCAGCACCGCCTGCCCGATATCCACCAAAAGGTTGATGCCGATGAAGGCGGCGCCGATGAACAGGGTGAAGCCGAGGATGGCGTTGTAGTCGGATTGCAGGATCGAGTTGTAGGCGAAGGTGCCGACCCCCGGCCAGGCGAACACTGTCTCCACGACCACCGCATTGGCCAAAAGGGTGCCGAAGATCAGGCCGATCTGCGTCAGCGTGCCGATCAGCGCGCTGCGCAGGATGTATTTCCACACCACCACCCGCCGCGGCAGACCCATGGCCTCCTGGTAGAATACGAAATTGCTCGACATCACACTGAGCACGCCGGCGCGCGTGAAGCGCATGATCGTCGCCATCGCGGGGACCGCGAGCGTCAGCGCCGGCAAGGCGAGGTAGCGCAATGCCGAGAAGAAGGCCTGCCAATCGCCGCGCAGCACCGCGTCCAGCGTGTAGAAGCCGGTGATCGGATCGGGACCCCAGCCGCCGATGCGACCCTGCACCGGCGTCAGGCCGAGCCACATGGAGAAGGAAAGCTGCAAGAGGATCGCCAGCCAGAACGCCGCCATCGCCAGCCCGGCGATGGTCACCACCCGCAGCGTATGGTCGAGCACCGAGTTGCGCCGCAACGCCGCCACCACGCCGAGCGGCAGCCCGGTCAGGATGGCGGCGATGATGGCGTAGAATGCGAGCTCGAAGGTTGCCGGCAGCCGCTCGAGCAGATCATCGGCGACCGGGCGCTGGGTATAGAGGCTGATGCCCATGTTCCCGGTCGCCACATCGCCGATATAGCGAAGAAATTGCCGGGGCAGCGGCAGGTCCAGGCCGTAGCGGTGACGCAGCGCCTCCACCTGCTCGGCCGGCGCGTTCTCGCCCGCCATCACGCGGGCCGGATCGGCCGGGATGACGTGCGAGACCACGAACACGATCAAGGTCAGGCCGAACAGGGTCGGCGGCATCCACAGGCAACGCCGCACCGCCAGCGCCAGAAGCCGCATGTGCGGATCAGGTTTCCATCACGGTCCAGCGCAGGTCCTGCGCATCGCCGATCGCGCAATAGCGGATCGATTTCACGTTCTTGGTGAACGGGCCGTAGTATTTCGTGTTGTCGATGAAAATTCCGGCGGCCTCATCCACCAGGATGCGCGACACCTCCTCGTAGATCGGCCGGCGCTGTTCCTGATCGGTGATCAGCAGCGCCTTGTCGGTCAGCTCGTCCACCTTTTCGTTCTTGTAGAAGCTGGCATTGCCGGCGCCGAAGTTGCGGCTGTGGAAGATGAAGCCGGTCCAGTTGTGGGGATCGGCGAAATAGGCGCTGCGCCACAAAGGTATCAGGTCGTGCGGCCGGTCGGGCACGTCCAGCTTCGGCGCGATGGTGGTGAACGGCTCGGTCACCACCTTGATGTCGAGCCCGAGCTTGGTGACGCCGGCCTGCAGGATCTGCGATGCCTGCTCGCTCTGCGGATAGCCGCCCAGCGCGCCGATCTGCAGCGGCCGCATCTTCTCCTTCACCTGGCCGAGATACCATTTCGCCTTGTCGAGATCGTAGCTGTAGCCCTTCAGGTCCTTGGGCGCCCCCCACATCGGATTGGGGATGATGCCGGCATTGCGCACCACCGTGCCGCCCAGGATACCGTTGATGAAGCCGTCATAATCGAAGGCGCAGCACAGCGCGCGGCGCATATTCGCGTCGTTCAGCGGCGGTCTGGCGTTGTTGATGATGAAGTAGAAGGTGCGCAGGATCTCCTGCTCGATGATGTTCACCTTGCCGGAGGCGCGCAGCCTTTCCACCTGCTCGGCCGGCAAGTAGCCGTCGGTGGTGTTGAACTCGCCCTGCATCACCCCCAGCACGCGCGTCGCCGTCTCCATGGAGACGCGGAAGTCGGCGTCGTCGATGGCGCCTGGGTGCCACCCGGCGAAATGATCCTCGAAGCGCTCGCACTGGAAGCCGACGGCGGCGTCGAAGCGGCGCAGCCGATAGCTGCCCGAGCCCGCTTCGCTGCGGGTCAACCATGCGGCTCCCCAGTCGTCATTGGCCTCGTGCTGTTTCACCAGCTTCGAATTGACCACCCAGAGTTCCGACAGCACCCCCATGAACACGGCGGACGGTTTGGTCAGGTTGAAACGTACCGTCCCCGCATCCAGCGCCTGCGTGCTGCCCGGCTTCACCATGTCCTGGAACAGCCCGTAAGCGCCCTTTTTCAGCGCCAGGATGCGGTCCATCGAATAGGCCACGTCCTCGGCCGTCAGCGGGCTGCCGTCGTGGAACTTCACTCCGGGCTTGAGGGTGAAGGTGTAGGTCTTGCCGTCAGGGGAGGGGTCGACCTTCTCGGCGAGCCACATGATCAGCTTCACCGGATTGTCCACCCAGTGCACCAGCGCATCGTACATATTCAGCCGGATGGCGATGCGGCCGATGTCGAACACCTGGTGCGGGTCGAGGATGTCGTAGGGATTGTTGTTGGCGGTCACGAACCGCGTGCGCGCCGCCGCCCGCGCCGGCAACCCGGCTAGACCGAGCGCGGCACCGCCCGCCATCACGGCGCGGCGGCTGACAGGAAGAGATCCGTTCGACATGTGCACCTCCCCGCGACAATTCAAGGCAAGGCAGAGGGCCCTGTCGCCGGACCCCGGCAAAGGCGAAAACCTCTGCGATCCATCATTCAAGGGACGGGTGCAGGGGTGGCCGGGCCCACGGGGCGGAGCCCTAATCTTGCTTGGTTGCGCGCATTCGACATTCCCGCCCCCGACTGCTCATCATGCGCGACCGCGTGACCGATCGCAAGCGTCCGAGCTAGCCGGCAAAAGGAGAGCTAAGCCTTGAGCCCGGATGCCGCGACGCTCTTGATGAAGTAGCGCTGCAGGAACAGATAGACGAGCACGATGGGGGCGACCGACATGGTGGCGGCCGTCATCAGCATCGGGAAGTCGGTGCCATAGCGGTCATCCTGCAGGAGGGCCATGCCCAGCGACATGGTGCGCATCTGAGCGCTGTTGGTCGCCACCAGCGGCCAGAGCAGGCTGTCCCATTCTCCGAGGAAGCGCAGGATCGCCAGCGAGACGAGCGGCGTCACGTTCAGCGGCACGACGATGCGGAACAGGATGCGCCACTCCCCGGCCCCGTCGAGCCGCGCCGCCTCGATGAGCTCGTCCGGCATGCCCAGGAAGGCTTGCCGCATGAGGAAGATGCCGAAGCTCGAAATGGCGAAGGGAATGATGAGCCCGGCATAGGAATCGAGCCAGCCGAGGCTGCGCACGATGATGTATTGCGGGATCAGCACGACGATGAACGGCACCATCATGGTGGCGACGATGACGCCGAAGAACAGATCGCGGCCGGGGAAGCGGTATTTGGCGAGCGCGTAGCCGGCGAGCGTCGAGAAGAACAGGTCGCACGCCGTCACCGTGCCGGCCACCACGACGCTGTTCCCGAAATAGCGCCCGAACGGGATCATGGCGAAGACGCGCCGCATGTTCTCGGCGAAATGCGGCTCGGGCGGAATCCACCAGAACGGCTTGTTGAAAATGTCCTGCGGCGCCTTGAGCGCGGTGAGCACCATCCAGATCAGCGGCAGGGCGATGACGGCGCAGACGATGAGCAGCACGAGATGGGGCAGGATTTGCGAGCCGGGGGCGCTGCCCTGATCGTCGACGGCCGGCGCGATGTCCGACGCGGCCATGGGTCAGACCTCTGCCACCGAGCGGTCCCGCAGCAAGCGGAATTGGACCGCGGTCAGCACCAGGAGGCCGAAGAACATCAGCACCGCGATCGCCGAGGCATAGCCCATGCGGTTGAAGCCGAAGGCGTTCTCGTAGATCAGGTAGGGCAGCACCTTGGTGGCGCCGGCCGGCCCGCCATCGGTCAAGGTATAGACGGCGCTGAAGGACTGCGTGGTGCGGATGATCGAGACCACCACGACGAACAACAGATAGGGGCGCAGCAGCGGCAAGGTGATCCAGCGGAACAGGCGCCAGGCGCCGGCGCCGTCGATGCGCGCCGCCTCGTAGAAGCTCTTGGGGATCGCCTGCAGGCCGGCGAGGAAGACGACCATGTAATAGCCGGCGTTCTTCCACACCCCGACGATGATCAGGGCCGGCATGGCGAGCTTGGCGCTGTTGAGCCATTGCAGATTGGTTATGCCGAAGGGCTCGGTGAACAGGAGATAGAGCCCGCCCACCGGCGCGAAGACGGCGCGCCAGATCATGGCGACCGCCACCATGCTCAGCACCACCGGCGTGAAGATGACGGCCTGGTAGAAGCCTCGCGCCTTGATGCGCCTGTCGAGCAGCAGGGCGAGGAAGAGGGAGAGCGGCAATTCGATGCTGAGGATGCCGAGCGTGTAGTAGAGCGTGATCGAGAGCGAGGCCTTGAAGTCGTCGTCGTCGAGCAGCAGCCGGTAATTGTTCAGCCCGACGAAGCGCGGCGGGCTGACGAGGTCCCACGAGGTCAAGCTGACCCAGAAGGCATTGGCGACCGGATAGATGAGAAAGACGGTAAAGAAGATCGCCGCCGGCAGGATCATCAATATGCCCGTGCGGGCGTGACGATAGCGGCCTCGCTCAGAGGCGCGCCTTCGGGGACTGCCCCGAGCCTGTTTCAACGGATCGAGGCCGGCAGTCCGCATCCGCGATCAGAGTGACAGCATCCGGTTGATGCTCTTGGCGAGATCGGGGACGACCTGCTCAGGCCGATCTCCGCTAGCGGAAATCCGGTCATAGGCCTTGGCTACATTGGTGGCGAGCTCGTTGAACTTGTGGGTTCGCGGCAGCGGCACGCCGATCTTCAGGTCCTCCAGGAAGGTGTTCATATAGGGGATGGCCTTCACCTCGGGCAGCGCCTGGAAGCCCTTCCATGGCTGCACATATTGCGCCTCCTTGAACCAGAGCGCCCGGTTCTCGGGACGCTGCGTCATATAGGCCACGAATTGC
>JBIOEJ010000118.1:0-18532 GCA_044445965.1 Hyphomicrobiales bacterium
GCAGGCGACGGTCGCCAAACCGTCCCAGCCCGCCCACAGCCTCGCAAACGAAAGTCATCGAAAGCCTCCCGCGAATCAATGTGCATCACGGAATCAGCCTTCAATGCCCACAGCAATCGAGATGTGTGCACATGACAGCGCTCTTTGCGGGAGAAGGATACGCCCAACGATCACAGCACCACTTCGATCAGATACGGTCCTTTCGCCGTCACGGCTTCGGCGAAGCTCGCATTGAAAGCTTCCATCGTCTCGACGCGCGTGCCCGGCACGCCCATGCCGCGCGCCATCGCCACCCAGTCGAGATCGGGGCGGTCGAGATCGAGCATGTCGAGCGCTTTTCTGCCGACATTCTCGGCGCCCACATTGGTCAGCTCATGGCGCAGGATCGCATAGGTGCGATTGGCGAAGATGAGGGTGACGATGTTCAGCTGCTCGCGCGCCTGCGTCCACAGCGCCTGCAGCGTATACATGCCGCTGCCGTCGGATTCGAGCGACACCACCTTTCGGTCGGGACAGGCGACCGCCGCTCCGATCGAGAGCGGCATGCACAACCCGATGGAGCCGCCCATATTCTGCAGCCAGTCATGCGGGTGGCTCGCATGCGTCGCCTTGGCGAAGCCGCGTCCCGTGGTGATCGATTCATCCGCCACGATGGCGTTCTCGGGCAGCAGCGCCCCGATCGATTGGCCGAGCGTCTCGGGGCTGATGGCGCCAGTGGCGGGCTTGGCCTTGGCATGAGCAACGGTCGGGGCGCGCTCGGCCCTGGCTCCGAGCTCGTCGGCGAGCCATTCGAGCGCATGCAGGATATCCTCGTCGCGACGCGCCAGGAGATGCGGCTGGCAATCCCGCGGCGCGAGCACGCTCGGCTTGTTCGGATAGGCGAAGAAGGCGACCGGGGACTTCGAGCCCACCAGGATGAGATGCTTGAGGCCTTTGAGCGTCTCGACGGCCTGATCGACGGGATAGGGGATGCGTCCGACCGCGACCCTGCCTGCACCGCGTTCGGTGCGGGCGACCGCGCCCTCCGCCATCAGGCGCGCGCCGGTCTTCGCCGCGATCTTGCCGGCGAGGTCGAGCGCCTCATGCCGCAAGGCGCGACCGCCGAGCAGGATGAGCGTCGGCTCGCGCGAGCCCAGCACGCGCACCGCCTCGGCGACCGCTTCCTTGGAGACGCGGCGGGGCTTCTCGATCGGGGGCAGGGCGACGACCGCCGAACCTTCGTTCCAGGCGGTGTCGGCGGGCAGGATCAGGGTCGCGACCTGGCCGGGCGCGGCGCGCGCCGCGGCGATCGCGGCGGCACCGTCCGCGGCGACTGATTTCGAATCGGGCGAGGTGCGCACCCAGGAGGAAACGGTCTTCGCCGCCGATTCGATATCCGATGTGAGCGGGGCGTCGTAGCGCCGGTGATAGACGGCATGATCGCCGACGATATTCACCACCGGGGTCGAAGCCTTGTTGGCGTTGTGCAGATTGGCAAGCCCGTTGGCGAGGCCGGGGCCCAGATGCAGCAGCGTCGCAGCGGGCTTCTCCGCCATGCGGCCATAGCCGTCGGCTGCTCCCGTCACCACGCCTTCGAACAGGCCGAGGATGCAGCGCATGCCCTCGACCCGGTCGAGTGCGGCGACGAAATGCATCTCCGAGGTGCCGGGGTTCGAGAAGCACACGTCGACGCCGCCGCCGACCAGCGTCCGTACAAGACTTTCCGCTCCGTTCACGACTGCACCAGCCCATTCTTCGAGATTGAGGTCCCCGCAACGGGACAGAATGACGAACTGCCGACGCGGAAGCATCGGGCGAGCCGTCGCGTGCGGCGATCGTAGAGCACCTTGCGGCTACGGGCAAAGTCTCGGGAGGGGCGGCGTCTCGCCGCCCATGCACCTGCCGGCCAGGCGAGGGTTGCCGCTGTCATGGTGCGCGAGACGCGCACCCTCCGGGTTAGGGGCAAAGGCTTGGACCAGGAGGCGTTTGAAGTCGATGGTCCGGCATGCCAGGATCGCGCTTCACGTCCCTGCGCCCGGAGGCCCTCCGATGCCGTCACTTCCCCCGTTGCGAATCGGAAGGCCGCGCTGCGAACGCAGCACGATCAAGCTCGATGCCGAGCTCGAATTGCCCTTCGGCATCGTCGAGGGCGCCAAGGACGGCCCCTGCCTGCTCGTCACCGCCGGCATCCATGGTTCCGAGTTCTGCTCGATCGAGGCGGCGCAACGTCTGCTCGGCACGGATCCGTCCTCGCTCAGCGGCACGCTGCTGGTACTGCCGATCGTCAATCTCGCGGCCTTCTGGAAGCGCAGCATCTATGTCGTGCCGGCGGACGGCAAGAACCTCAACCGCGTCTTCCCGGGCCGCGCCGACGGCAGCGCCAGCGAGCGCCTGGCCCATTGGCTCGTCGGCGAAGCCTTCGCCAAGGCCGATGCCTATGTCGATCTGCATGGCGGGGACCTGAACGAGGCGCTCATCCCCTTCTCGCTGTTCCGCGAAGGGGATGCGCGGTCGGAGGCGCTGGCGCGGAGCTTCGGCCTGCCGATCGGAATAGCGAGCCGCTATGAGGGCTTCACGGTCGCGGCCGCGGCGATGCGCGGCGTCCCGAGCATCATCGCGGAGGTCAGCGGCAACGGGCTCTGGGACGACGCCTCGGTCAGCGAGCTTTCGCAAGGCCTGAAGCGCGTGATGCACGGGCTCGGCATGATCGCGGAGACGCCCCCTCTCGCGCCCTCCATGGCGCTGATGACGCTCACCGTCGTCGCCTCGGCCAGCCGGGGGCTCTGGTATCCCTACCAGCGGCTCGGCGCGCCCGTCGCCATGGATCAGGCTGTCGGCGAGATCAGGAACCTGCGCGGCGAGCGCGAGAGCCTCGTCACCTCGCCTGTGCCCGGCCGTGTGCTGTTCCAGATGACCAGCCTGTCGGTGAATGAAGGCGAGGCTCTATTGGGCGTTGCGACGGACCGGCCGGGTTGACGGGATTTCGCCGCCGGACGGCATGCGGCCAGGAATGCTGATACCTCCGGTGCTGGCAGGGCACAAACTGATAGGTCAGGAGTTTATAGACCAATGGACAAGGATATCCTGATATGGGGCGCTGGCGCGATCGGCGGCACGGTCGGCGCTTATCTCAAGCGCGCCGGTCACGATGTGAGCTTCGTCGATATCGTGCCCGAGCATGTGGCGGCGATCCGCGATGCCGCGCGCGGCCTCTCGATTACCGGTCCGGTCGACGCCTTCAAGGTGAGCGCGCCGGCCATGCTGCCCTCCGAGGTCCAGGGGACGTGGAAGCGCATCTTCCTTGCGGTGAAGGCGCATCACACCGAGGCGGCTTGCCTTGCGCTCGCGCCCCATCTCGCGGCGGACGGCTATGTGCTCTCGCTGCAGAACGGGCTCTGCGAAAGGATCATCGCGCGCATCGTCGGGCCGCAGCGCACCATGGGTGCCTTCGTGAATTTCGGCGCGGATTGGTTGCAGCCGGGCGAGATCATCTACGCCAACCGCGGCGCGGTGGTCCTGGGCGAAATCGATGGGCGGATGACGCCTCGTCTCGCCGAGCTGCACCGGCAGACGCAGGTCTTCGAGCCCGACGCCATCGTGACCGATCGCATCTGGTCCTATCTCTGGGGCAAGCTCGGCTATGGCGCCCTGCTCTTCGCCCAGGCCGTCGGGCAGCAGGGCATCGCCGATTGCCTGGCGCGGCCTGAGCTCCTGACGCTGTGGCGGCGCCTCGCCGGCGAGGCGGTCGCCGTGGCGCTCGCCGAAGGCGTCGAGCCGCGCGGCTTCAACGGCTATGATCCCGACGCCTTCAGGCCTGGCGCGAGCGAGGAGGCCGCGCGCCGAAGCGTTGCCGCCATGGTCGCCTTCAATCGGCCGAACGCCAAGACGCATTCCGGCGTCTGGCGCGATCTCGCGATCCGCAAGCGGCGCACCGAGGTCGATGTGCAGATCGCGCCCATCGCCGAGATCGGCGCGACGCATGGCATCGCCTGCCCGGCCGTCAAGGCGCTGGTCGCGATGATCCATGAGATCGAGGAGGGCAAGCGCGCGCTGAGCGACGACAATCTTCTCGAATTGTCGCGGGTGGCGTGACGGACGTGGACCCTCGGTCACCGTCATGGCCGCGCTTGGTGCGCTTGGTGCGGCCATCCGCGTCTTTGCTTGTTGCAAGGGGCAGGCGTGGATGGCCGGGCCAAGCCAAGGCCAAGCCCGGCCATGACGAGTAATGAGCCCCCCATTAGCGGAACCCTCGCCGTCTCGATCAGGCGCGGGCAGGGCGAACGCTATGACGATTTCCGCGTCGAACGGCGCGAAAGCCAGACCGTCCTCGATGTCGTGACCGAGATCCAGCGCGAGCAGGACGCGACGCTCGGCTACCGCTTCGCTTGCCGCGTCGGCATGTGCGGCTCCTGCGCCATGACGGTGAATGGTCGCCCGCGCTGGACCTGCCGCACGCGCGTCTCCGAGGCCGTCGACCGAAAGGGACGGCTCGTGCTCGAGCCTTTGCGCAACCTCCCCGTGATCAAGGACCTCGTCGTCGAGATGACGCCCTTCTTCGAGAAATGGCGGGACGCCAAGGGTTTCTTCGAGCCTGGCGACGTGCCGCAACGGGATTTCGCCAAGCTGCCGCCTGCCTCGCCGCAGCGGCAAGCGGTGGATGAAGGCATCGAATGCATCAATTGCGGCATCTGCTATTCGGCCTGCGACGTCGTCGCCTGGAACCCGGATTATCTCGGGCCTGCGGCGCTCAACCGCGCCTGGACGCTCGTCAATGATGTGCGCGATCAAGGCCAGGAGGCGCGTCTTGCCGCCGTCACCGGCGACCAAGGGTGCCAGTCCTGCCACACGCATATGAGCTGCACCGAGCTCTGCCCGAAGGCATTGCAACCGACTTATGCGATCGCCGGGTTGAAGCGCCTTGCAATGCGCCGTGCGCTCGGCCGCAAGACCCTGGGCGGAAGGCGATGAGCGCCGCGCTTTTCCTCGCCCAGCGGGCGACGGCGGCAATCCTTGCGGTGGCCGTCGCGGCCCATCTCGCCATGATCATCCATGCCGAACGCGCCGGGCTCACGGCAGGCGCGGTCTTGGCACGCACCCATCACAACGGCCTACTCCTCGCCTTCTACGCGCTGTTCGTGCTTGCCGCCGCCGTCCATTCACCGATCGGTCTGCGCAACGTGCTCGCCGAATGGGCGGGCTGGCGCGGCCGCTCCCTCGACCTGGCAATGGCGGCCTTCGCGCTGACGCTGCTGGTTCTCGGCCTGCGCGCAGCCTATGCGGTGTACGCCGCATGATCGTGGCCCGGCAATACCGGCGCGGCTTTCTCGCGGCCTTGCTGCATCGTCTCTCCGGCATTGCGCTCGCGATCTTCCTGCCGCTGCATTTCCTGGCGCTCGGCACGGCGCTCAACGGCGCTGATGCCCTCGACGGCTTCCTGACGCTGACCCGCAATCCCTTCGTCAAGACGGCCGAGTGGGGGCTGGTCACCGCGCTTGCCTTGCACCTCGCGCTTGGCCTTCGCCTCCTCGCCATCGAGCTTCTTGCCTGGCGGGAGCGGAGCGCCGCCATCATTCCGGGCGCGGTGGCGACAGCCATAGCCGTCGGGCTGTTGTTCCTGCTCAATGCGGCGTAGAAGGGCCGCTGTCTCAGCGCCTGCCGGCAAGGGAGATGCTGCATGGAGCTCGACCCGCGCGAAGTCGAGGAGGTCTGCAAGACCCTCTACATCCGTGCCTTGAAGCTTCTGCCGCGCGAGGTGAAGGAAGGCTTCGCCGAGCTGCAGCGCCGCGAGACCGACGCGACCGGCCAAGCCATCCTCGGCACCATGGTAGAGAACATCGCGGTCGCGGAGCGCACCCGCAACCTTTTGTGCCAGGACACCGGCATCCCGATCTACAATGTCACCATCGGCAGTGATGTCGCCTTCGACGGCGCGGCGCTGAAGGAGGCGATCAGGCGCGGCTGCGAGCGCGCGACGCGCGAGCATCCGCTGCGCTCCTCCGTGGTGCACCCGATCACCCGCCGCAACGAGCAGACGTCCTGCGGCCCGGGCGTGCCGATCATCCATGTCGATTTCGATACGCGCCAGGAGACGGTCGAGATCGAGATGATCCCGAAGGGCTCGGGCTCCGAGAACGGCTCCTTCCTGGCCATGCTGATCCCGGCCGACGGGGTGAAGGCCGTGAAGCGCTTCGTCATCGACAAGGTGATCGAGCTCGGCGGGCGCGTCTGCCCGCCGACCATCGTCGGGGTCGGCATAGGCGGCACTTCGGATCTTTGCGTCCATCTCGCCAAGCGAGCGGCGACGCGGCCGCTGCGGACGGTATGCGCCGATGCGGAAGGCGCCCGGATGGAAGCCGAGCTCTCGGAGGCCGTGAACGAGCTCGGCATCGGCCCGCAGGGCCTGGGCGGCAGGTCGACGGCCTTCGCGGTGCATGTGGAGGTGGCTGCGACACATATCACCATGAATCCGGTCGCGGTGAACATCCAATGCCATTCGGCGCGCCGCGCCATTGCGACCATTACGCCGGGCGGCATCGCCTTCGGCTGATGCGGCCCGAGCTCTCATGACCCATCACAGCCTTTCCACCCCCGTCACCGAGGAGCAGGTCCGCGCCCTGAAGGTCGGCGACACAGTCACGCTCGAGCGCACGCTCTTCGGCATCCGCGATGCGACGCTCATCCATATGTTCGACCACGGCCGCCGCACCCGGCTCGATCTCGGGGGTCATGCCGTCATCCACACCGCGCCGAACGTGCGCAAGGTCGAGCCCTCGCCCGAAAACCCGTCCGGCTACGAGCCGCTTTGCGTCGGCACCACGACCTCGATGCGCTTGGAGCGCTTCACGCGTCCGCTGATGCTGCGCGACGGCGTGCGCCTCATCATCGGCAAGGGCGGCATGGGGCGTGAGACGCTCGACGCCTTCCGCGAACTCGGCGGCGCCTATCTCGCCATCGTCGGCGGCGCCGCGGCGCTCGAGACCACCTGGATCGAGGCAGTCGAGGATGTCGATATGGACGATCTCAACCCCGAAAGCCTCTGGCGTTTCCGCATCAGGGGATTCGGGCCCTTGCTCGTCGGCATGGATGCGTATGGCGGCTCGCTCTTTGCGCAGGTGGCCCAGGATGTGGCGGCGCGGCGCGCGGCGGTGCTGGATATGCTTGGGGCAGGGGAGTGAGGATGGTGGGCTCTTCCTTCTCCCGCCAAGGGCGTGAGAAGGTGTCGCCACGCAGTGGCGACGGATGAGGGCGTTGATGCCGAGCGGAACCCTCCCTCATCCGCCCTTCGCCAAGGCGAAGGGCACCTTCTCCCGCAGGCGGGAGAAGGAAGGGCGCGCCGGGTAAAGGCGCCCAATGTCCGCGCCCGAAATCCCTCGCCTCGACACCGACATCCTCATCCTCGGCGCGGGCGGGGCTGGGCTGTTCGCGGCGCTGCACGCCAAGCAGGCGGCGCCCGATCTCGAGGTGACGATCGCCGTCAAGGGGCTGCTCGGCAAATGCGGCTGCACGCGCATGGTGCAGGGCGGCTACAACGTCGCGCTGGCGCCGGGCGACTCGGTCGAACGCCATTTCATGGACACCATCGAGGGCGGCAAATGGCTGAACGACCAGGACCTCGCCTGGCTGCTGGTCACCGGCGCGCAGCGGCGCATCCGCGAGCTCGAGACCGAGCTCGGCTGCTTCTTCGACCGCAACCCGGACGGCACCATCCATCAGAAGGCCTTCGCCGGCCAGAGCTTCGACCGCACCGTGCACAAGGGCGACCTCACGGGCATCGAGATCATCAACCGGCTGATGGAGCAGGTCTTGAGGCGCGAGGTGCGGCGCCTCGAGGATCACCGCGCCCTCGAGCTCGTCCCGGCGGCCGATGGCTCGGGGCTCGCCGGCGTGCTGATGCTCGATATGCGCAAGGGCGAGGCGATGCTGGTGCGGACTCGCGCCGTGCTGCTCGCGACCGGCGGCGGCCCGACCATGTATCGCTACCACACGCCGTCCGGCGACAAATCCTGCGACGGCCTCGCCATGGCGTTGCGCGCAGGCCTGCCCTTACGCGACATGGAGATGGTGCAGTTCCACCCGACCGGGCTGCTCGCAGGCGAGGATACGCGCATGACCGGCACGGTGCTGGAGGAGGGCTTGCGCGGCGCCGGCGGCTGGCTGACGGACCGCACCGGCAAGCGCTTCATGCTCGATTACGACGCCAAGGCCGAGCGCGCCACGCGCGATATCGTCAGCCGGGCCATCATCGACCGCATCCGCAAGGGCGAGGCGAGCCCTAATGGCGGCGTCTTCATCGAGATGGGGCATCTCGGGCCGGCGACCGTGCGGCGCCAGTTCAAGGGCATGGTGGAGCGCTGTGCCGATTGCGGCTTCGATCTCGCCGCCGGCCGCGTCGAGGTGATCCCGACCGCGCATTACCTGATGGGTGGCGTCGTCTTCCGCGCCGATTGCACGACGGATATGCCGCGCCTCTTCGCGGCAGGCGAGGATACCGGGGGCGTGCATGGCGCGAACCGGCTCGGCGGCAACGGGGTCGCCAATTCGACCGTGTTCGGCGGCCTTGCGGGCGACTCCATGGCGGGCTTTGTCGCGAAGGACAAGGCCGCCTTGCCGGAGCCGGACAAGACCGCGCTTGCCGCGGCGCGCGAGCGCGCCTTCGGCGGCCTCGGCGGCAAGCGCGGCGATGTCAACGGCGCGCGTCGCGCGCTGCTCTCCCTGATGTGGGACGATGCCGGCATCCTGCGCTCGGCGGAAGGGCTGCGTCGCGCGCAGGCGGGCCTCGTATCCTTGTCCCGCGACATCGCCGGCATGGGAACGGGCGCCGCCGATCGCGCCTTCAACCTCACTTGGATGGACCGGCTCAATCTCGAGAACCTGATCCTCGTCAGCCGCGCCATCGTGGCTGCGGCGCTCGCCCGCGAGGACAGCCGCGGCGCGCATTTCCGCGAGGACTTCCCTGAGACCTCCGAGCTCGCGACCTCGTCCTATACGGTCGCCAGGCTCGACGGCGAGACGATCTCGACCGCGATGGCGCCTGTGCGGTTCACCCGCGTGCGGCCTGGCGAGAGCTTGATCCAAGAGGCGGCGGAGTAGGGGCGGGCGTCGCCCTCATCTCTTCCACAAGGGGCCCCCAAGAGGAGAGGTGAAGGCGCGCCTCGTCCCTGCCGCTCACCCCCTGATCCGCAGCCCGGCCGGATCGTAGAGCGGCCGCATGTGGAGCTTCGCGGGAACCTCCGCCCGCGCCACCTCGAGTCGGTAGTCGCCCGAGGCGAGGTAGTCATCCGTGACGCCTTCCTCGTTGCGCACATAGCCGAGCCCGATATTCGTCGAGAGCGTGTAGCCGAAGCCGCCGCTCGACAGCCAGCCGACCGTCTCGCCGTTTCGGATGATGGTTTCGCGGCCGAGGAGAACCACATCCGGATCATCGACCGTGAAGATCGCCAGCCGGCGCTCGAGCGCGCCGTCGCGTTGCGCCGCGAGCGCCTCGCGCCCGAGGAACGCCCGGCCGAAATCCTTGCGGACGGCAAAGCCGAGGCCCGCCTCATAGGGCGTGGTGTCGGCGTTGACGTCGGCGCCCCAGGCCCGATAGGCCTTTTCGAGGCGTAGCGACTCGATCGCCCGGTAGCCCGCATCGGCGATGCCGTGCGCAAGGCCCGCCCCCATGAGCGCGGCGTAGACCTTGTCGATGCCGCCCGAGGGGATGTGCAGCTCGAAGCCGAGCTCGCCCACATAGGTGATGCGCAGCGCCCTCAAGCTCACGCCGGCGATGGCGATCTCGCGGCAGGCGCCGAACGGGAAGGCCGCGTTCGAAAGGTCGGCGCTTGTCGCGCCGGCCATCACGTCGCGGGCGCGAGGGCCCATGAGGGCGAGGCAGCCATAATCCTCGGTCACGTCGGCAAGCGCGACCGCGGGGCCGGCGGGCAGGTTGCGCCTGATCCAGGCGAGGTCATGGGTGCGAAACCCGGTCCCGGTGACGAGAAAAAAGAGGTCCGGGGCAAAGCGCGATACGGTGAGGTCGCATTCGATGCCGCCGCGCGCATTGAGCAGCTGCGTATAGGTCACGCGCCCCGGGGGCTTGGTCACGTCGCCGGCGCAGATGAAATCGAGCCCGGCCGCAGCGTCCTTGCCTCTCACCTCGAACTTGGCGAAGGACGACTGGTCGAAGAGCGCGACGCGCTCGCGCGCGGCGCGGTGCTCCTCGCCGACCGCGGCGAACCAGTTCTGCCTGCCGTAAGTATAGATATCCTTCGGCTCGGTGCCCGGCGGGGCAAACCAGTTCGGCCGCTCCCAGCCGAGCTTGGAGCCGAAGCAGGCGCCCTTGGCCTTCAACGTCGCATAGAGGCGCGAGGTCTTGAGCGGCCTTGCGCTTTCATATTCCTCATGCGGCCAAGCCATGGTGTAGTGCTTGGCATAGGCCTCGAGCGTGCGCCTGCGCACCCAGCCGTCATCGGCATGCACCGAGGGCGCGAAGCGGCGGATATCGACCGGCCACAGATCCATCGGCGGGTCGCCCTCGAGGATCCATTGCGCCAGCGCCCAGCCGGCGCCGCCTCCAGACGCGATGCCGAAGGCGTTGAAGCCGCAACCCACGAAGACGCGCCTCGCCTCCGACGCCTCGCCGAGGATGAAATTGCCGTCCGGCGTGAAGGATTCCGGGCCGTTGATCAAGGTCTTGACGCCGACGGTCGCGAGCACGGGCGTGCGCGCCAGCGCCTGCTCCATGATCTCCTCGAAATGATCGAAGCGCGAACCGAGCAAGGAGAAGTGGAAGCCTTCCGGGATGCCGTCCTCGGCCCAGGCGATCGGGTCCGGCTCATAACCGCCCATGACGAGGCCGCCGACCTCTTCCTTGTAGTAGATCAGCCGGTCGGGATCGCGCAGCGTCGGCAGGTTGCGCGGCGCCCCGCAAGGCTCGGTGATCAGATATTGGTGCTCGACCGATTGCAGCGGGATCAGGATGCCGGCCTTGCGGCCGATCTCCTTCGACCATTGGCCGGCGCAGATGACGATGGTCTCGCAGGCGATGGCGCCCTCAGCCGTCGTGACGCCCGACGCACGGCCGTCCGTCAGGGCAAGGCCGGTGACCTCGACATCCTCGATGATCCGCACACCGCGCTGGCGGGCGCCCTTGGCGAGCGAAAGCGTGATGTCCGAAGGGTTGGCCTGGCCGTCGGTCGGCAAGTACGCGGCGCCCACGAGATCGGAGATGTCCATCAGCGGCCACAGCTGCAGCGCCTCCCGCGGCGAGAGGAGATGCATGTCGAGGCCGAAGGAGCGCGCCGTCGTCGCCTGGCGCTTGATCTCGGTCATGCGCTCGGCGTTGCAGGCGAGCCGCAGGCCGCCATTCATCTTCCAGCCCGTCGCCTGGCCGGTCTCGGCTTCGAGCGTGCGGTAGATCTCGACGGATTGCTTCAGCAGCCGGGTGATGTTGGCCGAGGTCCGCAGCTGACCGACGAGGCCGGCCGCGTGGAAGGTCGAGCCGCTGGTGAGCTTCTTGCGTTCGAGCAGCAGCACGTCCTTGGCGCCGAACTTCGCGAGGTGATAGGCGGTCGAGCAGCCGACGATGCCGCCGCCGATCACGATCACTTCCGCTTGCGTCGGGAAGGCCATTTTCACCCCTTGGCAGGATCGAGCCGCGCGAGCGCGGTCTCGAGCTTCGCGAGATGCTCGCGTGCATAGGCGACGTAATCGATATCGAGCTTCGAATGCAGCTCCGACACCATGCCCCACATGGCTTCGCGCATGAGCGAGGTCGCGCGCATGGCGCCGAAGCGCTGCCATAACAAGGCATCGGGCGGGCGGCCGAAATAGAGCGAGAGCAGATGGCGCTCCAGCGCTTCGCCGAAGCCGTTATTCGAGGCGAGGTTGGCGAGGTCGAAGAGCGGCGAGTTGAAGCCCGCATAGTCCCAGTCGATGAGCCAGAGCTTCTGCCCGTCGTCGATCCAATTCCCGGCGAGCAGGTCGTTGTGGCAGAAGGCGATGTCGATCGGACCCACGAGGCCTTCGAGCCTGAGGGCGATGGCAGCGAGGCGCGGCAGCTCTCGTGTCCAGCGGCTATGTCCCTCGCGCAAGGTCGCCGCATAGTCGCGCAGGATATGGAACGGCCAGAACATCAGGAGCGGGCCGCGCAGATGGGCGATCATCCTCTCGTGGCAGGCGCGGATCACTTCGACGAGGCGCGGCAGCATCTCGTCGCGGCGCAGATCCTCAGGCGTCAAAGTGCGCCCTTCGATGAAGGCGACCACGAGGGCGCCGGGCTCATGATGCAGGACCTGCGGCGACAGGCCCGCCGCGTGCGCGGCGAGCGAGGCGGCGCGCTCGTTGAAGCGCATCACCTGGTGCTGCGGGATATCGTCGCCGATGCGCACCACGAAGCGCCGGCCGCCATGGCGCACGACGAAATTGGCGTTGGTGAGCCCGCCGCCCAGCGGCTCGGCGGTCACCGGCCCGCCCCAGAAGGCGAGGCCTTCGGCGATGCGCTTCGGGTCCGTAAGGGTCTTCGGGTCCGTGCCAGCCACCAGCCGCGCTTCCGATGATAATGCAGAGGCCTCAGTACCCGGATTCGCGGGAGCGTGTCACGCGAGTGGGCTGACGCTGCACCCCTTCCCGCGACGAGACGTTATCCTCGCCGAGCGCATGCGAGCCATTTTCGTCATGGCCGGGCTTGGCCGCACCAAGTGCGGCCAAGACGGCGAGGGGAGGGGCATTGACGGAGGCACGCTCTCTTCTCCGCTAGGCTCAAGCCTCCGGCGCGGCCTCGGCATCGAGGGTCATGTTGCGTCGCAACATCTGTTAATAACAGACGATTTACAGTCGGGACGGCTTTTTCCCGCGCAATGATCGGCTGCGTTTGTTGCGCTGCACCATCGCCTCGCCTTGGCAACCGCGAACCAGCCGCGCACCGCGCCGCCCGGCGTGGCGGGCCGTTTGATTTGGGAAGCCCTATTCAAACCGGCCTCGCTGTAAACAACAGCAAAAAATACAGTAAACGCAGTCCGGTGGGATCGCGGGCGACGACTGGCCCCGCGCATTCGCCGCGGCGTCGACGCCGGCGCGGACACGCGTCGCAGCCGTAATGGCGACCCCGCCCGCCGGCGGGTTGATTCGACTTCACCTGTCAAAAAGAACCGAAAGGCCGAGGCGAGATACCTCGGCTGCACGCAATTCCCTCCTTCTTAGCCAAAGCGCGAAGAGAACGCAAGAGGAACGCTGCTAAGCGCTCCCATCCGCCATCGCGGTCCGCGCCGCTGCCGCTCCCGACATCATGGCGCCGGTGAAGCCGCCGGAGCCGCCGAACGAGGAGGCGAGATAGAGGCCTTGGACCGGCGTGCGGGGCGAGCGCGGAATGCCCGCCCAAATGCCGCGCCGAGGCGGGGTCGGCGCGAAGCCGTAGACGGCGCCTTCGGGCGTGTTGAGGAAATTGCGCATCGAGCGCGCATTGAGGAACAAGCGCTCCGTAACCGCGCCCCCGAGGCCTGGATAGTCGCGCTCGAGCGCGGCCTGAAACGCGTCGAGCCAGCGCTCGCGCCGATCCTTTTCTTGCTGCGGCGTCAGTCCCGTCCAGTTGTCCAGTCGGTCGAGTCCGACGACGCTGACCAGCGTCGGGCCGCCGTCCGAAAGGCCGCTGTCGATGGCGCCGTAATTGGCGATGCCATAGCTCGGCAGGCGGCCGCCGGGATCGGCCGCGAGCAGCCGCGCGGATTCGGCCGTGTCGCGCAGCGCGTTCATCCATTCGGGCAGCACCATCGTTCCGTAGCGAGTAAGACCGAACTTCGCCGGCGGCGCGCCGACGCCGAAATGCGCCGAGAACAGCGAGGTCGAGACCGCGCGCCCGCCATAGGCGCGTTCGATGGCGCCGCGCAGCGGCGCGCCGAGGAGGCCCGCCAGGACGTCCGGCGCGCAATTGGCGAACACGGTTTTCGCACCGACCCGCTCGACCGCTGCTGGCGCCTTCGGATCGGCGTGGCGCACGAAGGCCGCGCGCCCCGCCGCGTCGGCGTCGATGCCGACCGCCTCGCGTCCCAAGAGGACGCTGCCCCCCGCCTTCATCACGACCTTGGCGAGCTTCAGGCTGAGCGTCCGCGACCCGCCCTTGATGAAGACGCCACCGACGCTCAGAAACCCGCCCTGCGCCAGCGCGAAGAAGGGCCACCACATGCGGCGCGGATCGTCGGCGTAATAGCCGAGATTGCCGGCGACGGCGAACTTTGCCGCCTCTTCTCCGCCGAGCATGCGCGCCAGCACGTCGTCCAGCGAGGCGCGCCAGTCGCCGATGAGCGAACGCAGCTCCAGGGCGCCGCGCAGCAGCCTGCCGACCGAGCGTTCGGCGCGCGCCCGGTTCAAGTCGACGACGCCCGCCTGCACAGTCTGCATCAAGGCGAGCAGCCGTTCGATTCCCGGCCGGCTTTCGGGAAAGCGACGCGCCATCGCCTCGCGCGCCGCGTCGAAGCCGACGGGCAGATCGAAGCTCTCGCCGACCGGGCCGCCGCGCACCGAAAAGAACGGCGAGATCGGAACCCACTCGATCTCGTCGAGCAGGCCGAGCGCCTCGAGGATTTCGTGCTTGGGCTCGCGGGGATCGCGCGGATCGGCGGTCTGATGCAAGGACGGCTCTATCGTCAGCGCGCCCTTCTTGAAGACGGAAGCGGCGCCGCCGATGCTGTGATTGCGCTCGACGACGCAAACCTTGCGGCCGGCCTTCGCAAGCAAGGCGGCGGCCGTCAGGCCTCCCAATCCCGAACCGATCACGACGGCGTCGAAGGATGCTCCGCTCATGGCGGCATCGCTACCGTGGGCACGAGCCGCGGGCCTTGATCTCCCTCAAGGGGCGCGGAGGGGCGGCGTCTCGCCGCCCATCGCTTGGGGGCCATGGTGCGCGGGACGCGCACCCTGCGCCGGCGGCTGTGCGCGGACGCACCATTTGATCATCGCGACCTTCAGGGCATCGTTCAAAACCAGGCATGCGACCAAGGCATAGATGAATACCGCGAGCGTCTGCCACCAAGGCAAAGGCATGAGCCCCGGGAGGCCCACGAACGTCAGGACGGTGCCGGTGACGGCATCCGCCACGAGGGCGAACAGGAAGGTCCTGCTCGGCAGGGACGACCAGAACCAGCGGCGCTCGCGTGCGGACGCGACGGAGAATACGGCAAAGTAGAGCAGCATAAGAAAGCTGAAGGTGTAGAGGGCTTTGTTGTCGGTCGCCAAACCGAATTTCGTCCAGCCGATCCACAACAGGAACAATGTCTCGGCAACCATAGCGAGACCCAGTACTACGGACACCGCGATAAAGCCTCCGATGTTCCAAGTTTCGGGTCTCCTGGATGGCCTGACATTGTCGGTCGCGAGCGAAATCTTCGCGAAGTCCGTCAGGAAGACGAGCAGCAACATCGCGAAGGCGGAGACGACGAACTTGCCGGTCGCCACGAAGGCGACAGCCACGAAGGCAGCCTTCAGGATCGTCCGGCTGATCTTGTTGATGATCCAGGTGAGGATGCGTTGGTAGATGGTCCGCCCCTGCGCCACCAGCGCCACGATGTTCGTCAGCCCCGCCTCGGTCAAGACGACGCTCGCGGCTCCTTTGGCCACGTCGGTCGCGGTGCTGACGGCGATTCCCACTTCGGCCTGGCGCAGGGCGGGCGCATCGTTGACGCCATCGCCCGTCATGCCGGCTACGTGCCCCGCGGCCTGCAGATGGCGCACGACGATGTATTTGTCCTCCGGATAGATCTCGGCAAAACCATCCGCACCAGCCGACAAGTCGACGGCTTCGTTGGCGGCGAGAGCTCCCGCCGCCTTCAGATCGGCCACGCGTCGGATGTTGGGCAGCCCGATTGCCTGGCCGATCTCACGCGCCACCGGCAATGCGTCGCCGGTGAGCATCTTCACCCGAACGCCGAAGTCGTGGAGAGTGGCGATGAGCAGTTTGGCGTCCGGTCGCGGCGGGTCATACAACGACACCAGTCCGAGCAAGGATGGGGTACCCGTCTCGGGGCCGCGTGCCACCGCCAGCGTCCGATAGCCCTTCGCGGCCGCCGCGCCGACGCGCAGCTCCAGAGCCTCGACTTCCGGGGGCTCGAGCCCGCAGGCCTCGGCGATGCTGCGCACGGCGCCTTTCATCACGCGCAGCCGCTGTCCGTTCTGTTCGAGCACGGCTTGCGTGCGCCGGCTCTCGGCGTCGAAAGGTGCGAAGGAGACGCGCGTGGCCAAGGGAACGCCGTCGAATACGCGATGGGCCTTCGCCGCGGCGAGGAACGCCAAATCGATCGGGTCCTGGTTGGCTTCCCGAGACGCAAGCGCCCCGGCGAGCAACACATCGGCTTCCGTCGCTTGCGCCAGCGGGATCACGCCGGTGACCGCGAGCTGGTTCATCGTGATGGTGCCCGTTTTGTCCACGCAGAGCACGTCCATGGTCGCTGCATCCTCCGCGGCGCTGAGACGGGTGACCAGCACGCCATGCCTGGCCAGTTCCTTCGAGCCGAGGGCCATGCTGACCGTGAACATGACGGGGAGAGCGACCGGCACCGCGCTCATGAGCAGGACGAGCATGAGCGGGACCATTTCGATGAGCGGCACGCCACGGATCGCCGACAGCACGACCACCACGCCCAGCAGCGCGGCGACGATGACGAAGAGCCAGCGGACCACCTTGGCGACGACCGCTTCGATGTGAAGTTTCGGACGCGCTTCCCGCACGAGCTCGGTGGTGCGGCCGAAATAGGTCTTCGCCCCGGTCAGCATCACCACGGCGTTGCCTTCGCCCCGCCGGGCGAGGGACCCCGATGAGAGCACTTCGCCGGGCGTTTTGTCCGCGTCCTTCGATTCGCCGGTGAGCGCCGACTGGTCGACGCTCAGCGCTCCCGTGAGGAGCTTCACATCCGCCGGGATGATGTCGCCGGATCGCACGCGAACGATGTCGCCGGGGACCAGCTCGCGGGCGGGAATGACATGCCAGCTCGAATCGCGGCGGACGCGCGCGCTGACCCGCAACCGTCGCCGAAGCGCCTCGACGACGCCGGCGGCCCGGTGCTCCTGCATGAAGCTCAACGCGGCGTTGACGACCAGCAGCGCGCCGACCACGGCGAGGTCGGAGTAATTCCCGAGCACGGCCGACAGAGCCATGATCAGCTCGAGCATCCACGCCGACATCCCCCAGAATTTTCCGAGGAATTCGAGGGCCGGGTGGCCTCTCTTTTCCGCCACTTCGTTGTAGCCATGCTCCTCGCGGCGAAGCTCCGCCTCCATCTGCGTGAGCCCGATGTCGGGGTTCACGTGGAGCAGGGCGAGCGTGTCGGGAAGCGAAGCGGCGGCGATGTCGGCGGGGGTGGCGGTTGCCGGCTTCGAGGGCGCGGGCTCGGCTTCGGCATTATCCGGGGGCGTTCGCATAGCGGCCGGTCGCACCGTTCAGGCGGCGCGCCGCCCCATCTCCTCGGCCTCCCGGAGCCATCGTCCGCGGCGTTCCGCCCCGACCCCTTCCACGTTTCCGTGGATGGTCGAACGGATCGGCCCCGCGCCGACGAGGCGCAGGATGTTTCGCTTGAGTATCTTCAGGATATAGGCGCCGAACCACCAGCGATAAACCAGGCCCGGCATGCCCATGGTCACGATGATTCGCACCGACTTTCCGCGCAGCAGCTGTACGAACTTGCCCTGTTTGGCCGGGCCGAACAAGTCAGGCTGGAACACGCGCTCGAGAAAGCCGTTCAGGATGGCCGGCATCATGCCACTCCAAAGAGGGAAGATGATGACCAGGTGATCGGCCGCAAGCAGCGCGTCATGCGCGGCCTGCAGATCCGGCTCGAGCGGCTGCACCCGCTCGAAGCCCTCCCGCAACATCGGGTCGAACCGCATCTTGGACGTGACGAAGAGGTCGGCCTCGTGCCCTCCGGCTCTCGCGCCGCGCCTATAGGCCTCACCGAGCGCCTCGCAAAAGGTGCCGGTCCGGGCGTGCCCGACGATAATTGAGATGCGCACCATGAGAGCCATCCAATCCAGAAAAATAAAGTAACTTTTGTGTTCCCTATCCCTCGAGCGGCATTGACCTTTGCGCTTGCGGCCCCATCAGCCGCCGACGCAGGCCAAGATGAACCTGTCCCGATCCGGGCCGTGGAGACCTTTGGCGTCCGCCGATCTCGAGCACTCCGCACTCTTGCCTGTTGCCGATGGCGGAACTGGCGCGGGAGCGACCGGTGCTCGGATGCTGGGCATGGGCGGGGGCGGCGCCATCGGAGCTATGATGGCCGGAGCCATGGGCCGTGGCGCCGGCGTCTGCGCCATCGACAACGAGGCGCAAAGCCCGAACGCGGCCGCGGCCGTAAGCGTCAATTGGCGCATCGTTGCCAGACCTCCTCACCACAGCCGGCCGATTATTGCTGCCGCTGCCGCGCAGGCCAGGACGAACACGGCCACACGCCAGGGGCTCGTCATCAGCGCCCTCACTGCATTCGGTGTGCTCATTTCCCAAAGCCCCTCTCCGGCCGACGCCGTCGTCTTTGGCGCGATTATCCAGGGTTGGGGCTGGCTCGAACCGTCGAAAGGTCAGCCCGCCCCCTCATCC
>JBIOEJ010000119.1:0-18186 GCA_044445965.1 Hyphomicrobiales bacterium
CGCATGCCGGCACTTTCAACAACAATATCCTCACCATGTCGGCGGGGCTCGCCGGCATGACCGAGATCTTCACGCCCGAGGCCGCGCGGCGATTGACGGCCTTGGGCGAGGATCTGCGGCGCCGGCTGAACGCGCTCGGCGCGGCGCATCGCGCTCCCATCACGTTCACCGGCTATGGCTCGCTCATGGCCGTGCATTTCTCGGCAAGGCCGGTGCGCACGCCGCGCGATGCCTCTGCCGCCCATCAGGGGCTGAAGGAGCTGTTCTTCTTCGACATGCTCGAGCGCGGCATCTATTTCGCCCGAAGGGGCATGCTGATCCTGTCCTTGCCGATCGGCGCCGCGGAATGCGACAGGCTGCTGGAAGCGGTCGAGGAATTCCTGGTGACGCGAGCCCCGCTCCTGATGCCCGAGGCGCTCGACGCCGCATGATCGCGATAACGGCTATCGGCTTGACGATGGCCGATCGGTGCCGCCAGTCGCGGCTATGAGCTTGGATATCGCGCTTCTCGGCCCCATCGCGCAGGTGGTGTGGATCGACCTGCTCTTATCGGCCGACAATGCTGTCCTCATCGCGCTGGCCTGTCGCTCCCTCCCCGAGGAGCAGCGCCGCCTCGGCATTCTGCTCGGCGTGGCGGCCGCGATCGCGCTGCGCGTGCTCTTCGGGCTGGGCATTTCCTATGTGCTCGACATCCCGCTGCTGAAAGCGGCCGCGGGGGTGGTCCTGATGTATATCGGCGTCAAGCTTGCCTGCGATGACGGGCATGGGCGTCGCGACGTGCCGGCCGGACGCAATCTCTGGGGTGCGGTGTGGACCATCGCGGTCGCGGACGCCATCATGAGCCTCGACAATGTCCTGGCATTGCTGGCGGTGGCGAGGGAGAATCTCGCGGTCTTCGGCTTCGGCATCCTTTTGTCGATTCCGCTGATCGTCTGGGGCTCGACGCTGATCATGCCCTTGTTGACGCGGTTCCCGATCCTTGCGGTCGGCGGCGGCGGCCTGCTCGGATGGATCGCCGGCGAGTTGATCGCGGCGGACGGGCTCGTCGGGCCGAGATTGCAGGCGCATGGCTTCGACCCGACCCTGGCGGCGGGTCTGTGCGCCGTCACGGTGCTGGTAGTGGCGATCCTCATCCTGCGGGCGCGCGGCAAGAAGGCGTAGACTTGAACCTGTGCTGACGGTCGAGGACCACCAGCATTTTCTCATGGGAGCCGGCTGGTCCCGCGCGTCGCTACTGCCTATATGCGCAGGTTTCTACTGACTCGATCTTCAGCCGGAAAGACCGGCGTATTGCTATCGCGTCCCCGTTCAGGCGGCCATGCGATAAATCATCATATCGCCGACGAGCACTCCGTTGATCGCATTTTGTTCGAAGCGAATTTCATGGAGACCGGGAGCTTTGACGGCACGTCCGACCACTGAGATGATAGGATCGTCGGGAGGGACGAGCTTGATCTTCGACAGGTCAAGATGCTCTTTGATGGTCATATTCTTATTCAAGATTCGTGCAATCTGCATGTATGCGCTGTGAAGGTCTTTCGTGGCTGTGGCTGACGCGATGATCAGCTTCCACTCGTCGTGTTCAAGGGAGTGAAGCCACATCGCCGCCTTCACGTCGAAACCATCTTCATCCAAGGCAGCAACCAAATCCCGTCCCGCCTTGATTTCATCGTTTACCAAAACTGAGTGCATAAACTCCGTAACCCGTGTCGATGACAGAATTCCGCATTGCGGTCGCACGTACTGCGTCAATCATATCGTATCGCGCATCTTCGCATCTTCGGACCATTCTTGCACAATTTCCCACGCGGCATCTCGAGCTGGATCGAGCCGCGCTTCCTTCACTTTGGATGCGAGTCCGGCGAGCGCGACGAGATCTGCGATCTTGTGGGTGTATATGCGATTGATCAGGTTTCTATCGGGGATTGTGTCAGCCGAAAACTGAATGGATATGCAAGCCTTTAGCGCGATTTCGATCGCGTACCCGAAGAGATAGTAGGAGTTGGAATAACGCGTGTGCTCGAACAACAGGGAAGCATCTTCCAGCTTGCTCTTGGCGAGAGCCCCGTAAGGCGCTCCGAGTCAGTGTCATTGGCGTCTACACCGCGACCGGCGCCCTGATCGCCGGCCAGGGGTCATAGGCCTCGATCGCGATATCCTCGAAGCGGATATCGAAGAGCGACCTCACCGCCGGGTCGAGCTTCAGCCGCGGCAGGGGGCGCGGCTCGCGCCGCAACTGGAGGCGCGCCTGCTCCAGATGGTTCAGGTAGAGATGCGCGTCACCGAGCGTGTGCACGAAATCGCCGACGCCGAGCCCCGTCGCATGGGCGATCATATGCGTGAGCAGTGCGTAGCTCGCTATGTTGAAGGGCACCCCGAGGAACACATCCCCCGAACGCTGATAGAGCTGGCATGAGAGGCGTGGCACGCCGTCCCGGCCGGTCGCCACATGGAACTGGAACAGGCAATGGCAGGGCGCGAGCGCCATCTTGGCGAGATCGGCCGGGTTCCAGGCACTGACCACGAGGCGCCGCGAGTTCGGGTTCGTTCGGATCTCGTCGAGGAGCCAGGCGATCTGATCGATCGTGCCGCCTTCCGGTTTCGGCCAGGAACGCCATTGCCGGCCGTAGACCGGGCCGAGATCGCCCTCTTCATCCGCCCATTCGTCCCAGATGGAGACGCCGTGCTCCTTCAGATAGGCGATATTGGTGTCGCCTTGCAGGAACCACAACAGCTCATGCACGATGGATTTGAGATGCAGTTTCTTGGTCGTGACCAGCGGAAACCCCTTTCCGAGATCGAAGCGCATCTGCCGCCCGAATACGGACAGGGTTCCGGTGCCGGTGCGGTCGCCTTTGGCGACGCCATGATCGAGGACATCACGGAGGAGATCGAGATAGGCGCGCATGCCCTTGCTCACCAAATGAGTCGGGCACGCATATTATCAGCCTTCGTGCGCCCGTGCATGGTAGTTGCGCACCCGCGAAGGAAAAGCTTCAATCCGCGGAACCGATCATGAGACAAGGGCTCCCCATGTCCATTTCGCCAAGAGCTGCGCTGGAGCGACCGGCGGCGGTCGCGACGCCCGATCTCATCTGCTATCGGACCGAGGCCGATCCGCCGAAGCTCCTTCCCGGCCGGCCCGACCGCCAGTGGATGGACTTGACCGATCAGCGCTACGCCTATCGCTGCATTCCGCTATCGATCGCCAATGCCACCGGATGGGAGATCGTCCTGCCCTGCTCCTTCTCGGCGACCTGGACCGGAGGCGCGCTCACCACCGACATCCAGATCAGACCGATCGGCGCCGTCGCCTCTCTCGATGCCCGCGTCATCTCGCATTTCGGACACGGCGTATTGACCTTCCATACGGGATACCTCTTTCGGACCAGCCCTGGCTGGGCGCTTTGGTGCCGAGGCGCGCCGAATATGATCAAGCACGGCATCGTCCCACTGGACGGCCTTGTGGAGACGGACTGGCTGCCATTCCCCTTCACCATGAACTGGCGCTTCACGCGGCCCGGCACGGTGCGCTTCGATGAGGGCGAGGTCTTCTGCTTCCTCACACCGGTTCCCCACGCCCTCTACGAATCGATCGAGCCGGTCATGAGATCGCTCGACGATGATCCGGGTTTGAAGGCTGCCTATGAGGGATGGAGCGCGAGCCGCACCGATTTCAATGCGTCGCTCGCCCGCAACGAGCCGGAAACGGTGAAGCAGGGCTGGCAGCGCCATTATGTGAAGGGCGCCGCCCCCGAAGGCGAGGCGGCGGCAGGCTTCCATCTGTCGCGGCGGCGGTTGAAGCCGCCGCGCCCCTGAGATTGCAGCAACGACCCCGCATTAGCCGCGAGCGATCAGCCTGTCCTTCAGCGCCGGGCATTCGGCCAGCTTGAAGAGGTCGCCGCGCTTGCTGACCCAGGCGTCTTGCCTGGTGAGGTAAGTCAGCTCGCCGACCCTCGCCAATCGAATGGTGTCGCAGCTCTGCGGAAGCTCGGATAGCGGATAGGCGGGCACGGCCTGGGTCGCGACCAGCGCGCCGCAGGTCAGAGCGAGGCCGGCGGCGATACGGATGAAAAGCTTGGACATTCTCGCCTCCCTTGGGATGCGGCGGGAGCGATGATCCACCTGGAACACCCGGCTTCCCGCGCCTGTCTGCATCGTTGGTCGCGCGCCGGCCGGGCGAGGTTCATCGAGGCATGCGGTGATTGGCCAAAGGAGCGCCGGCGGCGCTTGCGGCCGGATGAGGGATAACCCCCAGGCTTCAAATCGCGGTCAGGATCGCCTATATGACGGGGTGCCGCCTCACGGCGGCTATGGCGATAAATGACGATCGGAATAAACCATTCGGACCCGGGGGCGGTACCCGGCGCCTCCACCTGGAACCGGTTCCGGCGACAGCCGGTTCGAGGCGGGGGCGAAATAGGATCGACGAGGGTGTAAAGGGTTTGTTTTTGCCCGGTATGGTTCCACCGTTATCGGACCATAAGCACAGTTGCCAATGACAACTATGCTCCGGTTGCCGTCGCTGCGTAATGCAGCGTAAGCTTCCGAAATCAAGCCCTTACGCTTAGCCGCGTAAGGCGGGGTCTGGAGGCGCCCGGCAACAGAAGCCTCCGCTTCCCCGCCTTGCGAGAGTAGCGGGCAGCCGAGACGACGAGCGACGATGCCGACCGATCTGATCCGCTACGACCTTCTCGTCCAGGACGCCCTGAAGGGGGTCGTGCGCCGCGTGCTGTCCAATGCCATCCGCGAAGGCATCCCGGGCGAGCATCATTTCTACCTGTCGTTTCGGACGCGCGAAAAGGGCGTGCGCATCTCGCATGCGTTGCGTGAGAAATATCCGGAAGAGATGACCATCGTCCTGCAGCACCAGTTCTGGGATTTGTCGGTCAACGAGCATGTCATCGAGGTCGGGCTGTCGTTCTCGGGTGTGCCCGAGAAGCTCGTGATCCCCTTTGATGCGGTGAGCGGTTTCTTCGATCCGTCGGTGCAGTTCGGGCTCAAATTCGAGCTCTCGAAGAATGGCGCGTCCGCCGGATCGGCGAAAGCTCTTCCATCCGTCTCGAAGGATCAGGGCGACGGGCCGCCGAAGTTGCCGTCGCGTGGCGCCTCCGCGGAGCCGCCGAAGCCGGCACGGAAGGCGACGGAAAGGACCGCCAAATCCGCCTCCGACACCAAGCTCAAGCTGGCGGCCGAGCCGGCCGAGGACAAGTCGAAGGAAGGGCCGAAGGTGATCAGCCTCGACGCCTTCCGCAAGAAGCCCTGATGGACGGCACCGTCGTCAATCTTCGATTGGCCCGCAAGCGCCGCGCGCGCAGCGCGAAGGAAGTGGCCGCGGCGCAAAATCGCCTCGCCTTCGGCGAGACCAAGGCCGCTCGCCGGCAGCGGCGCCTCCTCGCCGAACAGACCGTTCGCAGCCTCGATGCCCATAAGCTCGATGTTCCGGCCACAGCGACTGCCGACGGGCCTCGAGCGTTTTCCGGCGAAGCCTGCTCCCGCGAAGGCGGGGACGTCTCCGGTTCGCCTCCGAAAATGCAGCAAAATCAAAATCACAGCCGCGACTGAATGGCGCGCGGCGACGCGGCATCGACGATCATCAAGCGTTCGGTGACGATCGCTGGCCATTCGACGAGCCTGTCGCTCGAACAACCTTTCTGGATCGGGCTTGGACGGATTGCGCAAGCCGAGAAGGTGAGTGTCGCGGCGCTCTTGCGCCGAATCGATGCGAAGCGCAGCGAACCAGGCGAATTCCAGGGCAATCTGTCTTCGGCAGTGCGCGTTTTCGTGTTGCGCTGGCTCGCCGGGAAAGCCGGCGTCGACCCGCTCGACTAAAGCATATTCCGGCGAAGTGTCTCCGGTTCGCCGCGGAAAATGCGGCAAAACAAAGTATTAGAGCCCTCGATCCGATTCAATCGGATCGGGAAAGGCTCTAATCGGGCGGGTGCAGGACGATCGGAGGGTTGGGGGCGCCGGCGGTGTAACCCGGCGGAGTCGCGAGGGGTGACGCGGCGACCGCGGGTGGTGAGGGAACGACGACCGGGGGCGGCAGGGGCATCAATTGTGGCGTCGCGATCGGCGCTTGGTCCGTCGGTCTTGGCGAGGCTGCTTCAGGTGCCGGCTTCGGTGCGCCAGCCTTGGGGGCCGCGGACGGGGATGGGGCTTGCGGCAATGCCTGCGCCTGAGGCGGACGCGCCGGGGGCAGCGGCGCCTGGGCCGTGGGAAGCGCCGGCGAGGCGGGTTCCGCGGCGATGGGAGCAGGGGGGACGGAAGGCGAGGCGGTTTGCCCCGGCGTTGCTGGTGCGGCAGTCGCTGCGCCGGGCGACGCTGCCGGCTGAACCGGCGGCGTTGGCGGCGCCGGAGGCTCCGGCGGGGGAGGCAATGGCAACGCCTTCTGTCGGCCGGCCTTCAGGCGACGGCCGAACATCGCCTGTTCGCGCTGGTCATATTCCATGAGCTCGATGCGCTCGAGCTCCAGGCGCAGCCGTTCGACGGAGACCGCCTGCAACAAGGTGGCGGCATCGGCCTCGCGCTTCGGCGCGAAAAGCGGGCCTTTCCAGCTGATCACGGCAGCGAGCGGGACGCGGCTTTCGGGCCTGGCGGCCGACAGGGTCGAGAGGCCCAGCCGGGCGTCGAGCGCCAGCGTCTTGAGATCGATCGTCGCGCTGCCCTCTACGCCGTCGCCCGATGGAAGCTCCCGGCGCGGTATGGTCGTCTTCAGCACGCCGCTGGCGGCGACGAGCGGCGCCTCGAAGCTCACGCCCGTCAGCGGGCCGCGCGAAGTTTCACTGGCGACGAGCGCGGCGAGCCGCGTCTTCTCCATCAGCGTCTCGTCGGCGACCGCTTTGGCGAAAGCCCGCTGCAGCCCTGCGATCGCGGCCTGCTCGAGGGAGCCGTCGGCGATCCGCAGCGTGCCGCCGCCACCCGTGCTCGCCACGATCTGCGAGAGCGTCTCGCCGGCCCCCGCGACCTCGAGACGGCCGGAGAGCTCGCCGGCGAGGCCGGCGCCGGGAGCGAAACCCTTCAACTCGATTCCGTCGACCGATAAATGCAGCACCGAACGCGCCAGGCCACCGTCGCGGTCGATGTGCCACTCGGCGCCGAGCTGGCCGCCGGAAAGGCCCGCCGTCGCCTCCGTGATGGCGACGCCGCGCTCGCTGAGCTCGAGCGTCAGCTTGACGTCGTGCGCCGGAACGGTGCCGCCGAGATCGGCGAACGAGGCGGCGACGCCGAGCGCTACCGGCACCGGGGGTGGCACATAGGCCGGAAAGCGCACCGAGGCCCATGGTCCTTGCCCGGCGGCAGTCCTTGTCGGGCCGAGGGCCAGCCCCGCGAGCGCCGGAATGGAGAGAAGCTGGGCCTGTATCTGGCCGGTCAGGCGCTTCTCGCCGGCGATCGCGAGGCTCAGCGTCCCGGTCACGGCGCTCCCGAGGAAACGCGCGTTCAATCGGTCCAACACGAGGCTGTCGGGCGACAAGGTCCAGCCACCCGAGACCTCGAAGCGTTGATCGCCGTCGAGGCGTGGCGCGAAGCCCACGAGCCGCGCGGCGGCGGCGGCGCTCGAGGTCGCCGCGCTGAAGCCGCCATGCCCTTCGGGCGCGCCGATGAAGCTCAGCACCCCGTCGCCGGAGAGGCGGGCCTCGCCGGCCAGCAGGCTCGCCGTAACCGCCAATGCGTCGGCATTGCCGGGCTTCGTCGAGATCTTCAGCTCGCCGTGCCCCAACGGCTCGCCTGGTGCGATGGGGAGGCCGATCTGACCGAGAAGCATGCTTGCCTCCGGTGCCGTCAAGGTCAGTTCGCCGGTGCCCGGCGCGAAGCTCGCATCGAGCGAGCCTTTGGCGTCGACATGAGTGGCCGCGGCCGTCCCCGACAGAGCAACGTCGATCATCGGGTTCGCGGCGCCGCGCCGCGCCGACAGCGTCAGCTTCAGCGGCTCCAGCAAGGCGCGCCGGGCCATGAGCGCCTCGACCGCGCCTTGCGGCAGGACGAGGCGCGAAAGCGCGGCGAGGGGGGCTGCCTTGGGGGCGGCGATGCGAGCCTCGAAGCTGGAGCCTGCGCCGCCGATCGCCCCGGCGCCCGAGAGCGTCAGCCCGTCGAAGCCCTGCAGCTGCAGCTTGTCGATCAGCGTCTGCCCGCGGCTGCGCGAGAGCGACATATCGAGGCGCCCGACATCGCCCGCGCCGCGCCCGGCCCGCAACCGCTCGACATGGACTTGCAGGCGCCCTTCGACGGATGCAGGGAGGATGTTCGTCACCGCTCCGAGCGGCCAGCTGTCGAGATCGAGGTCTCGGCTCGTGATATCGGCGTCGATGCGCGCCGGCTGGCCGCCGACCGCGTCCGTCACCGTCAGGCCGCCCGTGATCTTGGAACCTGCCAGCGAAACATCGAGCGTCTCGATGCGCGTCGTCTCATTGCTGCGCGTGATATCGCCTGCGAGGCTGAGCGGGATGCGGGCGGCGGAAGGGCCGCCGGCGAGCCCGAAACCTTGCAGCAAGGCGGCCGCATCCGGCGCCTTCACCTCGACATGGCCGCGCAACGCCCCGTCCGGCGATGCCGCGCCGGCCGAGAAGCTCAGCTCGCCGCGCCCGACCCATTTGGCGTCGAGCGACGAAACGAGGAGCTCCGCGCCGCTCTTCATGCCCTTGACATGGAAGCTCTCGAAGCTCTCTCCGGCAAGCTCGACCGTCTGGGATCCGATATCGAAATCGACCGCGAGCGCGGCCGGCAACGCCGTCTTCGCCAGGGCGGCCAGCCCTTGGAGCGCCTGGCCGATCTCCGGCGTCCCGCCATTGCCGCCAGAGGTCGGGGCGTCGATCAGCGGATCGAGCACGAGGCGTCGCGCCGAGAGATCGAGGCTGAGCCGCGGCGTCGTGGCGAGCTCGAGCGCGCCTTGCCCGTTCAATCTCAAGGCGGCGGCCCGCTCGCGCGAAATTTCGATCTCGTCGAGGCGCAGCGAGCGCAGCTCGCCATGCGCCTTGGCCTGCGCCCGCCACGCCGACGAGGCTTCGCTGTTCTCGGCGTTGGCCGCGCGTCGCGCTCCCTTTTCGCCCTGCATGAGAACGAAGGCGCCGTCGAGCGCGACGGGCGACGCGCCTTCCCTCAGCGCCTGACCCTCGAAGGTGACGTGCCAGCTTCTCGTATCCGCACCGCCATCGGCGTCGAAGGCGATCGACACGCGACGGCCTCGCTCGGCGTCCGGCGAGCCGATGGCCAGCCGCGCCCGCCCCGGCACGCCGCCGAATACGCCATCGGCCGATAGGCGCAGCGGCCCCTCGCGGGCCGGAAGGCTGGCCTCGCCGCGCTCGATCGTCGCGACGGGGATATCGTCCCCGGCGCGCGTGATCGCGACCGCGTCGAGCACCATGGCGTCGACCCGGAGCGGGCGCTCAGCTGCGGATAGTCGGTCGATCAGGGCGCCGGCCGGATCGTCCGCCACTCTCTCGGCGAGCTTGATGACGCCGCCATCGAGCTCGATCGATACGATGTGCGGCGCGCCGCCGATGAGGCTGGCGAGCGAGATCTCGGTGCGCAGCCGCGCCGCGCTCACTTTGGCGTGCTGCGTATCGAGGATCACATCTCGAGCGTCGAGCGTCAGCCTCGGCAGGAATTCGAGCCTTATCGGGCCGACAAGCATCAGCTTGAGCCCGGTCGCCGCCTCGATGCGCGCTTCGATCTCGCCTTTATAGGGCGTCCAGTCGACGAAGCGCGGCACCGCGAAGGCCGCGACCAGCGCTGCGATCAGGAGCGAGCCGATGATGACGAAGAGGTCGCGCATGGGTCAAGCGCCTTTCCGTCTCCATATCCAAATCGGGCTTGCCCGCAAGACCTGGATCATGATCCGGGCTGAAGGGAGGGGCGAGGGCGCGCGCTCACCTCGCCGGCCGGGCAGGCAAAAATCGTCTCACACCAGGACCATCTTGCCCGGATTCATGATGTTCAAGGGGTCGATCGAGCGCTTCAGCATGCGCATCAGGTCGAGCGCCGCGGCGCCATGCTCCCTCTCGAGGTATTTCATCTTGCCCTGGCCGACGCCATGCTCGCCGGTGCAAGTGCCTTCCATGGCGAGCGCCCGCTCGACCAGGCGCTCGACGAAAATCTTGACGCGTCTCACCTCGTCCTCGTCATCGAGATCGAAGAGCGGCGAGACGTGGAAGTTGCCGTCCCCGACATGGCCGACGATGCCCGCCGTGATGCCGAGCTCGGCGACATCGCGCTGCGCTGCCTCGACGCATTCGGCGAGCCTCGATATGGGCACGCAGACATCGGTCGCGAAGGTGGTGGCGCCGGGCCTGAGCGCGAAGCCCGCCCAATAGATGTTGTGGCGCGCCTTCCACAGCCTGGAACGCTCCTCGGGTTTCGTGGCCCAGGCGAACGGCCCGCCGCCGAGCTCGGCGGCGATCTCGCCGAAGCGCTCGGATTGCTCCTTCACGCCGGCATCGGTGCCGTGGAATTCGAGAAACAGCATCGGCGTCTCGGGCAGGTCGAGCTTGGAATGCAGGTTGACCGCTTGCACGGAGAGCGTGTCGAGAAGCTCGATACGGGCGACGGGAATGCCCGATTGGATCGTCAGGATGGTCGCATCGCAGGCCGCCTTGACGGTCGGGAAGGGGCATACACCGGCCGCTATCGCCTCGGGGATGCCTTGCAGTCTCAGCGTGATCTCGGTGATCAGGCCAAGCGTGCCCTCCGAGCCCACGAAGAGCCGCGTGAGGTCGTAGCCGGAAGAGGACTTCTTGGCGCGCGTCGCGGTGGTGACGATCTCGCCCGAAGGCAGCACCGCCTTGAGGGACAACACATTGTCCTTCATCGTGCCGTAGCGCACCGCATTGGTGCCCGAGGCTCGCGTCGCCGTCATGCCCCCGAGGGAGGCGTTGGCGCCGGGATCGATCGGGAAGAACAGGCCATCGCTTCGAAGATGCGTGTTGAGGTCCTCGCGCGTGACGCCGGGCTCGACCACGCAGTCGAGGTCCTCGGCATGCACCGCCAGGATCTTGTTCATCCTCGACAGATCGACCGACACCCCGCCGAAGGGTGCGTTGATATGGCCTTCCAGCGAGGTGCCCGTGCCGAAGGCGATGATCGGCATGCGCTCGGCTGCGCATATGCGGACGAGATCGACGCAGTCCTCGGCGCTCTCGGCGAACACCACCGCGTCCGGCGCCTCGTTTTTCTGCCAGGTGAGCGTGTTGGCGTGCTGCTCGCGCACGGCCTGCGAGGTGACGAGGCGGTTGCCGAAGCGCTTGGCGAGCTCCAGCGTGACCTTGGCGACGGTCGCCTCGCTCGGCCTGATGAAGGCGCGGGAAGGGTCGGGCATATGCGTCATGTTCGGCGAGCTTTCATCTGAGGCAGGGTCAATCTTTCTGTGCCGCGAGAACTTGTTCTTGCCAAGGCTTTCTTGTTCACGAGATATTATCGGCAATGCGGCTTTGGTGAGGAGCCTGTGGCGAATGGCGGAAAAGATCGGCGCGCCTGTCCTGTTCTTCGCGCCCTTCGTCTCGTCGGCGATGCGCGTCGAGCCCCAATGGATCGATTATAACGGCCACCTCAACGTCGCCTATTACGCGCTGCTTTTCGATCGCGCCGTCGACGAATGCTACGGGCTCCTCGGCATAGGCGAGGACTACGTCAAGACGCGCAAGGCCTCGCTGTTCGCGGCCGAGGCGCATATCGGCTATCGCCGCGAGCTGCAGGCCGGCGAGATGGTGCGCGTGACGCTGCAGCTTCTCGATTTCGACGATAAGCGGCTCCATTATTTCATGGAGCTGCGCCACGCCCATGAGGGCTGGCTCGCCGCGACCTGCGAGAACATGTCGCTGCATGTCGATATGACGACGCGTCGCGTCACGGCTTTCCCCGACGATGTTCTCGCCAATCTCGCCTTGATGAAGGCTGCCCATTCGCGTCTGGCCGTGCCTGAGCATGCCGGAAGGCGCGTCGCCATGCGGCAACCGGGCTCGGAGGGGGCCGGGCAAAGGCGGCACTAGAGTTTCCCCGGCCCGATTGAATCGCACCGGGGGCCGGGGGCTCTAGTCGATTGGTTTTGCCGAATTTTCGGTGGCGAGGACATCGGCGATGCGCACCGAAGTGCCGGCGAGCGCAGATGATTCCAGCGCGGCCTCGATGACGGCGAGGGTGGCGATGTTCGAGCGGCCCGAGGGAAAGTGAACGGGTTCTCGCCCGGTGCGTATGGCCGTCGCGAAGGCGGCGAGAACCCCCCGCCGGCCATATAGCCGCATCGCCGGCAACGCTCGCGTTTCGGCCTCGGCGTTCGGCCGTTTTGTCGCGACACGGTCACGCGCGGGCCCTTCGGGTCCGCTCCCGCGCGAGGTCCAGAGCACCGAGCCATGCTCGAAATCCATCTGCCATTCGCCGGCCCAAGCGGTCTGGGCGCCCTGATCCAGCCAGCTGCCGCGATAGCTCACCGCGACGCCGGACGGAAAGGTCAGCACGATCGCGCCGCAGGCATCTCCGGTGAACGGGCTGCCGCGCGGGTTCCAGGTCCGGCAGCTGAGCTCGGCGGGATCTTCTCCGATGATCATCCGCATGAGGTCGAAATGATGCACCGCCATATCGACCAGGAGCGGGTTTGCCAGCCCCAAATAGCCATGACCTTCGACCACCGCATTGCGTCGAAAGTCGATCTTGATCTGACACAACTTGCCGAAATCGCCCTTGCGCACGAATTCGGCCGCCGCGACCGATGCCGGAAAATAGCGGTAGTTCTGGCTGACCATGAGAACGCGGCGGCGCGCCTCGGCAAGGCCGACGAGATCGTGTGCCTCTCGCATGGTCGCGGTGAACGGCTTCTCGACGACGACATGCCGATCCGCTTCGAGCGCCAGCCTGGCGACCGGCGCGTGGAAAGCGGTGGGGAGGCAGACGACGACGGCATCTGATGCGACGCGGCGGAGCGCCGTCGCAATGTCCGCAAAGCAGGCGTCGGGCGGTGCGCCGAGCTCCTTCTGCGCGCGGCGGAGCGCCGCCCCATCGCCGTCGACATAGGCGACGGCCTCGACGTCGGGATGGCCGGGCAACACGTCCCGCGCCCAATCGAAGCCCCAGCGGCCGAGGCCCACATGGATGAGGCGTATCTTGTCCATGGCATTCCGGTCCGGATGCTACCCACTACCCACGCGGCTCGCGGCGCCCCGGGGATCAGCCCGGTGATCATCCGGGGATGACGTCGCGAAACGCGAGAGAGAGAGCAGCATCGCTTATCCTTCTTTGTAGCGGAAGAGGAGCCCGCTGTCGCCGCCGGACGGGGCGGTTGCTTGCCCGGCGGTCCCGCCTTGCGCCGACCTCGCACCTTGCTTGCAGGGGCAGGTTGGGCCGCCTAGGATTGCGGGAGGCTTGGAGCTCTCTTGCAATTGGCCCTGAGGATCGCACTCATATTCGCCCCCCCATCGCGCCCGGCCGCAGAGCGGCGGTCCCGAGCATGAGGGCGCCCCTCCATGATGAAGCCTTCCTGGCGCGCGCCATCGATCAAGGCCTGGGGAGGGCGGCGGCCGATCTCGTGCTCAAGGGCGGGCGCGTCTTCAACCTGGTCACCGGGGCGCTGCAACGCTCCGATGTCGCGATCTGCGAGGACCGCATCGTCGGGGTGGAGGGCGATTATCGCGGCCTGCGCGAAATCGACGTTAGCGGCAAGATCGTCGTGCCGGGCTTCATCGACACGCATTGCCATCTCGAATCCTCGCTCGTCACGCCCGCCGAATTCGATCGCTGCGTCTTGCCCCATGGCGTGACCACGGCGATCTGGGACCCGCACGAAATCTCGAATGTGCTCGGCCTCGAGGGGCTGCGCTACGCGCTCGCCGCGGCGAGCGCGACCGTCATGGATATCCGCGTGCAGCTCTCGAGCTGCGTGCCGGCGACCCATCTCGAGACCTCGGGCGCGCGCCTCGAGATCGGCGATCTCCTGCCGCTCAGAGGCCATCCGCGGGTGATCGGCCTCGCCGAGTTCATGAACTTTCCCGGCGTGCTGGCGAAGGACGCATCGGTGCTCGCCAAGCTCGCGGCCTTTCAAGGCGGCCATATCGATGGCCACGCGCCGCTCCTCTCCGGGCTCGGCCTCAACGCTTATCTCGCCGCCGGCATCCGCACCGAGCATGAATCGACCAGCGCCGAGGAGGCGCTGGAGAAGCTCGCCAAGGGGATGACCATCCTCATCCGCGAAGGCTCCGTGTCGAAGGATCTGCATGCGCTCTTGCCGATCCTCACCGAGCGGCATTCGCCATACCTCGCCTTGTGCACCGATGACCGCAACCCGCTCGATATCGCCGAGGAAGGCCATCTCGACTACATGATCCGCACGGCGATCAGGCTCGGCGCCTCGCCGCTCGCCGCCTATCGGGCGGCCTGCGTGTCCGGCGCGCGTGCCTTCGGGCTCGTCGATCGCGGTCTCGTGGCGCCGGGCTATCGCGCTGATCTCGCCATCCTCGCCGATCTCGACGGCTGCGCCGTCTCGCGGGTGATCGCCGGTGGCCGCCTGGTCGACGAAGCGCTGTTCGCCGCGCGCCGCGCGGTCGAGCCCGTCGGGCGCGGCAGCGTCAAGGCGGCACGCGTCGCCGCTGCCGATTTCGCGGCCCATGGCCGGTCCCCGACGGCGCCCGTCATCGGCGTCACGCCGGGCAAGATCATCACGCAGCGTCTGACCATGACGCTGCCCTACGGCGAGGGCCGGCGGGGCATCGATCTCGGCCAAGATGCGCTCAAGGTCGCGGTGGTCGCCCGGCACGGGACCAACCGCAATATCGGCGTCGGCTTCGTCCATGGCTTCGGGCTCGAGCGCGGCGCCCTCGCCTCGTCGGTCGGCCATGACAGCCACAATATCTGTGTCGTCGGAGCTTCGGAGGCCGACATGGCGGTCGCGGTCAACCGTCTGATCGAGATCGAGGGTGGGTTCGCGGTCGTAGCTGGGGGACAAGTGCTCGCAGAGCTGGCCTTGCCCATGGCGGGGCTCGTGAGCCTCGAGGGTTTCGAGGGGGTGCGCGCCGCGCTGGTGCGGCTGCGCGCCGCCGCCAAGGGCCTCGGCTGCGTCCTGCCCGAGCCCTTCCTGCAAACCGCCTTCCTGCCGCTCCCGGTCATCCCGCATCTGAAGATCACCGATATGGGCCTCGTCGATGTCGATCGCTTCGAGATCATCCACGATTGAGGCATGCCGGGCATTTCTCGAGAGATCGCCGGGCTGATCCGGGGGTTCTCAGGGCTGGCTGAGCGGAAGGGCCATGAGCACTTCGTCGTAATATTCATTGCCGATCTTCAGTGCACGCCGTTCCAACCCGTATTGTTTGAAGCCGGCGATGCTATAAAGGCGATAGGCAGCGGCGTTTGAAGCTACCACCCTTAAGCAAATTTCTTCGACAAGGCCTCGGGCCTGTTCGACGACCCTCTGCACGAGAGATGCGGCTAGCCCCGTTCCGCGCCCATCTCGCCGAACATACATGCCCACAATACGCCCTTATGTCGAAGCTTGGCGGCGTCCTGCACGCGAAAGCCAGCCACGCCAAGTAAAGACGAACTGTCGATCCAGCCCCCGAGTAACGTGTTCGTTTCCAGACGCTCAGCCCACCAAGAGGCGGGCTTGTCAGCCTCATAATCCCACGAAGAACCGAACGCCTCTGGGTGGTTCTTCAAGCCTTCCAGACGAAGCTCGCGGTAGCTCGCGACATCATGCTCATCGAGACGACGCACCTTAATCAAGTTCGGCGGGACAGATGCGGCTATCTCGGTCATGGAATTCGTATAGCGGTTCTGGTCTCGTGCCCGCAACGGGTCAAGGTCGACCGGTGCAGAACTCCAAGAATTCTGCAACGCCGCCCCGCGAATATGATTTCAATGGTTTGAGCGTTGCAAAATCCCGGTGCAAAATGCCGGTAGCCCGGCTGCGGGCCTGACGCGCTGGTCGGATAAGTCGAATGCCGGCTTCCCACCATCGCTGATGTGCAAACTCGGCCACCATTGAAATCACATTCGCGGGGCGCGGCCGCCCGTCATCTGAAAAAACATTGATTCAGATCAAAGACGTTCCGGACAAAGGGCCGACAAGCAGCGCCGTCATCTAGTGACGAGGCGAACAAACCGTGGACACGGATATTTCCAACGGTACCAGGAGTAAGAGCTTCGGCGGAACGAGGGGCGGGGCGGAACATTTCATTTCAGTCGAGGCGCAAGGCGAACTCGACCTTGCGGCGCAGATCGCGCAGATCGAAGAGCGTTACGCAACGGCGCGCGCCGCGCTCGACCTCCCAGACGAGACGGCGATCTTCCGGCGCATCTTCATCAGCGACGCGATGAACCAGGCGGCTGTCATCCGCGACAGCGCGCTCATCCGCGCTACGCCGCACAGCCCGGTTGCCGTCTCGCTCGTCCAGCAGGCGCCGCTACCCGGCGCCAAGATCGCCCTCCTCGCCTATCACCTCGCCGATGACGCGACACTCAGCAAGCGGCGTCTGTCGAAGCACGATCTCTTGGTCGAGAAGAACGGCCAACGACATCTGTGGACGACCGGGTTGTGCGCCGGCGAGAACAGCGCCGATACCTCGCCGCCGGTGCAGACGCGCGCCGTCTTCGATGAGCTCATCGGCACGCTGGCGGGCGAAGGCGGGACGCTACGCGAGAATTGCGTGCGCACCTGGATCTACCTCAAGGACGTCGACGTCTTCTACCAGGGCATGGTCGAGAGCCGCGGCGCGATCTTCGCAGAGCAGGGCCTGACCGGCGACACGCATTTCATCGCCAGCACCGGCATCGAGGGCGCCTGTGCGCATCGCTACGACCTCGTCGCGATGGACGCTTATTCCAACCTCGACCTCGATCAGCGGCAGGTCTCCTACCTCAACGATTTCGCGCGGCTGTGCGCGACCAAGGATTACAACGTCCATTTCGAGCGCGGCACGCGCATCGCCTATGCCGATCGCGCGCATCATTTCATCTCGGGAACGGCGAGCATCGACAAGGACGGGCAGGTCGTCCACCCCGGCGACGTGCTGCGTCAGTTCGACCACGCGGTGGCCAATGTCGAGGCGCTGCCGCGCTCGAGCGCGGCGAGCCTCGCCGATCTCATGCATCTCATCGTCTATCTGCGCGACCCGACGGATTTCGCGCGCATCAAGGACCGTCTCGCCGAGCGTTTCCCGGGTCTGCCGAGGATCATCGTCCAGGGCGCCGTCTGCCGACCGCAATGGCTGGTCGAGGTCGAGGGCATGGCCATCGCCGCCAACGACGCGCCGACCCTCCCCTCCTTCTGAGCGCTGGAACCGCAACCCTACCGAGAAGGCGCCAACAGCATGACCGAGGCCGATACGAAATTCGCCATGCTCGACAAGGCGGAGATCGTCGCCGCCAAGCTGCGCCACCAGGTCAGCGCCTTCGCCAAATCGGTGCCGCTGCTGCGCAAGGTCTGCGATTGGGCGCAGCGTTTCGGCCGACCATGGAAGAGGACAGAAATCCTATGAGCTTTCCCACCATGCCTGCCCTCGACGAGGTCGCCCGCCATTTCGGCGAGGCGCTGAGCGAGGCGCGGCGCGACGACAAGCCCTACCGCCACTGGCTGCTCGCCGACGTCCTGCCGGAGGGCATGTGCGTCGGCATCCTCACCCTGCCGATCGCCCCGCCCGTCATCGACGACTGCCACGGGGTGCGCGACCGGCACAACGACAAGCGCTGCTTCTTCACCCCGCGGCTGCAGTCGCGCTTTCCCGCCTGCGCCCTGCTCGCCGAGGCGATGCAGCGCCCGGCGCTCGCGCGCCTCTTCCAGGACGTCTGCGGCATCGAGGTCGAGGGCGGCTATCTGCGCATGGAGTACATCCAGGACACCGACGGCGCCTGGCTCGAGCCGCATCGCGACATCAAGGAAAAGCTGTTCTCGATGGTCATTTATCTGTGCACCGGTCCGGAAGCCAAGGATTGGGGCACCGATATCTACGACGATCAGCGGCGCTGGGTCGGCAGAAGCGCGGCGGAGTTCAACTCGGCCGTGATCTTCGTCTCAGGCCCCAACACCTGGCACGGCTTCGACAAACGCCCGATCGACGGCGTTCGCCGCCTGATGGAGATCAACTACGTCCATCCGAGCTGGCGCGACCGCGATCAGCTCTCCTTCCCGGATAGGGCGGTTGTCGTCGCGCGGTGAGGCGCGAGGGTCAGAGCCCGGCGCCGGGAAGAGCCAATTCGCTGCCGGGCTATTGC
>JBIOEJ010000120.1:0-18009 GCA_044445965.1 Hyphomicrobiales bacterium
CCCCTACCGACGCTTCGCCGACGCCCTCGCGGACGCCTGCGCACGGCTCGGGGCCGATGTGGGTCGCTACTCCTTCATCGTAGTGGACTTTCACCACCTACTCCTTGCCGATCTCCCGGCGCACGTTGAGGAATGTTGATTCCGAAAGCCTCGTTACGCGATTTTGCAGGCCCAAGCACCCAGGGAGAGCGATAAGCCGCGGAAAGAAAAGGACAAAATCGGCGTTTAGAAGCCCGTCAAGCGCGCTTCGAGTATAGTTTTCGTCGCCTTTCCATGCTCCAGGCCTTCACTTCCGCACGATCTGCAAGAGCAGGACGCGGCGTATTTTGTTGGGCGAGCAAGGTCGGGCTTTGGGACTGCGCGGGAGTGGACCGCAGACGCCTCCCGCAAGCGCGGGTGCCGATGCGGGCGGGACGCCTGCGGTCCCGGTAGCGCCGGCGCCTTGTCGGACCGCGGGCGTGCGAGACTGCCGCATCGCATCCAGATTCACCGTGTCAAAAAAAAAACCGCGGCGGAAACCGCACGAAACTCCAGAGGCGATCATAGTTGAATTCCCCTAGAAGGGCAACATCGCGCATCAACGCGTAGCGTGGATCGTGGCCCGGCGAAAGCGAGCTCGGCTCGCCGGAGAGGAGGAGCGCGCGGGCGCCTCCTCTCACTCCTCCATGGTCAAGAGGCTCGCATTGCCGCCGGCCGCGGCGGTGTTGGTGGAGACGACTTGTTCGGTGGCGAAGCGCTTGAGGTAGTTGGGTCCGCCGGCTTTCGGACCGGTGCCCGAGAGGCCGTGGCCGCCGAAAGGCTGCACGCCGACGACCGCCCCGATCATGTTGCGGTTGATGTAGAGATTGCCCGCATGGGAGAGCTTGCGCAGGCTCTGCGCCGTGTCGTCGATGCGCGAATGCAGCCCCATGGTGAGGCCGAACCCCGTCGAGTTGATCTCCCCGATCAGGCGCGACAGCCCGCCAGCCTTGTAGCGCGCCACATGCAGGATCGGCCCGAACACCTCTTGCTCGAGGTCGGCGGCACGATCGAGGCGGATGACGGAAGGCGCGACGAAAGTGCCGGCCGCAGGGGCGCTGCCGGCATGCAGCACCCGCCCCTCGAAACGCATGCGCGCCGTATAGGCGTCGAGCTTGTGCTTGGCGTCGGTGTCGATCACCGGGCCGATCTGCACCGAAGGGTCGCGGGGATCGCCGATCTTCAGCTCCTGCGCGGCGCCGATCACCATTTCCAGCATGCGCTCGGCGACTTCCTCCTGCAGGCAAAGCAGCCGCAATGCCGAGCAGCGCTGGCCGGCGGAGCGGAAGGCCGATAGCACCACGTCGTCCGCGACCTGCTCGGGAAGCGCGGTCGCGTCGACGATCATGGCGTTGATGCCGCCGGTCTCGGCGATCAGCGGCACGATCGGCCCATCCTTGCCGGCGAGCGCCCGGTTGATGAGGCGGGCGACCTCGGTCGAGCCCGTGAAGGCGACGCCGGCGACGGCCTCATGGGCGACGAGCGCCGCGCCGATATCGCCGGCTCCCGTGACCAAGGCGAGCGCCCCCGCCGGGACGCCGGCCTCATGCAACAGCTTCACCGTCTCATAGGCGATGAGCGGCGTCTGCTCGGCGGGCTTGGCGATGACGGCATTGCCGGCAGCCAACGCCGCCGCCACCTGGCCCGTGAAGATCGCCAGAGGGAAATTCCAGGGGCTGATGCAGACGAAGACGCCCCGTCCGCGATAGGAAAGCCGGTTTTCCTCGCCCGCCGGCCCCGGCAGCGCCTCGTCCTCGGCGAAGGCGGCGCGCGCCTGCTGCGCATAGTAGCGGCAGAAATCGACGGCCTCGCGGATCTCGGCGAGCGCATCGTCGAGCGTCTTGCCGGCCTCGACTTGCAGCAGCGCGGTGAAGCGCCCGCGTCGCGCCTCGATGAGATCGGCGGCGCGGTCGAGGCAGGCGGCGCGATCCTTCGCAGGCGTTGCGTCCCACGATGGGGCGGCGCGCCGGGCGCTCTCCATGGCGCGCGCCACGACCGCTCGGTCGGCCTCGACCACCCGCCCGACCAGTTTGCCGTCGATCGGGCTTTCGAGGCTGCGCGCGGCGCCCGCCGCCGCCTTGCCGTCGATGAGCGGCGCGGCGCGGAAGCTGCCCTCCGCCGCCTGCCGCGCCTCGCCGAGGAACGCTTCCAGGCTTTCGCGATGGCCGAACTCGACGCCGGCGGAATTCTTCCGCGCCTTCCCGTAAAGATCGGCGGGCAGCGGCAAACGCGGATTCGCCGCCCGCGACGCGCGGCCGAGGCGGGTGGCCGGCCGCTCGATCAAGCTCTCGACCGGCACCTCCGGATCGGCCGCCATGCTGACGAAGGAGGAATTGGCGCCGTTTTCCAATAGTCGACGCACCAAATAAGCCAAAAGGTCGCGGTGGCCGCCGACCGGCGCATAGGTGCGGCAGGCCGCACCCGACGCGAATTCGCCCAATTCGCCGTAAAGCGCCTCGCCCATGCCGTGCAGCCGCTGGAACTCGAACCCCGCATCCCCAGGAGCGCCGTTCGCGCGCCTCTCGCCCGCCGCTTGCAAGACGCTCGCGACGGTGAGCGCATTATGGGTCGCGATCTGCGGATAGATGCGCGGGCGCAGCGACAGCAGCTTCTCGGCACAAGCCATGTAGTTGAGATCGGTCATCGCCTTGCGGGTGAAGACCGGATAGCCGGGCAGGCCGCGCTCCTGGGCGCGCTTGACCTCGGTGTCCCAATAGGCGCCCTTCACGAGGCGCACCATGAAGCGCCGGTCGAGCGCCTCGGCGAGTGCCGCGATCCAGTCGATCACCGCGAGGGCCCGTTTCTGATAGGCCTGGATGGCGAGCCCGAAGCCCTCCCAGCCGGAAAGCGATGCATCGGCCGCCACGGCGCCGATCACGTCGAGCGAAAGCTCGAGCCGATCGGCTTCCTCGGCGTCGACGGTGAAGTTCAGGTCATGGGCCTTCGCCATCCGGGCAAGCTCGATGGCGCGCGGCACGAGCTCGGCCATCACCCGCTCGCGGCTCGTCGCCTCGTAGCGCGGATGCAGCGCGGAGAGCTTCACGGAAATGCCGGGGCGATTGGGCAGGGGCGTGTTGCCGGCGGCGCGCCCGATCGCCTCGATGGCCCGAGCGTAGCTTTCGAGATAGCGCTCCGCATCGTGCGCCGTGCGGGCGCCTTCGCCCAGCATGTCGAAGGAATAGCGCGCCAGCCGCCCCGCCCCCGAGCGCGCCCGCTTCAGCGCCGCCTCGATCGTCTCGCCGAGCACGAAATGATTGCCCATGACGCGCATTGCCTGGCGGGTCGCGGTCCGCACCGCCGGCAGACCGATGCGCTTGGCGAGGCCGGCGACGATGCTGTGGGGCGTCTCCCCCGGCTGGATGATGCGCGAGGTGATGGACAAGGCCCAGGCCGAGGCGGAGACGAGGAGCGCATCCGATTTCGTCTCGTGATGGGCGAAATCGCCTTGGCCGAGTTTGTCCTCGATGAGGCTGTCCGCGGTCGCAGCGTCCGGCACGCGCAGCAGCGCCTCGGCGAGCACCATGAGGGCAAGGCCCTCCTTGGTCGTAAGCGAATATTCCCGCAGCACCTCTTCGACGCCGCCGATGCCGCCGCTCCTGCCGCGAATGGCGCCGATCAGCCTGCGGGCAGTGGCGTCGATCGCGGCTTCCACGGCGGGCGGAGCGTCGGCCCTGCCGAGAAGGAGCCGCGCCAGCCCCGCATCGTCAGGGGCGAACGCCGCCGCGAAGGCCGGAATGGGGCAGATGGACGGCGGGGCGGTAGTCGGCATGACAGGCTCCGGACGTCGCCTCGCCGCAAGAGGCTCCGAGGCGCGGTTTGCGATCGTCTCAAGGCGCGTTCGTATCACTCTTCCGCGCCCGCGCCAGCACCGCGCTCGCGGTCATCTCGTCGGTGATCAGCACGGTCGGACGCAAGGATCGCATGGCGCCGATGATCGCCTCGGTCTTGTGCGCGCCCCCTGATGCGAGGATGCGCATCGGCGCCGCCGTCAAGGTCTCGATCGGCACCGCCATCACGGTTTCATTGATCGGATGGTCGACGAGCCGGCCCTGGCGATCGAAATAATGGCACAACAGGTCGCCGACCGCGCCTCCGGCGATCAAGGATTTGCGGTCGTGCTCGGGGATGAAGCCGAAGCGAAAGACCGTGTTGTCGACCGACATGCCGCCAACGCTGACCACGACCGCGTCGAGAGAGCGCGCGAAATCGAGAATGTCCTTCAGGCCGCAGCGTTCGACGAGGGCCTGCTTCGTCTCGACGCTGTCGACGATGGCCGGGGCAGCGATCAGATAGCAATCCGCCTGGAAGAGGCGGGAGAACTGCCAGGCGAATTCGGAGGGGTTGTAGTGCTTGGTCTTGGTGATGCCCCCGAGCAGCGACACCACGGAAAGATTGGCGACCTGTTTCTCGCTCACGAAAGGAAGCGAGTTGATCAGCGTCCTGCCCCAGCCGAGGCCGAGCTTCATATCGTTTCGCAAGATCTTGGAGATGTATTCGCCGGTCGCCGCTCCGATCGGCAGCGTCGGGTCGGCATCGACGGCGGACAGGGGAGCGACCACCGCCTCCTTCAGGCCGAAGGTCCTCTGCAGCTCGAATTCCAGGCGCAGCAGCTCGGCGATGTCGCGGCTGAGCGAGACGCGCACCTCGTGCAGAGCGCGGGCATCGTTGAGGAGCCGCACGACAGTCACGCGGCCGACACCCAAGGTCTCGGCGATGGCGTTTTGCGTCATCTCCTCGACATAGTACATCCATGCGGCGCGCAGCCTCAGGCGAGCCGAGCGACGCCCGGAGCCGTGATCCGAGATATCCGATTCCGCCGTCGTGGCGGCAGGCTCGGACCTCGTCTTGCGTCTGCGCATGCCAACTCCCGGTGCCGATTCGGATGCAGTACAAGGAAATTGCGGCCGCGCAAGCTTCGCGCGCGAGGCTCGAGCCATGTTTGGGAGTGCTTGGGAGTCGAAGCCCCCGGCGAGCCGTGCTATGATCAAAAGACGCGCATTTCATCAACTTCCGGGTTCACGATGCGACATCTGACCGACGATATCGTCTTGTCCGTCAAGGATGCGGTGCGAAACCTCCGCTATGCGATCCGCAGCGAAGCGCGGCGCCCAAGGATGTCGGGGCTGAGCGATGCGCGAATGAATCCGGCCCATGACCGCGCGAGATCGCGCGACGGGCTGGGACGCGGCCGTGTAGCGAGGCTCGTGGACAGCGTGTTCACCGAGGTCGAGAGCGGCGCGCTGGCGCTGGTCGCGCCGGTGCGCGACATCGGGCACGATATCGCCTTCCCGCAGCCGGTCACGGCCTATTTCGGTCATGGGCCGAGCCAGGACGAAGCGGCGGAACGCCTGTTCGCCCGCGCGCATTACCATGCCGTCAAGGCGCTGCTGCATGGCTTCGGGCTCAATAACGTGTTGATTTTCGAGCATGTGATCGGTCGCGCTCGCGACGCCGTGCTGGCGCGCCATGCCGATCTTGTTCGATCGATCCGCGGAGCTTTTGCCGAGCCGGGCTCCGATGAAGGCCGCGCCGAGCGGGTGCGTCTATGTGCGGCGCTCACCTGCGGCTTGGTGGAGACGCGGCCGATCAAGGAGATCGACTTCTCCTTCCCCGATCTCTCGAGGCCGCGAGGCCTCGTGACCGCGCCGAACACCTATTGCTTCGCCGTGACCGGGCTCGCGACCGCCATCGCGTCGGTCCAGGATGAAGCCGAGCTTCCGGCCTCTGCCGAGATCATCGAGAGCGCCCAAGCGGTCGTCGATGTGCGCTTCGGGCGATTCTCGGCCGCGCTCGAGGCCGACGAACCGACCGAAGCGCTCGCGTTCGAGTTCGACGAGATCTTGCCGTTCCTGCCGTGAGCTTACGCATGGAGCTCACCCTTACCAACGAGTTGAAGGCGGTGCCCGACTTGCGGCATCAGGTCCGGCATCTCAATTGGTTCAAGAAATCCTTCCGCCGCGACGCCGAGCAGGTCGCGAGACATCATGGTGTGGTCCTCGAGATCGACGACCGCCGCCTCACCGAGGCTTTTCTCAATTGGATCGAAGCCTTCAATCGGCAAAAGACCTTTGCGGCCCTCGACCGGCGCGATTTCACCTTGTTCGCGGCGGCACTGCTGCTGCGCGAGTTCATCAAGGCCCGCCCGGTGAAGGCGCGCACGACGCAATCCGCCGCCGAGAATGCCGCGCCGCGCGACGACAAGGGCTCGATCGTCGCTTTCTGGCCGGAAGGGTTTCTCTACACCAATTATTGCCTCAGCGTGCTGAGCGCCGTCGTCGAACAGGAGTTCGGGGAGACGCTCAACCTCGCCCGAGGGGCCGATGATTTGCGCATCTGGTGGTCCTATCGCGAAAATGTCCGCGAAGACCCATCCATGGCCATCGCCTTCTTCGATCAATTCGTCGGCAGCGAGCCGAATTGGTGGGTGCCGGACTCGTTGGAAAGCCGCGCCGCGATGCGCCGCGCCACCAAGAAGCTGTTCGCTCCATAGCGAGTAAATTAGATGGACGAGACTGGCCTCAACATTCGCACCATATCGACTAACATCTCGCCAACTCGACTTGGATGGGGACGTGCACCTACCTCCACAAAGCCATAACGACGATACAGCGCGATGTTCTGCGTCATTCGTCTATTGGTGTAGAGGCGAACTTCCCGGACGCCTATCGCGACGGCTCGCCTGTCCGCATGCTGGAGGAGTATTTTGCCATACCCCTTCCGCTGTTCATCCGGCCTGACCGCAATGCTGTAGACGAGGAGGTGGTTTGGCTTTGCTTCCAGAATAGCAACACCCACAAGTTTGCCATCAATCTCCAAGACCCACGCCTCCCCGCGCTCGATACGGGGCGCGTAGTCCTCGAAAGCGGGCTTTGGCACAGCGCCAACGACAGCCTGGTACGCGGGGATGTAAGCGTCCGCGCTGATTTGCTGCACGGCTTTCACGTCTGCAGCGTTAGCTTGTCGAATGGCCGCAGATGGGACGATGGCCACGGTTGTCGCACCTCATCAAGAGATCCGGTCGGCGGAAGGTAGGCTCTTGCGCACTCCCCACCAAATAGCAGATTTTGCTCGCGCCTGCGAAAGTGCGCCGCTTGCACATTGCAGCATTTGGAATTACAAATGTACATGTGCCTGCGGATTGCGGCGCTTGGGGTCGTCGGAGGACGATGGACAATCGCATAGCTCGGATCGGTGTCGCCGCTGAGATCGCTGCCTATGCGGAGGGGCATGGGCCGATCACCATCGGGCTCGCGGGCGCGGGCCAAATGGGCACCGACATCGTGGTCGAGGTGGCGCTGATGCCGGGCGTGCGCATCGGCGCGATCTCGGAGGTGCGCCCGCAAGCGGCGATCGACGCCGCGCTCATGGCCGGTCATGCCAAGGACGATATCGTGCGGGCCGAAACCGCGGCAGCGGTCGAGCGTGCCATCGAGGCCGGCAAGATCGCGATCACCGAGGATTTCCAGGCGCTGTGCTCGGCTGGGCGGATCGATGTGGTGATCGACGCGACCGGCAATCCCAATATCGGCACGCTCGTCGCCCTCGAGGCGATGAAGCACGGCAAGCATGTGGTGATGCTGAACGTCGAGGCCGACATCACCATCGGCCGCTTCCTCAAGGAGGAAGCGCGCAAGGCCGGCGTCGTCTATACGGGCGCGGCGGGCGACGAGCCGGCGGCGAGCCTCGAGCTCATCGGTTTTGCCCAGAGCCTCGGCTTCGAGATCGTGGCGGCGGGCAAGGGCAAGAACAACCCGTTGAAGTTCGACGCCATGCCGGAGGATTACGAGGCCGAGGCGCGCGCGCGCAACATGAATGCGCGCATGCTCGTCGAATTCGTCGACGGCTCGAAGACGATGATCGAGATGGTCGCGGTCGCGAATGCGACTGGCCTCGTCCCCGACGTGCCGGGCATGCATGGCCCAGCCGCGACGCGCGAGGAGCTGGCGCAAGTGCTCGCCACCAAGGCCGATGGCGGCATCCTGACCCGATCGGGCGTCGTCGACTACTCGATCGGCAAGGGCGTGGCGCCCGGCGTGTTCTGCATCGTCAAGCCGCGCCATGACCGCGTCACCGAGCGCATGACCGACCTCAAGGTCGGCCCAGGGCCCTGCTACGCCCTCCTGCGGCCCTACCATCTGACGAGTCTCGAGACGCCGCTCTCGGCGGTGCGGGCCGTCATGCACAGGCGACCCGATATGCAGCCCCTCGACCATCCGGTCGCCGAATGCGCGGCGCTGGCGAAGCGCGACCTCGCCCCCGGCCAGAAGCTCGGCAAGATCGGCGAGCGCGATTATCGCGGCTTCGCCATGCGCTGGATCGAGGCGCGGGATGGGGCCGCCTTGCCGCTCGGCCTCGCCGAGGCGGCGAAGGTGACAAAGGCGATCAAGGCCGGCGAGAAGCTCACTTACGAGAATTGCGTGCCCGATGACGGCCTGGTGGTGACGCGCACGCGCCGCCGCCTCGATCAGTCCGATGCGCGTTTCGTGCCGATCCGACATGGCGGCGGCGCCGCCTCGGCCAGAAGTTGACCCATGGCGGTCGAGCAGATCGAGCGTCGGGAGACGGACTTGGCGTCCGATAGCGCCCGGCGTAGCGAAGCCGCAGGCGAAAACCCGCCCGCCATCTACCGGCGCTTCCCGGCCGAGACGCTGCGCGGCGCGCTGCGCAAGATGCACCTCATTCGCCGCTTCGAGGAGAGCGCCGAGGACGCCTATATGCGCGGCCTCGTGCATGGAACGATGCATCTCTCGATCGGCCAGGAGGCGAGCGCGGTGGGCATCTGCATGCCGCTCTCCGATGCCGACTACATCACCTCGACGCATCGCGGCCATGGTCATTGCATCGCCAAGGGAGCGCAAGTCTCGCGGATGTTCGCCGAGTTCTTCGGCAAGGAGGACGGCTATTGCCGGGGCCGTGGCGGCTCGATGCATATCGCCGATGTGTCGAAGGGCAATATCGGGGCGAACGGCATCGTCGGCGGCGGCATCCCGATCGCGGTCGGGGTTGCGCTGTCGATGAAGAAGCAGAAGCGCGAATCCGTGGTGATCTCCTTCTTCGGCGACGGCGCCAACAACGAAGGCGCTTTCCACGAAGCGCTCAACATGGCCTCGATCTGGAAACTGCCGGTCATCTTCGTTTGCGAGAACAATGGCTACGGCATGTCGACCTCGACCGAGCGCTCGACGGCGGTCCGGGACGTGGCCGAGCGCGCCGCCGCCTATGCGATGCCGGGCGTGATCGTCGACGGCAACCGCTTCGCCGAGGTGGCGCAAGCCTCCTTCGACGCCGTCCTGCGCGCCAGGCGCGGCGAGGGACCCTCGCTGATCGAGAGCAAGACCTATCGCATTCGCGGGCATTCGCGCTCGGACCGCAACCGCTACCGCAGCAAGGAGGAGATCGAGGCCTGGCAAGCGCGCGACCCGATCCTCGCCTTCGAGGCGGAGCTCACCTTGCTCGGCCTCGCCTCGCGCGCCGATATCGAGGCGATCCGCGCCGATGTGGAACGCGAGATCGCCGAGGCGATCGCATTCGCCAAGGCGAGCCCCGCGCCCTCGATCGCGGAGCTCACGCGTTATGTCTACACGGAGTGAGGCGGGCATGAATGCCCCGATCCGCGAGCTGAGCTATGCCCAGGCGATCCAGGAGGCGATGGCGATCGCCATGGAGGCCGATGAGCGCGTCTTCCTGATGGGCGAGGATATCGGTGTCTATGGCGGCGCCTTCCAGGTAACGGGCGATCTCGTGCATCGCTTCGGCCCGGATCGGGTGATGGACACGCCGATCTCGGAGCTCGGAGCGGCGGGCGTCGCGGTCGGCGCGGCGCTCACCGGGATGCGCCCGATCTTCGAGTTCCAATTCTCCGATTTCGCGGCCTTGGCGATGGAGCAGATCGTCAACCAGGCCGCCAAGCTCCGCTTCATGCTGGGCGGCGAGGTCTCGGTGCCGCTGGTGATGCGATTCCCCTCCGGCTCCGGGACCGGCGCCGCGGCACAGCATAGCCAGAGCCTCGAGGCCTGGCTCGCCCATGTGCCGGGCCTCAAGGTGCTGCAACCCTCGACGCCGCACGACGCCAAGGGCTGCATGCTCGCCGCCATCGCCGACCCCGATCCGGTGATGATCTTCGAGCACAAGCTGCTCTACAAGATGAAGGGCGAGGTGCCGGAGGGTTACTACACCGTGCCGATCGGCAAGGCGCAGATGCGACGCCCCGGCCGCGACGCGACGATCGTCGCGACCTCGATCATGGTGCACCGCTCGCTCGCCGCGGCGGCCGAGCTCGCCGACGAGGGGATCGAGGCCGAGGTGATCGATCTGCGCTCGCTGCGCCCGCTCGACATCGAAACCATCGTGGAGAGCGTCAAGCGTACCCACCGGCTCATCTGCGTCTACGAAGGCGTGAAGACGCTCGGCATCGGCGCGGAAGTGAGCGCCGCCATCGCCGAGAGCGACGCCTTCGATTTCCTCGACGCGCCGATCCTGCGGCTCGGCGGCGCCGAATGCCCGATCCCCTACAACCCCGAGCTCGAGAAGGCCGCGGTGCCGCAGATTCCAACGATCGCGGCCGCGGTGCGCAAGCTCGTCGGCGGCAAGCTCTGACCATGCCGACGGAAGTCATCCTGCCCCGGGTCGACATGGACATGACGGAGGGGCGGATCTCGCGCTGGTATGTCGAGGACGGCGCGATCGTCGCCAAGGGCCAGCCGATCTTCGAGATCGAGACCGACAAGGCCGCGATGGAGGTCGAGGCGCCGGCCTCCGGCGTGATCCGCGATCTCAGCGCCACGCTCGACGCGATTTTGCCGGTCGGCAGCGTCGTGGCCTGGATCGACGCCACGGGCGAAGGAGCCGCCGCGGCCGCGCCGGCCGGAACCGGGGCCTCCCGACGCGCCACGCCGCTGGCGCGCAGATTGGCGCGCGAGAACCTGGTCGACCTCGCCGCCGTCGCTGGTTCCGGGCCGAAAGGCCGCGTGCAGGCAGCCGATATCGCGATCGCCTCGCTCCGCGCCCCGTCCGAAGCACCGGCGGCGCCTGCCGCGCAATCCGCCAGTGCAAGGATTTCGAGTGTCAAGCTGCATCGCCAATGGCTGCGCCAGGGCGAAGGCACGCCCTTGGTGATGCTGCACGGCTTCGGCGCCGATCTCAACGCCTGGCGGCTTCTCCTGGCGACGGTGCAACCCGAATGTCCGGTGCTCGGCATCGATCTGCCGGGCCATGGAGGCTCGGCCGATCGGCGGAACGCGAGCTTCGACGAGATGGTGGCCGACATCGCCGACACGCTTGCGGCCGAGGGCTTGGGGGCGATGCATCTCGCCGGTCATTCGCTCGGCGCCGCGGCTGCGGCGGCGCTGGCGGGGCGCGAAGGGATCGAGGCGCGATCGCTGTTTCTCGTGGCGCCGGCAGGCCTCGGCCCGGACATCAACGGCGCGTTCCTCGCCGGCTTCATCCGGGCACGCGGCAAGGCGAGCTTGACGCCCTGGATCGGCGAGCTGGTCCGCGACCCCTCGGCGCTCGGCCCTTCCTTCGTCGAGGCGACGTTGCGACAGCGCAGCGGTGAAAGATCGGCCGAAGGGCTCGAACATGTGGCCGCCACCGTCTTTCCCGATGGAACGCAGGCCTTCAGCGTGCGATCCGCCTTTTCCCGCCTCGCCATGCCGGTCAAAATCGTGTTCGGGGCGGAAGACCGCATCATCCCGGCCCGCCACGCCCTCGGCCTGCCGGGTCGGATCGCGATCCATCTGTTCCCCGGCCTCGGCCATATGCCGCATTTCGAAGCGCGCGACGACGTGGCGCGGTTGCTGAAGGAGCTGATGCGCTCGGCGTGAGGGCATCAATGCTTCCGCGACCAGGCCCGCAGCGAACCCACGATCCCGGACGGGAAGAAGTAGACCGAGGCTACGAACAACACGCCGAGCCAGAAGAGCCATCGATCCGGGCTCAACAGCTCGGACAATAGCGGCACCCGAAGCTGCGTCGTGGAGATGATCCTCATCAGGTCCTGAAGATAGTTCTGCATCACGATGAACACCGTGACGCCGATCACCGCGCCATACATCGTGCCCATGCCGCCGACGACGACCATCAGCAGCACATCGGTCATGATCTCGAGCGACAAGGTCGTCGCAGGCCCCGTATATTTGAGCCAGATCGCGAGGAGGGCGCCGGCGAGCGCCGCGAATACCGCCGCCACGATATTGGCGAGCATGCGATAGCGGGCGACCTCATAGCCGATGGCCTCGGCGCGGAAGCCATTCTCGCGGATGGCCTTCAGCACGCGCCCGAAAGGCGAGTTGACGACGCGCAGCATCATCAGGAACAGCGCGAACGAGATCGCGAACACCGCGTAATAGGCGATCAACCGTCCATCGAGGCGCGCGCCCAGAACGGTGCCGTCCACGAGCCGGAAGGCGGGTGTCAGCGGGCGCGGCAGGGAATAGCTCAGGCCATCCTCGCCGCCGGTCAGGAAAGAGAGCTGCGAGACGAGCACCGCGAAGGACGCGGCGACCGCGAGCGTCACCATCGAAAAGAAGATCGCCCTCACCCGCAGCAGGAACAGTCCGAGCGCGACGCCGAGCAGCGCCGCCGCCAGCGCGCCGGCGAGCGCGCCGAGGCCGATCGCCGCGAAGCCCGGCCCAAGCGTCACGAGCGCCAGCGCCACCCCATAGGCGCCGAGCGCGAAGAACATCGTATGGGCGAAGGAGACGATGCCGGTATAGCCGATCAGCAGATCATAGCTCGCGACCAGCACGATGAAGATGCAGATGCGGGCGGCGGTCTCGAGCGAGCGGGCGCCGGCGAACAGGAAGGGCGTGAGCAGCAGCCCGGCGAGGACGACGATCAGCAGCCCCGACAGCGCGGCGTTGCCTGGCCGGTCGCCCGAGATCAGCCGATGCGGCAAGCTCGCGACCTTCACCGGGATTTCCCCGCCGGGTAGAGCCCTTGCGGGCGCCACATCAGGATCGCCAGCATCAGGGCGATATTGGAGACGAGGGCAAGCTTCGGCACGAGATAAGCGGTGTAGCTGGCGACGAGCCCCACCAGGAGCGCGCCCACGAAGCAGCCCTCGATCGAGCCGAGCCCGCCGATGATGACGACGATGAAGGCCAAGATCAGCGTCTCGGAGCCGAGCGCGACATCGACGGTCTCCTGATAGAGACCCCACATCAGCCCGCCGAGCCCGGCGAAGGCCGAGCCCAGCGCGAAGACCCCGATGAACAGAAGGCGGATGCGATAGCCGAGCGCTTCGACCATCTCCTTGTCCTCGACGCCGGCGCGCACCAGGAGCCCGATCTTGGTCTTGGCGAGCAGCAGCTTGAGCGCCGCGAGCAGGACGAGCCCGACGATCACGGCGACGATGCGATAGCTCTCGACGATGGTCGAGCCGAACACCAACGCGCCCTTGAGGAGCGCCGGCCGGTCGAGATGGATGGCGACCGGCCCCCAGACCACGATCGCCAGTTGCTGGAGAATGATGAGGCCGCCCGTCGTCACCAGGATCTGCTTGAGATGCGATCCATAGACTGGCCGCAGAATGACGCGCTCGAAGACGAGCCCGAGGAGCCCGGTCGCCAGCATGGCGCCGCCGGCCGCGGCGAGAATCACCAGAAGGTTGAGCCAGGGATCGGAGGCGCCGGCGAGGGCCGGCAGCGCCGCGAGCACCGAATAGCCGATATAGGCGCCGATGGTGACGAAGGCGCCATGGCCGAAATTGATCACATCCATCAAGCCGAAGACGATGGTGAGGCCAGAGGCAATGATGAAGACGAGGGTCCCCATGGCGAGGCCCGCCAGAGTCAAGGTCAGCCAGGTGGACGGCGCGCCGATCGCCGCAAGGCCGAGCAGGCCCAAGACGGCGCATAACAGGATCGGCGCGTAACGGCCGAGAGCGGCCGATAAAGCCGCCGACGCGCCAGCCCGGGCGGGCGCGATCACGGTCATTGATGCGCCCCGAGCGACAGTCCCATCAAGCGCTCCTGCAAGCCGCGATCCGCGGCGAGCTCCGCCATGGCGCCGCGATGCACGATACGGCCGTCATCCATGATGGCGACCGTGTCGCCGACGGCCTCGGCGGTGGCGAAGTTCTGCTCGACGAGCAGGATCGTGGTACCTGAGCGCTTCAATTCGCTGAGCGCCTCGGTCATGGTCTTGACCATCGAGGGCGAGAGCCCCTTCGAGGGCTCGTCGATCAGCACCAACCGACGCTTCTCGATCATGGCGCGGGCGATCGACAGCATCTGCTTCTGGCCGCCGGACAGATTGCCGGCAGGCAGCTCGAAGAAGGTCTTCAGCGGCGGAAACAGGCTGAAGACATGGCCCAGCCGGTCGCGGTCGATCGGTCCATTGGCGGCGGCGAGGACGAGATTCTCGCGGACCGACAACGTTCCGAAAATACCCATGTTCTCGGGCACATAGCCAATGCCACGGCGCGCGATCGAAGGTGTCGTCTCCTTCTCGATGGCAGCGCCGCAGAAGCGGATGGCGCCCTTGGAGGCGCGCCACAAGCCCATGATGGTGCGCATGGTCGTGGTCTTGCCGGCGCCGTTGCGGCCGAGCAGCACGGTCATGGCGCCTTCCGGCACCTCGAGATCGACGCCCTGCAGGATATGGTAGCGCCCGATATGCGTGTGCACGCCGTCGAGCGCGAGAAGCGGGCTAGCCACCGGCCGCCTCCTGGGGCGCGCCGCCGGCCGTGATGCCGAGATAGGCCTCCTGCACGATGGGCGAGGCGATCACCTCCCTAGGCTCGCCCTCGGCGACCAGGCGCCCCTGATGCAGCACGATGATGCGGTCGGCGAGCGCACGGATCACATCCATCTTGTGCTCGACGAGGAGGATGGTCTTCGCGGCATCGGATTTCAGGCTCGCTATGAGATCGAGCACGGTCGGCACCTCGTCGACGCTCATGCCGGCGGTCGGCTCGTCGAACATGAACACATCCGGCTCGAGGGCGACGAGCAGAGCCACCTCCAATTTGCGCTGGTCGCCATGCGACAAGACGGAAGCCGGGCGCTCGGCGAAGCCGAGGAGTTGCATGCGGGCGAGCACGGCGTCGGCTTGCTCGATCAGATCACGATGGTCCTCCGCCATCGAGAGGAGGTCGAAGCCGCGCCGGGCGCGCGCCTGCAGCACGAGCCGCACATTTTCCCGGACGGTCAGGTTCGGGAAGAGATTGGTGAGCTGGAAAGCGCGGCCGAGACCTCGCTTGGCGCGATCGGCCGGCGACAGGCGCGAGATGTCCTCGCCGTTGAGCGCCACGCTGCCGGTGCTCAGCCGGAGCTGGCCCGAGATCAGGTTGAAATAGGTGGTCTTGCCGGCCCCGTTCGGGCCGACGATGGCGGTCAGCGTGCCGCGCTCGAAGCCGCAGGACACATGATCGACGGCGACATGACCGCCGAAGCGGATCGTCGCGTCCGTGGTCTCGAGGACTACCGGCATGATGGATGAGCGTTCGCTTTCGGCCTGATCGCGGAGCGGGCGCCCGGAGGTAAGCGCAAGACAAGGTGCAACGGCATCGGATCGGACGTCAATGCGCGTCGCTCTCGATGTCGGAACTTCAGGCCCAGATGGCGACCGGCAAGCCTAAAGCATCGAAATGGGGAGGGTCGGGAAAGGGCCTCGCTTCGCCTCGGAGAATGCGCCGCGCGATCCCCAGCAGCGCCAGCGCGTCGAGGAGATCGTCCGGCGCGGCACCGGGCGGAGGCACGCTCGCCACGGCGCTCGCGGGCAATCCGGCGAGGCGCAGGATATGCTGGCGTTCCCGCAAGCCGTCCGGGTTCGGACGGCCCTTGATCTTCTTGGGATGCAGCAGCGGGCGCTCGTCATTGAGCCGCCAGAACCCGAGCTCGGGATGGGCCTCGAAGACACGCCGCGACCAGGGCGGATCGATGCCGGAGGGTGCCGTGCGGAGCAACTGATCGATCTCCCTGATCTTGCGGAACAGCATGAAGGCTTGCTTGGAGACCTTGCGCGACGGATCCGAGGTCGCGGCCGCGATGGCGCAGGCCGACGCGTAATCTTGCGCCTCGACCGCGCCGCGCGAGGGGATGGCGAAGACCGAGGCTCGTCTCGCTCCGAGGAGCGGGCGCACCTGCTGTTCCGGTCCGCGCCCTTGCGCACCGATCCGCGCCGGCAGGCCGATCGGCATGTCGACGGCGACGATGGTCGGCGGATCGGCCGGATCCAGGATCGTTTCGAAGTGTCGATGGATGGCGATGTCGATCCGTCGCGAAGGGCCGATCGGCTGGCGTGCCACGATCCATCCGGCGCGGCAGCCATCGACGCCCGCGATCCAGCCGTTCATGAGGGCTTCTTCAGGCGCGCCGCTCGACCGTGAACCGCGCCGCCGCCCGCAAGAGATCGGCACGTTGGTCGAAGCCCGACAGGGCAGCGACGGCGCGGCCGGCGAGCGCATCGCGTTCCGACTTCGCCCGTTCGAGGCCGAGCGCGGCGACCAGCGTCGCCTTGCCCTTGGCGGCGTCCTTGCCGGTCGCCTTGCCGAGCGTTGCCGCCGTCGCTTCGACATCGAGGATGTCGTCGCCGATCTGGAAGGCGGCGCCGAGGGCGCGCCCGTAGGCCGCGAGGCTGTCGCGCTGCCTCTTCGACGCGCCGCCGAGAACGGTGCCGGCCTCGACCGCGAAGGCGAGCAAGGCGCCGGTCTTCATCGCCTGCAAGCGGCGGATGGCAGCCTCGCCGGGCGCAGGCTCGCGACACGCCGCGCTTCTCTCGGCGGCGAGGTCGAGCATCTGGCCGCCCGCCATGCCGGCGGCGCCGGCGGCCCGCGCCAATGCCCCGACAAGGGCTGAGCGCTTGGCGGCGCGCGGGTCGACCTGCTCGCCGGCCATGACCTCGAAAGCCAAGGTCAACAGGGCATCGCCCGCCAGAATGGCCGTTGCCTCGTCATAGGCCTTGTGGACGGTCGGCCGACCGCGGCGCAGCTCGTCATCGTCCATCGCCGGCAGATCGTCATGCACCAGCGAATAGCAATGCAGCAATTCGAGAGCGCAACCGGCGACGAGGGGGCCGCCATCCTTGCGTCCGAGCAGGCGCGCCGTTTCGGTCACCAGGAACGGTCGCAACCGCTTGCCGCCGCCCAGCACGGCATGGCGCATGGCGGCGCGCAACCGGTCGGGCCAGGCATGCCCGTCCTCAGCGTCGACCCTATCCCTCGAAAGGATAGCGTCGAGCGCCTGCTCCACCTCGCGCGCGCCCTCCACGAGGCGCCTTTCGAAGTCGTCCCTGCCGTCGAGGCTCATGGGCTCGCCTCCTTCAGCCCTTCTCGGGCGAGCTCGTCGGCGCGCTCGTTCTCGGCATGGCCGGCATGGCCGCGCACCCAGCGCCACTCGATGCGGTGGCGTTGCGCCGCCTGGTCGAGGCGCTTCCACAGATCCTCGTTCTTGACGGGCTGCCTCGCCGCGGTGCGCCAGCCATTTCGTTTCCAGTTCGCGAGCCACTCGGTGATGCCGAGCCGCAGATATTGCGAATCCGTGTGCAGCTCGACCGCGCAGGGACGATTGAGCGCCTCGAGCGCGGAGATCGCCGCCATCAGCTCCATGCGATTATTGGTGGTGTCGGCCTCGCCGCCCTTGATTTCCTTGCGGCGCCCGCCCGCCAGCAAGATCGCCCCATAGCCGCCGGGACCAGGATTGCCGGAACAGGCGCCGTCGGTGAAGATCACGACCTTGCCGCTCATGCGATAAGGCCATATTCGGCGGCGCTCGCGACACGCTCGTGGAAGCGCAGCTTGCGCAGATATTCGATGGGGTCCTTGGGCTTGACCAGAGCGCCCGGCGGCACGTTCAGCCAATCGACCAGACGCGTCAGGAGAAAGCGCAGGGCCGCGCCGCGTGCCAGCAGCGGCAGCGCCCGCGCTTCCGCCTCGGCGAGCGGACGCAGCCTCCCATAGCCCGAAAGCAGCGCCTGGCCCTTGGTCAGATTGAAGGAACAGTCGGGCTCGAAGCACCAGGCGTTGAGGCAGATTGCGAGATCATAGGCGAG
>JBIOEJ010000121.1:0-18003 GCA_044445965.1 Hyphomicrobiales bacterium
CGCCGAGCGCGTTCAGCCGGCGCCGCAGATCCTCGCCCAAGGCCGTCAATCGCCGCGCGGCCTCGGGCGTGAAGATCTCGGTCATGCCGGCGAGCCCCGCCGACATGGTGAGGATATTGTTGTTGAAAGTGCCGGCATGCGGCAGCGCGTCCGGACGACGCGGATCGTAGCGGCCCATCAAATCGGCGCGTCCGCCGAAGGCGCCGAAGGACATGCCCCCGCCGATATATTTCCCGAGCGTCGTCATATCGGGGATGATGCCGAGCGCCTCCTGCAACCCGCCCGGCGACAGACGCGATGTCATCACTTCGTCGAAGATCAGGACGGCCCCGCAGCGGGTCGCGCCCTCGCGCAGCGTTTGCAGAAAATCGCGGTCGCCCGGGATGCAGCCCCCCGAGCCGAGCATCGGCTCGACAAGGATCGCGGCAAGCTCGGACCCATGCTGCTCGATCAGCTCTCGCGAAGAAGCTGCGTCGTTGTAGCGTCCGACCACGAATTGATGGGGTGCGTTGACCGGCGCTCCGCCGCCGCCGAAATACAGGACGCCGCCGTGATAGCCGCCGTCGAAGACGAGGATCTTGCGCCGCCCCGTCGCGACCGTGGCGGTCGCCAGCGCCATGAGGTTCGCTTCCGTGCCGGAGTTGGTGAAGCGGATCAGATCGAGCGATGGAAACCGGTCGCAGACGACCCGCGCCAGCTTCGCCTCGAGGAGATTATGGCCCGAGAGATTGATGCCGCCATCGAGCGCCCGATCGATCGCGGCACGGATTATCGGATGCGAATGGCCGTAGAGCCCTGCCGTGTACTCGCCGAGAAGATCCAGATATTCATGGCCGTCCGCATCGCGCAGGAAGCAGCCAGCGCCGCCGGCGATGGCGAGCGGAAACGGCGCATAGAACAGCACCGTGCGGGTATTGCCGCCGGGCATCGCCGAGCAGGCCTCCGCATAAGCGGCCTTGCTCTTGGGATTGCGCTCGACGAACCGTTCGCGCGCCTCGGCCAGCGCGGCATCGATGTTGATGTTTCTCGTAGCCATCGGCGAATCCCGAAAGAGAGCGCTCTCGCGATGTGACGAAGCGAGGCCTGTTGCGTCGATAGAATAAGGCAGAACACACTCGCTGCCATGCTAGGGGAGCAGCACGCGAGCCGCAAGATTGGCCGCGACGAGGAAGCGGTCCAATGAGTTTGGATGCCTCTTGTTGCGGAGAGTTCCTGCGCGCTTTCCGGTAATGTGGCGATCCGTTGGGACGGCGGGGTTCGTTTTCAGCGTCTTCGGGTTGACGTTGGCTATTTTGTCAGGTCATTCAAAAACTTGGTACAGCCGAGTGGGCTCGAACCACCGACCCCCAGATCCACAATCTGGTGCTCTAACCAACTGAGCTACGGCTGCACGACTGACCGGCCGCATCCAACCGGGATCGTTCAGGCTTTCTCCGACCGGCTCTTACGATAGGGGATATGAGTTTGCAACCATCCCAAGGTGTCTCGCCTGTCGTTCCGCTCGCCCGAAGCGCAACCGGCGACCGATCGGGGTCGCGAGGCCATCACTACAAGTGATGAGACCTCTTACGAAATCAGGCATCGCCCTATTTTTGACAGTTTGTCCCGTGCGATAACGATGATGCAAGGTGGGCGCGGCGGTCGACTGGACCCTTCCCGCTGCCTAGGCTTCTAGCCGACGTGAACAGGCGTCCGGCGTAATGGGCAAGGTTGATTGATGAGCTGGATCTTCGCGCTGCTCGGATTGGCGACCATGGTCGCCGGGGGCGGCGCCATCGCGATGGGCTGGCCGCTCGTGCCGTTGGAACGGGGCTGGACCATGGTGATCGCAGGCGCTGCCTTCGCCTCGGGCGGCCTGGTGTGCCTGGCGCTGGCGGTGCTGATGGCCGAGACGAGGCGCATGCGCCGGGCCATCGAGCGCGCGCTTGGCGCGGTCACATCGGCAAGGCCGATCGAGGTCGAGGCCGCTCAGGCCTCACCTTTTCCGGCGAGGCTCGAGCCAGTCGCCCCTGCCCGGACGAGCGCCGAGCCTGCGCCGCCCAGGCAAACTCCGGCCCCGCCGCCGGCAGACCACAGGCACGCGGTGGCGCCACCTCTTGCCGTGCCGGACGCCGCCGAAAATAAAGCCGTAGTGGGACATGAGAGACGAGCGCCAGACGACTCGCAGCCGGCACGCAGCTTCAGCGTCGGCGACACGACCTTCGTGGTCTTTGCCGACGGCTCTATCGAGGCCCGTACCCCTCAGGGTACGAAGCGCTTCCATTCGATGGAGGAGGTGCGCATCTATCTCGAAAGCTCGGCGGCTTGATCGCCGCCGCGGCAAGCCGACGAGCGGCACGAACATCCGGGCCCGGATGGGCTCGCCTGGCAATGGAGACGCGCACCCACCTTCCGCACCGCGGTATTGGCGCGGCGGCGCCATTGTCGTAATCAGCCCCCGTTGGCCGCGCCTGGCGGCCCTGCGGTACCGAGGTGCTCATGCAGGCTCTCGCCGAGCTTTGGTCGGGGACACAGGATGGCTTGGCATCGGGCCTGCTGACGCCATTCTTCGCCTCTATCGGCGTTGCCGGATATATGGGCGATCCCGCCGAGATCGCCGAATTCTTCATGATCAATGCGATTCAGATCGCGATCATCGGCCTGGTGTTCCGCCCTCTCGAAAGCATCGTGCCGCGGGAACATTGGCCCGACCGCAAGCTGACGCGCATCGATCTCATCTACACCCTGCTGAAGGAGTTCGGGCTCGTCCCCCTCTTCACCTTCGTGCTGCTGCTGCCGGCGAGCAACTGGATCGGCGAGAAGCTCGGCATCTCGGGCGGCGACACGACGCTCGTCGAGGATTTGCTGCCCTGGCTCAAGGACAAGCCGCTCATCCTCTTCGCGCTGTATTTCGCGATCTTCGATCTGACGCAATATGTGATCCACCGCCTGCAGCATGCGCTGCCCTGGTGGTGGGCGCTGCACAGCCTGCATCACAGCCAGCGGCAGGTGAATTGCTGGACCGATGACCGCAACCACATGATCGACGATGTGCTCGAAGCGGTCATCGTGGGCAGCGTCGCGCTGATCATCGGCGTGCCGGCCGGCCAATACGCGATCCTGATCCTGATGGGCCGCCTCGTCGAGAATTTCTCGCACGCCAATGTGCGTATCCGCTTCGGGCCGCTGATCGACAAGGTGCTGGTCGATCCGCTCTTCCACCGGCTGCACCATATGCGCGCCGACCCGAAGGACGCCATCAATTACAATTGCAATTTCGCGCTGGTGCTGCCGGTCTGGGACATCGTGTTCCGCACCGCCCTCTATGGCGAGCAGCCGCGCCCCTGCGGCGTCGACGATCCCGATATCGACGCGGACAACGAGCGCTCCTGGCTCGGCCAGCAGATTGCCGGCTTCCAGCGGCTGGTCAGGGCCTTGCGATCGTCATGGCTGCGCGAGCCGGCAGCGGCGGCCGAAATTCGTCAGGCGAGCTCCGCGGGCTTGCCGGCAAGGCCCGCGACCGACAGGGCGAAGGCGTAGATCAACGCGAATTCCGACAGGCGGTCGAAGCGGCCGGGCGCTCCGAGATGACCGCCGCTCATATCGGTGCGCAACAGCACCGGCTTGCCCGAAACCGAGTTGGCGCGCAGCTTGGCGACCCATTTGGCCGGTTCCCAATAGGTCACGCGCGGGTCGGTGAGGCCGGCGACGGCGAGGACCGCCGGATAGGGAAGCGGCCTGACATTATCGACCGGCGAATAGGCCAATATCGTCTTGAAGGCGCCTTCATCGACGGTCGGATTTCCCCATTCCGGCCATTCGGGCGGCGTCAAGGGCAGATCGGCGTCGAGCATGGTGGCGAGCACGTCGACGAAGGGCACCTCGGTGGCGATCCCGGCGAACAGCTCCGGCGCCCGGTTGGCGGCGACGCCGACCACCATGCCGCCGGCGCTGCGGCCATTGGCGACGATGCGGCCTGCCGCGGTGTAGCGCTTCTCGATCAGCATGCGCGCGACGCCGAGATAATCCTGGAAGCTGTTTTCCTTCTCGGCGCGCTTGCCCTGCGTGTACCAGCGCCAGCCCTTCTCGGTTCCGCCGCGCACATGGGCGATGGCGTAGATCATGCCGCGATCGACCAGCGACAAGCGATGGGCGATGAAATTCGCCGGCACCGGGGAACCGTAGGCGCCGTAGGCATAGAGCAGACAGGGCGCAGTCCCGTCGAGCGCGAGGTCACGCCGGTGCAGCACGGTCACCGGGACCGTCTCGCCATCGGATGCATCGGCGAACAGCCGCCGCACCACATAGGCTTTCGGATCGTGGCCGCATGGGACGAGCTGGCGCTTCACCAGCACCCGCTTACGGCTGACCATGTCGTAATCGTAAGTCTCGGCCGGCCGGGCCGGCGCGGAAATCGTGAAGCGCATGATGTCGGCGTCGAACTCCTCCCCGGCATCGAGCGTCAGCGCGTAGGCCTCTTCGTCGAAGGCGACAGCATGCTCGGCGCCGCTCGAAAGCTGGCGGATGACGATACGCGGCAGGCCGTGCTCGCGCTCGAGCCAAACGAGATGGCGCGCGAAGAGCGCGTGCCGCAGCACCATCACGCCTTGCCGATGCGGCACGACATCGCGCCAATTCTCGCGCCCAGGAGACGAGAGTGCGGTCTCGACGATCTTGAAGTCCTCGGCACCGCCCCGATTGGTGCGAATGAAGAGGCGGTCATGGCCGATCTCGACCTCGTAGCGGATGCCTGCTTCGCGCGCCGCAACCAGGCGCGGCGGCGCCTGCGGCCGCGCGAGATCGAGAATCCAAGCCTCGGAGGTCTCATGGTCGCGCACCGCGATCGAGGCATGCGCCCCCTGGCGCTCGCGGTGCACCGATACGAACCAGCCAGGCGCCGTTTCCTCGAAGACCAGCGTATCGGCCTGCGCCGGCGCGCCGACCACATGGCGCCAGATCGAGCGGGCGCGGTGATTGTCGTCGAGCCTGGCATAGAAGAAGGAGCCGCTATCGGCGGCCCAGACCACCGGATCTCCGCGCGCATTCAAGACCGCGTCGGCGCGTGCGTCGAGGATGGTATCGGGGAGATCGCAGCCGCGGGCCACATCCCGCAGCCTGATGGTGAAGAACTCCGAGCCCGCCTCGTCGACCGCATAGGCGACGAGCCGATGATCCGGCGAATGGCTCGCCGGGCCGAGTTGGAAGAAGCGTCGACCCCTCGCCAGCCTTTCGCCGTCGACGAGCAGCTGCTCCTCGCCGCCTGCCCGTGGCCGGCGCACCAGGCAGGGATGCTGAGCGCGGCTGCGCCAGCGGCGATAATAGGCGAAGGGGCCATCGGGCACCGGTACGGTCGCGTCCTCGTCCTCGATCCGGGCCCGCAGCTCGGCCTCCAACTGCTCGACCAGGGGACCGAGCGGAGCAAGCAAGGCGGCGGCATAGCGGTTCTCCGCTTCGAGATGGGCGCGGATGTCGGGCGGCAATGCCGAGGCGTCCTTCAACACCTCCCGCCAATTGGGCGCCTTCAGCCATGCATGATTGTCGCGGATGACGACGCCGTGAATTGTCGTCTCGTGCGTAATCGTCGCCGTCGGAGGCGCCTGGAGAACCGCCAACCCGACCGGCGCCTTCACGCCGCCCCCCGAGGCGCCGGCTCGCCTCGGCCCCGGTCATGGCTATTCCCGCTCCTCGCCATCATACCGCAGTCCTTCACCGCCAAATGTAGCCAAGCGTCAAAGTATGACGAGGCATGCGAATTTCAAAGGCGTGTAGCGTCGCACTAGGCGCGAATTAAGTTTTGGATGGCCATGGCCGCCCCGATACTTGCGCCGAATGCTGAAATTCGACTTGAAATCACTGAAGAGACAGATTAGAGCGATGTCAGTGGCTCAATGCGAATCGGAAGCCGCGCGCCCGTGAAGTCGATGCGGGCGGAACCGGACAAGCCTCGCAAATCTCTGTCGGCGAACGCCGTTGATGCGGGGGGCGTTGTCTTGTCCAACACGTTGATCCAGAAAGGCTAGATTGAGATGAACACAACCGAGGGGGCAGCGCAGTTCATTGAGCTCGCAACCGACATCGTATCCGCCTACGTCAGCAACAATTCCGTTGCCTCAGGCGAACTTCCGAGCCTCATCAAGGACGTTTATGGCGCTTTGACGCGTGTGACGACGGGCGAAGCCGCAGCCCCGGCCGAAGCCGCCAAACCCGCTGTTCCCGTCAAGAAATCCATCACTCCCGACTACATCATCTGTCTCGAGGACGGCAAGCAGTTCAAGTCGTTGAAGCGGCATTTGCGCACGCAATATGCGCTGTCACCCGAGCAATATCGCGAGAAATGGAATCTCGGCGCCGACTACCCGATGGTGGCTCCCAATTATGCGGCGGCGCGTTCGAAGCTCGCCAAGCAGATGGGCCTCGGGCAGCAGCGCAAGAAGCGTCGCTGATCGCGCCAGCCGCGTTTGCCAGGTGATCTTGGCCGTGGCCGGGGGTCACCCCGGCCATTTCCTGCGGTAAGCATGGCGCGCCGTTTGCGCCTCGCTCGATGTTGCGCGACGCCATCGTAAGCCATGCTCCGCTTCGTCCTCTGCGCCGACGACTTCGCCCTGAACGAGGGGGTGAGCGGGGCGATTCTCGACCTCTTGCGTCGTAACCGCATCAGCGCGACGAGCGCGATGACCAACCGCGAAAACTGGCTCGCTGCCGCCCCGCGCTTGCGGCAATTCGGCGGGGCGGTCGATCTCGGCGTGCATCTCAACCTGACCTGCGGCTCGCCGCTCGGCGTCATGTCGAGCTTCGCGCCGAGCGGCGAACTGCCGGCATTGGGACGCGTGCTTCGCTGGGCGTTGTGGGGCCGCCTGCCGACCGCGGAAATCTCCGACGAGTTCCAGCGCCAGATCGATGCCTTCGCGCGCGCCATGGGGCGCGAACCGGATTTCCTCGACGGGCACCAGCATGTGCATGCCTTCCCCGGCATTCGCGAGGCGCTGTACGCGGCGCTGTCGGCGCTCGGCCTTGCCCGGCGGCTCTATGTGCGCGATCCGGCGGACCGCTTCCGTGCGATCGCGGCGCGGCGGCTCTGCGCCGGCAAGGCCATGGTGATCGCGAGGCTGGCGCGCGGCTTCGGCGATGCGCTGCAGGCAAGGGCGATCGCGGCGAATGCGGGCTTTGCCGGCATCGTCCCGTTCAACCCGCGCCGCGATTATGCGGCCGACTTCGCTTGTTTCTTGCGCTCGCCCGGCGAGCGCCATCTCGTCATGTGCCACCCGGGCTATGTCGATGGTGGTCCGGACGCGCGGGATCCCGTGGGCGCGACACGGCCCAAGGAACATGGCTTTTTCGCAAGCGATGCCTTTCCGGCGCTGCTCCGGAGCCGGGATGCCGCGCCGTCGCGTTTCCGCGATTTGGCTCATCCCTCGAGCGGTTGAGGCGGTACGGACTCGCCGAGCGTCTGCATCAGCCGGTTGGCATTGGCGAACATCGCCGTCGCGTGGATGAGATCGAGAAGCTGCAGATCGTCGAGGCCGGCTTGGCGCAGCGGCTCGAGGTCCGCAGCCGTCATCCGGCTCGGCGAACGCGACAGCTTCTCGGCGAAATCCGCGATGGCGCGCAGGCGGGGCTCGAGCCCAGCCTCGAGCCCCTTCTCGAACAGGCCCTGCATCACTTCGGGCTTCTTGGTGAGCTCCGCGAAACGGCGCGAATGCACCGAGGCGCAGTAGATGCAGCCATTTACCATCGAAGCGATGACGGTCGAAAGCTCACGCTCGGCGCGCGGCAAGCCACGCGGTGCGTACATGGCGCTGTTGAAGAGGGGGGAGCGCTCGGAGAGCGAGGGCAGGTCGTGAAGCAGCGTCAGCACATAGGCCGAGGTCCGCGAGCCGGCGGGAGCGGCGTCGATGGCGGCGAGCTGTTCCTTCGTCGCCGTCTCGACATCGACGAGCTCGAGCCAGGGCCGCCATTCGAGCGGCAGCAGGGTGAACCGCTTCCCGATCATGGCCGTTCCTCCTTCAGGATGCGCAATCCGGCGAGCACGCGCGTTTGAAAGCTGACGAAGGCGATGAGCTGGGAGATGGCGACGATGTCGCGGCCGGAGAGACCGAGGGCTTCGAGCTTCTCGAGGTCGGCCTTGGCGGCGTAGCGCGGCGTCTCGGCGAGAAGATCGGCATGGCGGAGCAGGGCGGCCAGCCTGGCCGGGGCACCGCCCGCGCCTGGATGCTCGACGAAGGCGATGAGCGCTTCACCACCGGCCTCGCGCAACAAACCCCGATAATGCGCGGCGAGCCGCTCGTCCTTGGCGGCGGCCGCCACGCGCAGCGCAATGGCGGCCCGCTCGGCCCGGCTGACGCTGCCTGGATCGGCGGGCAGAAGCAGCACGTCATGGCTGCCCTGGCTGTGCCGGAACACCTCGGCGCGCTGGCGCCGCAGCTCGGCGAGGCGCGAGCCCGGCTCGATGCCGGCGATCTCGTCGATCACATCCTCGTCGCGCCCGTCAGACCGGGTTTCGATCACCGCTCGCCTCCGGCAGATAGCCTTCCGAGGCGACGACGCTCGCGCCGCGCTGCTTGGCGGCGGCCAGCATGAGCTCCTGGCTGGTGCGGCCCCAATCGCCGTTGATATAGAGGATGGCGAGCTTCTTCAGGCCCAAGCCGTTGATGGCGTATTCGGCGAGATGGGGCATGTCGTCGGCCTGGTTCGGCGCATCGCTCCACATATAGTCGCCGCCCTTGGTGAAATCGGGATGCGAGTTGGTGAAGCCGAACTGCACCAGCCCGCCGCGCTGGTAGATCGGCGAGGCGGCCATCGAGGCGGCGCTCGAGAAATCGCCGAGCTCCATGACGATTGCCGGGTTGCCGACGAATTTCTGCGCGATGGCGACCGATTGGCGCGGATCGCTCTGGCTGTCCTCGAAGACATAGGCGAGCTTCTTCCCCTTGACGCCCCCTTGGGCGTTGGCATGGTCGAGGGCGAGATCGAAGCCGCGCTTCCATTGCGCCCCATATTGCGCGTATTGCCCGGTCAGAGGACCGGAGACGCCGATCAGCACGGCTTCGCCGCCCGCGTCCTGAGCGCGGAGCGCGTTGGGCGTTCCCATGACGGCGAGTGAAGCGAGGAAGGTGCGGCGGCGCATGCTGATGTCCTTGCGTTCAACCCGCTTCGGCGTCGGTCCATTCATCGCCGACAAGCTCGGGCTTCGAATAGTCTAGCGCGAAACGCCAGTGCTTCTCCACATCGCGGCAGAAAAGCTGCCCCGCAATGGCCTCGGCGAGCCAATTGGCGCCGGTCGAGATCGCCGGGATGTCGCCCGAGACCTTACCGAGGCTCAAGCTTGCGGCATGGTTGAAGCAGTGGATGTCCGAGAGCCCGGCCGGCGCGCCGGGTCCGCGCGGCAGGAACTCGAAGGCCTCGCCGAGATAGGGAAAGGTCGCGAGCTCCTCATCGGCGAGGTCGGCGGGCGGCGCATACCGCTCGCCCCAGCTCGCGATATACGGGGCGTAGAGCGACAGCTCGGGCACGGCGAAGGGATCGACGGTGAAACCGGTGCCGAGGATCAAGTAATCGGCGCGGAAGAGCTTGTCCTTGACCGTATCGATGCGCAGCTCTCCCTCCTCGAGACGCAGGCCCGTAATGCCGCAGCCGAAATGAAAGAAGGCGTTGGGATGGCGCGAGACGCGTAGCGTCGAATTATGCGGCGCCGGCGTCTGCTCCTGCCCGGCATAGTGCATGAAGCGCCAGCGCCATGCCTCGGGCAGCATCGGGAAGCCCGCGACGAAGCCGGCGCTGCCGATGCCCATCAGCTTGTTGATGCGCGGCATGGCCTTGCGGCGGATCAGGAGCCGCACCTCGGCGGCGCCGTGCTCCAACGCCTCTGCGGCATTGTCCATGGCGGAGGCGCCCGCACCCACCACCGCGACGCGCTTGCCGGCGAGCGCTCCGAAATCGATCTCGTCCTCCGAATGGGCCCAGAGGCGGCGCGGCAGCCCGGCGACGAAATCCGGGATGGCCGCCTTGCCTAGACCGGCGCGCCCGGTCGCCAGAACGAGCTTGCGGCAGAGCGCGAAAGGTTCCCCGGCCCCGCGCAGCTCGAGCCGCAGCAAGCCGTCGAGCGGGGCGATCGCGGTGACGGCGACTTCGTTCTCGACCGGCAGGTCGAGAACGCGGCGAAACCAGACGAGGTAATCCATCCACATCGGGCGAGAGATGCGGTAGAGGCGCTCCCATTCGGCGCGACCGAACTGCGCCAGGAACCATTGGCGGAAGGTGAGGGTTCCGAGCCCGGAGGCCGGGCCCGTGAGCTCCTTGGGCGAGCGCAAGGTCTCCATGCGCGCCGAGGTCATCCACGGCCCTTCGAGGCCGGCCGGCGCCCGATCGAGGATGCGCAGGTTACGGATGCCGCGCCTGACGAGCGCGAAGGAGGCCGCGAGCCCGCACATGCCGCCGCCGATGACCACGGCATCGGCGACCTTGCCCGAGGGATGGATGGTCGGGGGCACCCAATTCGCGGGCGGGTGGTTCAAAGCTTGCAGATCGGCCGCCAGCCGAGCCTCGAGCGCGGGCAGACCCTCGGCATCATCGGCGCAGAGACCCTCGCCGGGGACAGCTTGAGTGGAGATGTTCATCAGCGGATCGTGGGGCGCGGAGCGCTGATCGTCACGCGCCTACCCTCTCCCGCTTGCGGGATAAGGAAGAAGCGCCCCTCACCTCTCCCACAAGGGGAGAGGTGAGCGCGCACGGCGTTTGCGCGTAGATGTCGTGGCGTTCCAACGAGCCTCGCGACCAATCACTTCGCCTTGTTGAGCATCTCCTCGACATATGCCCAATTCACGAGGTGCTCGAGGAAGGCCTTGAGGTAGTCAGGCCTGCGGTTGCGATAATCGATATAATAGGAATGCTCCCATACGTCGCAGCCGAGGATGGGCTTGGCGCCGTGCACCAGCGGGCTTTCGCCGTTCGGCGTCTTCATCACAACGATCTTGCCGTCCTTGACGGCGAGCCAGGCCCAGCCCGAGCCGAACTGGCCGACGCCGGCCGCGACGAAATCCTCCTTCATCTTCTCGACCGAGCCCAGATCTTCCTTGATCTTCTTCTCGAGCGCGCCGGGGATGGCGCCGCCGCCCTTCGGCTTCATCCATTTCCAGAAATGCGTGTGGTTGTAATGCTGACCCGCATTGTTGAAGAGCGGCGCGTTCTTGCCGAACGAGCCCTTGACGATGTCCTCGAGGCTCTTGCTCTCCCACTCCGTGCCCTTGAGCAGATTGTTGCCGGTGTTGACATAGGCAAGGTGGTGCTTGTCGTGATGGAATTCGAGCGTCTCCTTCGACATGGCGGGCGCGAGCGCGTCATGCGGATAGGGGAGATCGGGAAGCGAAAACGACATGGGTGCCCTCCTGGCATTGGTCGAAGACAGATGGCGGAAACCGAAGCGCGCGCGGCACCTTCCGCCGGCTCGCATGCCCTTAACTAGGCCGAAGCCCGAAGAACGGCAACATTGGCGGCTCACCATCGTCGATGTGTCGGAAAAGCACCGCGCGCTTCACATCTGGGGCGGCAGCGGTTGCAGGCGCATGAGGCGCAGCGAGATCAGGAAGGCTGCGCCGAGCAGCAGGCCGACGAGCATGACGACCCCGTTCCAGCCGTCTTGTTGCCAGAACACGCCGCCGAGGGAGCCGAGCACGCTCGACCCCACGTAATAGAGGAACAGATAGAGCGAGGCGGCCTGGGCCTTGGCGGCTCTGGCCCTGCGCCCGACCCAAGCGCTGGCGATCGAATGCGCGCCGAAGAAGCCGTAAGTCAGAAGCGCGATGCCGGCAATGACGATGGCGAGCGCCCGGGCCAGGGTCAATGCGACGCCCGCGCCCATGACGACGATCATGACCCAGAACACGTTGCGCAGACCGAGCTTGCTCGCGACGGCGCCCGTGAAGGGCGAGGAGACGATGCCGACGAGATAGACGCTGAAGATCAGGCCGACGCTCGCCTGGCTCATCGCATAAGGCGGCGCCAGAAGGCGGTAGCCGATATAGTTGTAGATGGTCACGAAGCTTCCCATGATCAGGAAGCCTTCCGCCACGAGAAGCCGCAATCCGGGGTCGCGCAGATGGGCCGCGAAGCCCGTCATGAGCTCGGCCACCGACAGCGCCCGCTTCGAGAAATGCCGCGATGGTGGCAAGCTCAGCCAGAAGACGACCCCCGCGACCAGGCCCATGGCGCCGAGGCCGGCAGCCGCCCATCGCCAGGACCCGAGCTCCGCGAGAAAGCCCGCGGCAAGCCGCGCCGCCATGCCGCCGAGCGCGCTGCCCCCGATATAGAGCCCCATGGCGAGCCCGATGGAGGGCGGCGCGATCTCCTCGGCCACATAGGCCATCGCCACGGCCGGCAGGCAAGCGAGCGACAGGCCGGTCAAGGCGCGCGACACGAGCAGCGCCGGCCAGCTCGGCGCCAGGCTCGTGGCGAGCGTCAGGAGCGCCGAGGCGAGCACCGAGACGACCATCATGGGCTTGCGGCCGACAATCTCGGAGATTGCGCTCGCGATCAGCATTGCCGGCGCCATGAGACCGGTCGTCACGGAAAGGGCCAGGCTGCTTTGCGCGGCGCCCAGCTCGAAATCGGCGGAGAACACCGGCAAGAGCGGCTGCACGTAATAGAGAAGCGCGAAGGTCGCGAAACCGGCGCTGAACATGGCGAGGATGGTGTTCCGAAAGGCCGCGGTTCCGCTCTTGATGAGCGTATCGGCGGGCTCTCGGGTCAACGCCTGTCCAGGCGCGCCAGAATCTCCGCGTAGAACAGACCGGAAGCGGCTCCGCCGACGAGGCCCGCCAAGACCAGCAGCGCCGTGATCGTACCGACCATGCCGGGCGGCCTGATCTTGAGGACGAAGATGACGAGGAGCGGCATGAGCGCACCGGCGACGGCGCCGACGATCATCAAGTCACGGAACAGCTTGAACCCGCGCGGCTCGAGGAGGGCGTCCGCAAGCGGCAAGATCACAAGGCAGACGGGCGCAGCGATGATCAGGCCGAGAGGCAGCCCGACGAGCACGATGCTCAGAAGGCTTATCGGCTCGACGCCTTTCTGCAGGATGCTCAGCAGCACCATCGCCCCCACCATCACCAGGGCGGAGACGATGGTCGTGACGATCCCGACCTTGAGCCAACCCATCGCCTCACCCCCTTGCCGCGAACAGATCGTCGTAGAGCCCGGTCAGGATCCGCAGCGCCTCGCAACCGGCGAAGACGAAGAGATCGATCGGAGCGCCGGCGAACGGCTCGGCGAGGTCGCCCGGCCGCCCGGCGACAGCGAGCCTGGCGGCGCCGGCCTCCTTCAACAGGCGGGCGACTTCGAGCCCTTGCTGGGCGTAAACCTCGTCCGAAGAGCACAGGCAGGCGAGCGACGCGGCCGAGCTTCGGAAGGCATCGACGATGCCGCTCGAAGTGGCGGGAGTGTCGTTCTCGGCCGCCTCGATTCCGCCGCCTTCGAACAGGCTCTTGGCGAAGAGGCGGCGCGGCGTGAAGCTCGCCGCCCCGCCGAGATTGGCGAGGAAGACCGAGGGACGCCGTCCGGTCCTAGCCAGGAAGACGTCGGAGCGGTCGCGCAGGCGCTCGAAGGGCTCGGCGAAGCGGATCGAGCGCAGCGGCTCGCTCCTCCGCGCGAGGGGATTGCCCGAGCCGATCGGCTGCCCGCGCGCCGGCCTCAGCAGGCCGATGGGCGCTTCCGAGAGCAGCGCGAATTCGCTCACCCCGGTGATCGGCGCCTTGCGCTGCGCAATCTCTTTCTGCCGCGCCGCCCTGACGAGGGCGATGCGCGCCTGGAGCCTGCCTTCCGCCAGGCTCTCGACGATGCCACCCTCGCGCTCGATCTCCTGGAACAGCTTCCAGGCCTTGTTGGCAAGCGCCTCCGTCAGGGACTCGAAGGCGCCCGAGCCCGAGGCCTGGTCTGCGACCCGCCATAGATGTGATTCTTCGACGAGCACATGCTGGAGATTGCGCGCCACCCGCCGGGCGAAGGCGTCGGGAAGGCCGAGCGCAGCCGTGAAAGGCAAGGCGCATATCGAATCCGCGCCGCCGATCCCGGCCGAGAATGCCGCCAGCGTCGTCCGCAGCATGTTCGCGTAAGGGTCACGCCGCGTCATCATGCGCCAAGCCGTCTCGGCCGCGAGCCAGATCGGCCTTGCGGCAAGCCCGCAGCTCCTTTCGACCCGCGCCCAAAGGCGGCGCATGGCGCGGAACTTGGCGATGGTGAGGAACTGGTCGACATCGGCGACGAGCAGGAAGGACAGCGGCTGGCGCGCTTCGTCGAGGCTCGACCCGTGGCTCTCGAAGGCGCGCAGATAGAGGATGCCGGTTGCGAGAGCGAAGGCGAGCTCCTGCGCCTCGCTGGCTCCGGCCTCATGCGCGGCGCGGCCGTCGATGCGCGCCAGCGAGCTACCGAAGCCTTTGTCCCTGATGAGCTTTGCGGTGCCGACGAAGCGTTGCGCGAGCTCCGGCCAGGCGAGCGGCAGCCCGCCCGCGCGCGCCATGTCGGACATGGGATCGAGGCCGAAATCGATCCTGAGGCTTTTTGGCTCATGGCCGCGCCGCGCGACGAGCTCCAGCATACGCTCCGCGACCGGGCGGCCGTCGAACGGCGCGGTTTCGATGCGCAGCCGGACGAGATCGAGCTTCACGCCCGCGAGCGCGAGATCGAGCGCCTCGACCGAGCCTGCCTCCAGGCCGAAGCCGCGCCCCGTCATCGAACCCGCGAGCACCAGCACGATCTCGTCCGCGCCGCCCTCGAGATCGGCGAGGGCCAATGCCGAGGCCTCGGCCGGTTCGGGATGGTCCAGGCGCTGGGCGAGCCGCCAGCGCCCGGCCGCGCGCAAGGGCGCCTGGCTCCGCGCATTCGAGGCCCGGTAAAGGGGCTCGATCGCCAAGCCGTCGGCGGTGCGAGAGACGAGCTTGTCGAATGAGGCGCCCTTCAGCGTGCGCTCGACGAGCTCGATCCAGATATCGCTCGTGGCCGTTGCCGTCGTCATCGGTGTGCCGGGGAGCTGTTGGGAACCCCTCCCGTCATTCGCGGTCAAGCTCGGATCGACGCCCCTCTCACACGAATTGCGCGAGGCCAGGCACGGCGGCGACGATGCCGCCGACCACATCCTCCCCGGCCTTCTCGCGCACATGGGCGAAGAGCTCCTTGCCGACCACCTGCATCTGCCCCATGGAGAGGCCGGCGCCGGTCAACTGGCCGGCGAGCGCCATCAAGCCGCCGGCCCCGCCCATGAGGCCGCCGAGCCCGGCCATCACGCCTCCAGCCCCGCCGCTCGCCGCTCTGACTTGCTGGTCTGCGGCCTGCTGCGCGCCGGGGATGGCGGCGACGGCCTGCTCGACATGCTCGGCCGGGGCTTCTCGCTTGAGGAAGTTCAGGATGATGGCGACCGCGCTCTGAGCGGTCGCCGCATCGATGCCTGCGGTCTGCGTCAATTTGGCGATGAGTTCGTCCATGTGATGTCTCCGCGATGACAAGCGCGCGGGGGCCGCGCCAAATCCGATTAGCAAGTCGGACACGCTTGGTCTTTGCGCGACAAAATTGCAAGGGCCGCGACGCGGGGCAGATCCGGAAGCCGATCGCGCCTGGCACTTCACAAACGCAGGGCATGCTCTACACTGCCGGCAAGCGCCGTGTGCCACTCGGCCAGATAGCGGCGGATCGCAGAACTCGTCAGGGAGGATGCAGATGGAACGCTTCAATCGGCGCGACACGTTGGCGATGGGGGTCGGCGCGCTCGCCGCGACGACGTTCGGGAGCGGCGCGAGGGCCGCCATCCCGGTTGCCAATATCACCCCGCCGAAGCTCGACATCGAGAAGGGCGCGTCGTTGCGCGTGCTGCGCCCGACGAAATTCGTCGGCCCGGACGAGACCATCTTCAACGCCAACACCCAGAGCTTCTCCAAAGCGATGGGCGTCGCGGTGAAGGTCGATTATTCGGCCTGGGAAGATCTGCGCCCGCAGACAGCGGTAGCGGCCAATACCGGCGCAGGGCCCGACGTCGTGCTCGGCTGGACGGATGATCCGCATCTCTATTCGGACAAGCTGGTCGAGCTCTCCGACGTCGCCGAATATCTCGGCAAGAAATATGGCGGCTGGTACTCGCTCGCCGAACGCTACGGCAAGAAGTTCGGCACCAATAACTGGATCGCCATCCCCTTCGGCGGCTCGGGCGGGCCCGCCGTCTATCGCATCTCCTGGGTGAAGGAGGCGGGGTTCGACAAGTTCCCGACCAATCTCGACGACTTCCTCAAGCTGTGCCGCAAGCTGAAGGAGATCGGCCACCCGGCCGGCTTCACCTTCGGTCACGCGGTCGGCGACGGCAACGCGTTTTGTCACTGGCTCGTCTGGGCGCATGGCGGCTACATGGTCGATGAGAACCAGAAGGTCGTGATCAACTCGAAGCAGACGATCGAGGCCCTGAAATACGGCAAGGCCCTCTTCGAAACCTTCATCCCGGGCACCCAGTCCTGGCTCGATCCGTCGAACAACCAGGCGCTGATCGCCGGCCAGATCGCCGCGACCCAGAACGGCGTGTCGCTCTATTTCTCGATCAAGAATGCGACCGACCCGAAGATCGCCGCCATGACCCCCGATCTCGATCATGCCCGCATGCCGGTCGGACCCGTCGGCTTCGGCACGGAGACGGCGCTCGCCATCAATTCCATGGTGTTCAAGCACACCAAATATCCGAACGCAGCAAAGGCCTATCTCGCCTATATGATGGAGGCCGACCAATACGATAAATGGCTGACCGGCACCTATGGCTATTGGGCGCAACCGCTCAAGGCCTATGCGGAGAGCGATGTGTGGAAGAGCGATCCGAAGATCGCGGCCTATAAGGACACGATGAAGGACTCGCTCTGGTACGCCTTCAAGGGACCCATCAACGAAGCCTCGGCCGCGGTGGTCGCCGATTACATCATGGTCGATATGGCGGCCTCGGTCGCGACCGGGGCGGCAACGCCCGAGGACGCGGCGGCTGAAGCCGAGCGGCGGGCCAAGCGCTACTACAAGGGCTCGTAGAGCGTCGTCTCGTATGCAGCCATGGGCCATGGCCGACAGTCCCCATCCGAGCGCGGCCAGGCTAGGCTGCGGGTGGGGACGGGCAGGCGGCTCGCGTTAGGTCATGGCCGATATCGCCGAAAGATGGAGCGCGGCGCATGACGCCGAGCGGTCGAACTGGCTTTCCCGCCTGTTCGACTGGAAGCCGTTCCTCATCTTCCTCTGCCTCTTGCCGGCCATCGGCCTGCTCGTCGTCTTCCTCACCTATCCGCTCGGTCTCGGCCTATGGCTCGCATTCACCGACGCCAAGATCGGACGCGCGGGGAATTTCGTCGGGCTCGAAAACTTCGCCTCGCTCTGGGACGACCGGGTCTTCTGGATCGCGGTCGGCAACACGATCTTCTATACGACGACGGCGACCGTCGGGAAGTTCGCGCTCGGGCTATGGCTCGCGCTTCTGCTCAATCACCGCATCCCTTTCAAATCGCTGATCCGCGCCATCGTGCTGGTACCTTGGATCGTGCCCACCGTACTGTCGGCGGTGGCCTTCTGGTGGATCTACCATCCGCAATTCTCGATCATCTCCTATATCTTGAAGGATGTGCTCGGTTGGCGCTCGACGAATATCGACTTCCTCGGCACGCCCTGGGCCGCCCGCCTGTCGTTGATCGCCGTCAACATCTGGCGCGGGATTCCTTTCGTCGCCATCAGCCTGCTCGCCGGCCTGCAGACCATCTCGCCCTCGCTCTATGAAGCGGCGATGCTCGACGGCGCCACCGCCTGGCAGCGCTTCCGCCACATCACGGCGCCGATGCTGATGCCGGTGCTGTCCGTGGTGCTGACCTTCTCGGTCATCTTCACCTTCACGGATTTCCAGCTCGTCTATGCCATCACACGCGGCGGACCGGTCAACTCGACGCACCTGATGGCGACGCTCGCCTTCCAGCGCGGCATCCCGGGCGGCCAGCTCGGCGAGGGGGCAGCCATCGCGGTCTCGATGATCCC
>JBIOEJ010000122.1:0-17443 GCA_044445965.1 Hyphomicrobiales bacterium
CATCTTGCTTCGGCCGAGGTTCTCGCACTCATCGGGGCGTCGGGGTCAGGCAAGTCGACCCTGCTGCGGTGCGTCAACTCGCTCGAAGACTACGAGGCTGGTGAGATTCGGCTCGCCGGCGAGCGCCTCAGCTATGCGGGCCAAGACAAGAGCAGGAAGCGCTTCGGCGACCGCCGTCTCTCCGCCGAGCGCGCCCGGGTCGGCATGGTTTTCCAGAGCTACAATCTGTTTCCGCATCTCACCGCAGAGCATAACATCACGCTCGGGCTGCGTCGGGTGCGCGGCTGCCGCAAGGCCGAGGCGACCGACATTGCACAACACTGGCTGGAGCGTGTCGGTCTCGCCGACCGACGCCAGCATTATCCGCATCAACTATCGGGCGGCCAGCAGCAGCGAGTGGCGATCGCGCGGGCGGTCGCGATGGAACCGCAGATCATTCTGCTCGACGAGGTGACCTCGGCCCTCGACCCCGAACTGGTCGCCGAAGTACTAGCCGTCATCCGAGAGCTCGCAACAAGCGGCATGACGATGATGGTCGTCAGTCACGAGATGTCCTTCGTACGCGACGTCGCCGACCAAGTCGCCTTCATGCATTCGGGCCGGATCATCGAGGCGGGACCACCTTCGGTCATTTTCGACAAGCCCGAGAGTTCCCAGCTCCGGAGCTTCATCGCCCGGTTTCGCGGGGGCTCATCATGAGCGGTCGAAGTGGGTGGCGCCAGATGACGAGACTGAGATGAACAGTCTTCCAATGCATCGGGTCGTTCACATCAGCGATACCCATATGCGGGCGGAAGATCCTGGTGCGACGAGGGGATGGTTGGCGGCAGCCCGCTATATTCGCGAGACGATGCCCGACCTCGTGGTCCACACCGGCGACATCGTCCATGACGATCCGCATGATAACCGCGATCACGACTTCGCCGCCCGCCAATTGACGAGACTCGGCGTCGATTTCCTGACCGTTCCGGGAAATCACGACATCGGTGATGGACCGCCCGCCACTTTGGCGCCGGACCGCGGCCTGCTCGAAAGCTTTTGCAAGCGCTACTCCGCCGATCGCTGGGAGAAGCAATTGGGCGACTGGCGCCTTGTCGGTATCAACACGTTACTCTTCTCCAGTGGTCTTGCCGAGGAGGAAGAACAATGGAGCTGGCTTGCCGACGCGCTGCATGCGGGTTCCCGGAATCCGGTCGTAGTCTTCATGCACAAGCCGCCCTTCCTGATCTCCCCCGACGAAGGCGGTGAAGTCTCCTCCGTCATCCCTCTCGCGGCGCGCCGACGCTTCTGGGATCTGATGAGAGGCTCCGCCACGACGCTGATTGCCTGCGGGCACCGGCACGAGTACCGGGTCTTGCACCGTGACGGTATCCAGATCGTTTGGGCGCCGACGACCAGTGCGTTGCTTGCCGAAGCATCACCTCCTTTGCCGCCCGTAGCCCACCCTGGAATGATCGAATACGTCTTCGCCGGAGCGACTTTGCTCCACCGTCCCGTGCTCGTTCGGGACTGAGCGCCGAGCATGATCGACCTGCGCAGCGATATCCTGGCGCCCTGCCCCCAGGAAGCCTTGACGGCCATGCTCGCGGCCGCCTCCGATCCGCCGGGCTTCGGCCATAAGGAGGACCCTCATCAACGGCTGCTCGAGGAGGAACTCAGCGCTGCCTTCGGATTCGAGGACGCGCTTTTCGTGCCGACCGGCACGGTCGCCAATCAGATTGCCATCCGCGTCTGGTGTGCTCCCGGCGAGGCGATCGTCGCCGAGCGCGAAAGCCATGTAGCCACCAACGAAGCATCCTCGACGGCAGGGCTGAATTCGGTCGCGCTGCGGCTGATCGCAGGAGAATACGGCCATCTCGCGCCGAGTTCCGTGGCGCGCGCCTTGGCGGCCCAAGACGAGTCTTCCCCCGGCCGAAAAACATGCCTTGTGTGGTTGGAGAACACACATAATAGAGCGGGTGGCACGGTGATGCCGCAGCGCTGGATGACGGAGCTTGTTGACATCTGCCGCTCCGCCAATGTGCCCATCCATGTCGACGGTGCGCGGGTCTGGAACGCGGCAGTTGCCTCGGGCACACAACTGCATGAAGTCGCGCGCGGCGCGAGCAGCCTGACGGCCAGTCTCAACAAAGCTGTCGGCGCTCCGGCCGGAGCGCTTCTCATGGGAAGCAAGGAGTTCATCGAGGAGGCCGCGCGTGTCCAGAAGATGTTCGGCGGCTTGTGGCGTCCGGTCGGGATGCTCGCCGCCGCCGCGATCATCGCTGCTCGCAATTTCCGGCCTCGGACCGAGGCCGATCACGAATCCGCACGCTGCTTCGCGGCGATTCTCGACAGGCGCCTCGGTGGATCCGTGTCGATCACCAAGCCGCAGACCAACATCGTGATGCTCGACCTGTCGTCGCCCAAACATACCGAAGCGCTGATTTCCAGTCTGAAGGGCCGCGGCGTCGCAGCGTCGCGCTACGGCGATTCCCGGCTGCGCTTCGTGTTGCATGCGGGCATCAGCGCTCTGCGTGCGGCCGAGGCAGCAGAATGCATCGCGGCCGAGATCGTCAGATTCCTGTCGCCCGACAGCCAAATTCGCTGAGAGCGGCTCAGCGTCGCCGGTTTCGATACGGGCCAAATCAAGGCGGCAACCCGACGAATCCTCGGCGGCGCAAGTATTCCCAAGTGTCACCTGCTTGTCGCGCGCCACGAATCTGTTCTATTTTTGTCCAGAAAAATGCACGCGCTCACGCATTTAGTGCTGGACAAGGAGTCTTCGGAAGATTCGAATGAAAGTGATTCGGGGGCCGTTGCGCGTATTTCCCCGCTGAAGAATCCTTTCATTGTCCGACGGAGGCCAGAGCATGGCGCGCTTCGACGCGGCCGTGCCGCCCTTGCACGCGAGTGTTTCGGGGCGGGCGGCGAGCAGCAGAAGGGCGCGAATTGTCCGCCAGGGGCGGGTTCTGACACTGATCGTGCTTGCGCTTCTGTCGACGCTCGCCGCGGTGTTAGTGATCGCGGAGACGCTGGTGAGCCTGTATGCGGCGCGCGAGCAACATTTGGCGCAATCGCTCGAGCGGACCGACGCCACGGCCTCGCTCATCGCCGAGCGGCTCGATCATCTGGCCGCCGCGCGACCCTCGCAGCCGCGCCAGGACGGCCAGAGGGCCTCGGATGCGCAGAGGCTGTTGGCGGCGGCGTTGCCGCTCCGTTCGGAGCCGGGCGACATGCTGGTCGGGGTCACCGACCATACGGGGCAAGTCGTCGCGAGCGTCGGCTTTCGCCGGCAGATCAGGTCCATCGCCGAGCTCGTCGGGCGCGACCACATCGCCTCTTCGAACCGCTCGGGCGCGGCGCGGGTCATGACGCCCGACGGCGTCGATGCCATCGTGGCGATACGCGACCTCGCCGAGCCGCTCGGTCAAGTCGCGATCGTCGCGCCGACCTCGAGCACGCTGACGCTATGGCGCGAGCATGCACGCCAGCTCGCCCGTCTGGCGGCGATCGCCGCCCTCGTCATCCTGTTGCTGCTGGGCGCTTTCCTATGGCAGAGACGGCGCACCCGCGCCGCCAAGAATGACGGCGAGCGTGCGCGCGCCAAGATGCGCGCGGCATTGACGGAGATCCGGCGCACCGAGCAAGAGCTGCACGAAAAGGAACAGCGGCTGATGGCGACGCTCGCCGATCTCGAGCGCTTGAGATTCGCCGTCGCACAGCAATCCGGCGAGCTCGCCGCGCTCGCCGACCGTTATGTCGATCAGCGGCAGCGGGCGGAGAATGCCAACCGTGCCAAGGCCGAGTTCCTGGCCAATATGAGCCATGAGCTGCGCACGCCGCTGAATGCCATCATCGGCTTCTCGGAGATCATGGAGACCGGACTGTTCGGTGCGCTCGGCAGCGAGAAATACGGCGAATATGTCAGCGGTATCCGCCGCAGCGGACAATATCTGCTCTCGGTCGTCTCCGATATCCTGGAGATGGCGCGCATCGAGTCCGGGCGCCGGCGCATCGAGAGGCAGCCGGTGCTGCTCAAGGACCTGATCGGCGAGGCCGCGGTCAGCGTCGCCGGCGCCGCGGAGGCGAAGAAGCTCACCCTCATGGTCGGGGCACCGACGGCCACGGATGTCGAGGGCGATCCGCGCGCCCTCGTCAAGGTGCTGGTGCATCTGGCGCGCAATGCGATCAACCACACGCCCGAAGGCGGCACCGTCAAGATCAAGGCCAAGCTCTATCCCTCCCATGTCGCGATCCATATCGGCGACACCGGCATCGGCATCCCGAAGGACAGGCTTTCCGATCTCGGGCTCCCGTTCCAACGCGTGAATACCGACCCCTTGAAGTCGAGCCCTGGCTCGGGCCTTGGCCTCGCCATCGCGCGGTCCCTGGTCGAGCTGCATGGCGGGCGCCTTCGCATCAAATCGCGCGAGGGATGCGGCACTGTGGTGGCGCTGAGCTTACCTCGGCAGACGATGGTCGAAAGCCAGGCGTGGACGGCACCGATGATCGCGCCGAGCCGGAGCGCGGCACAGGCGGCCTAGTGTGGTGAATTTGAAGTTCCCATCACATGGATGGCATGCGCGCGGTAGGAACTTCAAATTCGAAAACCACATAGAGCGGCATCGGCTTTGATTGAGCCGTGACATCCTATTTTTTGTTTTTACGCATGATCTTATCCAAAAAGTCTGCAACTTTTCTTGATCATGCGCTATCGACGCGCACCACCCGCCGGTAAATCGCCGCAACTTCGCCGCGCAGCCTCTCCACCTCTCGCACCAGCGCCGCTCCGGACGGGAAGCGGAGATCGCGCGCGATGTCGCGAACGACCGAGGCATCGTTCCAATTGACCGGCCGAGCCTCGGTCGAGCGCAGGCGCTCGCGCTGCAAGAGCTCGGTGAACAGGGCGCGGGCCTTCACGGCGGTCGACCCGTCCGCCTGCGCCATCAGGCCTTGCGCCGAAGCCTCAGCCAGGCTCGCCGCCGTCGAGGCGCCCGCCAGCGACCCATGGCGCGCCGCATGGGCGAGCACGAGAAACTGGGCGCAGAAGTCGATATCGACGAGACCGCCTCGCATATTCTTGAGATCCGCCTGGTCATCGCTCCCCTTCTCGGTGGCGAGGAGCTTGCGCATCGCAGCGACGTCCCGCGTGAGCCGCGCCAAGTCGCGCTCGCGGGCTAGGATGCGCTTGATCGCTGCCGCGACCTTTCGGCACAAGGCCGGGTCGCCGGCCACCGGCCGGGCCCGCGTCATGGCGAGATGTTCCCAAGTCTCGGCATCGCGTTGCTGATAATCGATAAAGGCCGAAAGCGGCAGCGCCACCGGACCCTTGCCGCCCGAGGGGCGAAGCCGCATGTCGATGTCATAGAGGCGCCCGTGCGAGGTCGGTGCCGAGATCGCCGTGATCAGCCGATGGGTGAGGCGAGAGAAATAGAGGACGGCGTCGAGCGGACGGCGCCCATCCGAGGCGACAGCTCCCTTCGGCATGTCGTAGATCGCGATGAGATCGAGATCGGAAGTCGCGGTCATCTCGCCGGAGCCCAGGCGACCCATGGCGATGACGGCGAGGCGCGAGCCTGGAACGGAGCCGTGCTCGGCCGCGAAGCCTTTCTGCGTGATCTCCAGCGCGACGCGCAGCGACGCCTCGGCGACCGCCGTATAGGCCGCGCCGAGCTCGGTTGCCTCACCGCCGGCGCCGAGAAACCGCGCGCCCGCGAGGAACCATTCCTCGCGCCCGGCATCGCGCAACAGATCGAGCGCCTCCTCATGCGAGGCGGCGGCAGCGATACGCGCCGCCACGCGGCTCTCGACGCGGCGCGGCGACTGAGCCTCCGAGAACGCCCGGACATCGATGAAGATGTCGAGGAGATGCGGCCGCTGCACGATCGCTTCGGCGAGGCGAGGCGCCGAGCCGAGCATGGCCGCGAACAGACCGCGCAGCTTCTCGCTCTCAGACAGGATCGAGAACAGTTCGGCCGGCGCACCCATGCGATCGAAGGTCCGGTCGAAGGCCGCGATGGCGGCATCGGGATCGTCGGTGGCGGCGAAGGCCTCGATCAGGTCGGAAAGGAGAGCGGTGAGGGCCTGGCGCACCCTGACGCCGCGCGCCGTGGCCGGCTCGGGCGGAGCGGCCCAGCTCGCGATCAGGCGCGCCGATTCGGCCGGACGGTGAAAGCCCATCGCGCCGAGCCGCTCCTTCGAGAAAGCGGCGCCCGGCTCGAGCGCCGGCGCCGCACGCGCGCCGAAAGCCTTCTGCGCCTCGGCGCGCACCTCGGAAGTTCGCGCCGCGAATTCTCTTTCGAAAGCCTTGCCGCTCGCAAAGCCGCACCAGCGGGCGAAATCGTCGAGATCGGCGCCGTCGCGCGGCAGGATCTGGGTCTGCTCGTCGTTTCGCATCTGCAACCGATGCTCGACCCTGCGCAGGAAGGCATAGGCGGCGGCGAGACGCTTGCGCGCCTCCTTGGGAAGATGGCCGGCATCGGCGAGCGCCTTGAGCATGGGCATGGTTCGCCGCCCGCGCAAGCGCTGATCACGGCCGCCGAAGACCAGTTGCAGCGCCTGCGTGGCGAGCTCGCATTCGCGAATGCCGCCCGGCCCGAGCTTGACGTTGCGCCCGCTGATCGCCTCGTCGTCGCCGTGCACCGCACGCACCTCGCGCCACAATCCGCGCAGCGCGCCGATGGCCTGGAAATCGAGATGCCGCCGCCAAATGAAGGGCGCGAGCTCGGAGAGGAAACGCCGCCCCATCGCGATGTCGCCGGCGACCGGCCGCGCCTTGATATAGGCCGCCCGCTCCCAGTTCTGGCCGACCGATTCATAGTACTGATAGGCCGCCGGCAGCGCCACCGAAGGCGGCGTCGAGGACGGGTCGGGGCGCAGCCTCAGATCGACGCGCAACACATAGTCATCGGCCGTGCGCGATTGCAGCAGACGAACGACCTGGCGCGTCAGGCGCGCGAACAGCGCGTCGGGCTCGGCGCCGGCCGCGATCGGAGCGCCGACCGGGTCATGGAGGGCGATCACATCAATATCGCTCGAATAATTCAGCTCGCGCGCCCCGTGCTTGCCCATGGCGATCAGCACATAGCCCACGCCTTCGCCGGGACGGGTCGGATCCGGCAAGCAGAGCCTGCCGGATCGGTCGGCATCGCGCAGCACATGATCCGTGGCGAGCGAGACGGCCGCGTCCGCGAGCCGCGTCAGCGCCTCCGTGACCTCGTCGAGCGTCCAGACGCCGCCAAGATCGGCGAGCGCCACCAGGAGGGCGACGCGCTGGCGCGTATGGCGGAGCGCCGGCATGATCTCCTCGTCGCTGCCGGCGCTGAGGCAGGCGCGCCGCAGACCCTCGATCAGCTCATCGAGATGGGCCGAGGGTTGATCGGTAAGCGCATCGAGAAGCCAGTCGGGATGAGCGGTGATGATGCGCGTCAGGAAGGGGGAATAGGCGAAGATGGCGCCGAGCAGGCGAGCCACCTTGGCCCGCGGCGCGACGAGGCCTGCGAGGCGCTGGCGCCGCGCCCCGTCCTCCACGCGGTCGAGCGTGGCGGCGAGCGCGTCTCCCGAGCCGGGCGGCAAGCGCGGCGCCGCGGCGATGCGCTCGATCAACGCCTTGCCATCGCGATGCAGATCGTGAACCGTCTCGCCGACGGCGTCGTTCACGCGGGCGCGCCCGCAAGAGGCGGCGGGAAGCTCAAGGTCGCGCGCAAGCCCGGATGGTTGTCCTCGAGCTTCAGCGAGCCGCCATGCAGCCGCATGACGGCATTGGCCAGGCTCAGTCCGAGGCCGAAGCCCGGCCGTGTGCGGCTGCTTTCGAGCCGCACGAAGCGTTCGAGAACGCGCTCGCGATCGCCCTCCGGAATGCCTGGCCCATGGTCGGCGACCGTTACTTCGGCGTAGCCAGAGCCGTTGGCGCGCGCCGACACCTGAACCTCCGCCGGGGCGGATTGCGGTCGAGCCCCCGCCTCCGCGGGCTGGGCGTATTTCAGCGCATTGTCGACCAGGTTGGCGAGCGCCTGGCCGACCAGCTCGCGATTGCCATGCGCACGCAGCGCCCCCGGCGCTTCGACCGACAGGGCGACGCCCGCCTCCTCCGCCAACGGCTCATAGAGCTCGACGACGGAGCGGGCCATCTCGGCCGCGTCGAACTGCCCCATATTCTCCACCGCCCGCCCGCCCTCGGCGCGTGCGATCATCAACAGCGCGTTGAAGACGCGGATCAGGTTGTCGCTCTCCTCGATGGTGCGCTCGAGGGCCTGACGATAGTCTTGCGGGCTCGCCGCCGTGCGCAAGGCCTGCTCGGCCCCGTTGCGCAGGCGCGTCAGCGGCGTCTTGAGGTCATGGGCAATGTTGTCCGATACCTCCTTGAGGCCGGCTAACAGGTCGCCGATGCGGTCGAGCATGGCGTTGAGCGACGCCGCGAGACGATCGAGCTCGTCATTCGAGCCGGCCAACGGCAAACGCTTGGCGAGCTCGCCAGCCATGATGGCATTGGCGCTCGCGGTCATCGAGTCGATGCGGGCGAGCACCCGGCGCGCCACCAGGAACCCGCCGGCGAGGCCAAAAGCCGTGAGAACGACGAGCGCCAGCACGAAAGCGCGCCTGACGGCCGAACCGAGGCCGTTCAACTCCGCGAGATCACGCCCGACCACGAGGCGAAAACCGCCAGGCAGCACGAACACGCGCACATAGGCGTGGTGCGTGACATCGTCCGGATCATCGAGGCGCTCATAGGGCGTATCGGGGGTGTCGCCGGACGAGTTGAGGACGCTCGCCGGCAGCCGCGCCACGTTGCCGGCGAGCGAATCGCCGACGAAGGTGGTCACGAGATAAAGCGAGGAGCCAGGCCGACGGGTGCGCTGCTCGACGCTCGCCACGAGGCGCCTGATACCGCCGGCGCGAAACTGGTCGATGAGGCCGTTGACCTCCGCATCCACGGTCTCGTGCATGCCTTGCTCCACGAGACGCCGGCCGCTCCACGCCACATAGGCGAGCACGCTCGCCGCTATGACCGCAAAGATGAGAGCGTAGGTGACGGTCAGCCTGAAGGCCGTCGTGCGGACGAGCTTACCGAGCGCCGTCACGGATCACATATCCGGCTCCGCGCACCGTCTGCAGCAACGGGCGATCGAAGCCCTTGTCGATCTTGCCGCGCAGCCGCGACACATGCACGTCGATGACATTGGTCTGCGGGTCGAAATGATAGTCCCAGACATGTTCGAGGAGCATGGTGCGTGTCACCACCTGACCGGCGTGACGCATCATGTATTCGAGCAGCCGGAACTCGCGGGGTTGCAGGTCGAGCGTCTGGCCTGCCCGCGTCACGCGCCGCGACAGGCGGTCGAGCTCGAGATCACCGACATGGTAAACGGTCTCCTCGCGCGCCGCGCCGCTGCCGCGGCGTCGCGCCAGCACCTCGATGCGGGCGAGAAGCTCCGAGAAGGCATAGGGCTTCGTCAGGTAGTCGTCGCCGCCGGCCCTCAGGCCCTTGACCCGGTCGTCCACCTGGCCGAGCGCGGACAAGAAGAGCACGGGGGTGTCGACCTCCTGCTCGCGCAGCGAACGCACCAGCGACAGGCCGTCGAGCTTCGGCAGCATGCGATCCACGATCAGAACGTCGTAGCCCCCCTCGCGCGCCAACGCGTAGCCGTCGAGCCCGTCCGCGGCCTCATCCACGACGTGCCCTTCCTCCCGCAGCGCCTTCTGGATGTAGGCGGCGGCGTCCCGATCGTCTTCGACAACGAGAATCTTCATGGCCATGGAAGAAAATAAGGCAGATTGCCGAATTCACAAGGGATAACGAAGACCGACACGGCAACGGCGGGCTGGGGAGGCCCCAGCCCGCCGCGTTCGGAATTGCCGGCCGTCGCGGGGGCGACGGGATGCACCGGCCGGCGCTCCGAATTCGAGGCGCCTCAGCCCAGCAGCGGGACTGCGACGTAGCGACTATTGCCGTCGCGTTCGACCTGGAACAGCACGGCCTTGCGGCCTTCGCGCTTGGCGTCGGCAACGGCTTTCCTCACGTCCTCAGGCGTCGAGACGATCTTGCCGGCGGCCACCGTGATCACGTCACCGGGCTGCAGGCCCTTCTCGGCCGCCGGGCTGTCGGGGTCGACGCGCATGATGGCGACGCCCTTGGTTCCGCGCCCGAACTCGCTCGCGGGGGCGAGCGACAGGCCGAGCTTGGGCCCGGCGCTCGTCGTCTCCTCGCCCGGTGATGCCGAGGCGACCTTCTCGGTCGGGAATATGGCGACCGCGACCTCGATCGACTTCGCCTCGCCCTCGCGCCACACCGACAACGTCACCTTGTCGCCGGGCTTCAGCGCCGCGATGGCGCGCGACAATTCCCGCGCATCGGCGATGCTCTGGCCGTTGACCCCGAGGATGGCGTCGCCGGACTTCAAGCCGGCTTTGCCGGCTGGGCTGTCGGCGGCGATGCTGGCGACGAGGGCGCCCTTGGCCTCCTTCAGGCCCAGGCCATCGGCGATGTCGGCCGTCACCGGCTGGATCTGCACGCCGATATAGCCGCGCGTCACCGAACCCTTGTCCTTGAGCTGGTCGACGACCGACTGCACCGTCTGCGACGGGATCGCGAAGGCAATGCCGACGCTGCCGCCGGAGGGCGAATAGATCGCGGTGTTGACGCCCACCACCTCTCCCGAAAGGTCGAAAGTCGGGCCGCCGGAATTGCCGCGATTCACCGGCGCGTCGATCTGCAGGAAATCGTCATAGGGGCCTGAGCCGATATCACGGCCGCGCGCCGAGACGATGCCGGCCGTGACCGTGCCGCCAAGACCGAAGGGGTTGCCGACGGCGAGTACCCAGTCACCGACCCGCGGCGTGGCCGTTGCCAGCTTCACGAAGGGAAAATCGGTCCGACCGTCGACCTTGATCAGCGCGACATCGGTCTTCGGATCCGTGCCGATGACCTTGGCGGGATAGGTCTTTCCGTCATCCGTGGTGACGCTGACCGTCTTCGCCTTCTCGACGACATGGTTGTTGGTGACCGCGTAGCCATCGGCCGAGATGAAGAAACCCGAGCCCAAGGCCTCGCCGAATCGCTTCGGCGCCTGGCCACCGGGCCGGCCATCCTGGCCGAAGGGGCCGAACAGGCCGGGGGGCAGGCCGGGTAAGGGCTCGTCGCTGCCGCCACTCCCGCCGAACGCCATCGGCTGGGGATTCTGATCGATGATCTTGACCTTCACGGAGATCACCGCCGGCTTCACCTTCTGGACGAGATCGGCGAAGGAAACCGGCGCGAGAGCGGCGGGCGCCCCGATGGCGGATCCCTGCAAGGGCGCTTGAGTGGTTTCGGCGTGGGCGGGAAGGCTGGGAATGGCGAGGCCGGCCTCGAAGCCGGCGAACGCCATGAGCGCCAGCGCCGCAACGCCGGATGCGAGCGTCAGCCGCCGGCGCCGCAAGGCGGCTGGGAGGGTGTCATGCGTATTCATGATTCGAGCTCCTGTGACCTTCGGTGTTCCCTTGGGTCTGTCCAGGAACCATATGGCGCGGAGCCGCTTGCCTGCCCCTGTCCCGCGCATGAAATGTTCGTAACGGGCGCTGCCTAGTGCAGCGAATCCGAAATTCGCATCACCTTGGAGCAACGCGCGGGGCGAATTTCGGATTCAAAAGCTGCACTAGCAAATTGTTGTTTCTAGTGTGGTTTTCGAATTTGAAGTTCCTACCGCGCGCATGCCATCCATGTGATAGGAACTTCAAATTCACCAAACTAGCGCCGTTGCTGCTCAGCGGGAAGCGACCGTACTGCCCGGCTTCTTGTCCTGACCCGTTCCCGGCGGCGAACCGGCAAGCGTCCCGACCGCAGCTGCCTCGGTAAGCGCGGCGAGCCGGTTCTTCTCCGCTGCGGTGAGCGGTGCCTCGCCCGCCGATCGCGTTCGGGCTCGGCGCAAGCCCATGACCGAGGCGATGGCGCCCGCGCCGAGAATCAGGAACGGCCCGAGCCATAACAAGAGCGTTTGCGCATCGAGGCGCGGCTTCAAGAGCACGAACTGACCATAGCGGGCGACGAGGAAGTCGCGAATCTGTGCATTCGACCGCCCGGCTTTCACCTGCTCGCGGATCAGGACACGCAAGTCATGGGCGAGCTGGGCATTCGATTCATCGATCGACTCGTTCTGGCAGACGAGGCAACGAAATTCGCTCGTGAGCGCGCGTGCTCGCGCCTCGAGCGCGGGGTCGGCGAGCATCTCGCTCGCCTCCACCGCCAAGGCCGGGAGAGGTTCGATGCGGCCGAGCGCGGCGGCGGTAAGGAGCACGGCCAGCATGACCCCGCGCCAGCTCAGCCGGCGGATCGAAGCCGGCCTCCGGGCCGCTGCGGCAATGGGCCTCATTCCGCGGGCGCTGCGGCGCCGACGGCTCGCGCTCTCTGGGGGAGGCGGGACCGCATACGCCGATCCGACAGCGAGAGCGCCCCGCCGGCGGCCATCACGCCGGCGCCCAGCCAGATCAACAGGATAAACGGCTTCCAATAGAGCCGCACGCCGATGCGGCCATCCGCTTCGCTATCGCCGAGCGATGCATAGATTTGGCTAAAGCCCGTCGTCAGCAGGCCGACCTGCGTCGTCGGCGTGCCGCGCACCGCATAGAGGCGTTTGGTCGAGACCACGTCGCCGACGGGGACGCCGGCGCGCGAAACCTGGAAGGTGGCGGCCATCTCGCGGTAATTCGGACCCTGCAGAGGAGACAGCTTCGCCAAGGTGAGCGTGTAGGCGCCGACATCGCGCGCCTCGCCGGTGCGCATCAAGGTGATGGTCTCGGCATGAAAGGCCGTCGCCGCGATGCCGATCACGGTGAGGCCGAGCCCCGCATGGGCGATGGCCGAGCCATAGCTCTGCCGGGGCAGACCCGCCGCGCGCCGCAGCGCCACTTGCCACGAAGCCCCGGCCGGCCAGGACCGGGTCACGATCTCGCTCGCCGAACCGAGGATCAGGAAGATGCCGAGGCCGACCCCGAGCGGGGCCAGCACCGGCCCGCCGCCCTGGACCGCGATGAGCGCCACGCAGCCGAGGATCGAGAGCCCGAGCGCCACGATGAGGCGCTGGGCCGCGCCCAACAGGTCGCCGCGCCTCCAGGCGAGGGATTGGCCGAAGGGCAGCGCCAGCAGCAGAGGAGCGAGGAGCGGCAGCACCGTCGCGTTGAAATAGGGCGGGCCGACGGAGATCTTGTCGCCCGTCAGCGCCTCGAGAGCCAGCGGGTAGAGCGTGCCGATCAGCACCGCCGCCGCCGCCGAGGCGAGGAGCAGGTTGTTCAGGACGAGAGCGCCCTCACGCGAGATGGGCGCGAACAGGCCGCCGGGCTTCAGGCCGCCGGCCCGCGACGCGAAGAGCGCCAGCGCTCCGCCGATGAAGAGCGTCAATATGGCGAGGATGAAGATGCCGCGCGCCGGATCCGAGGCGAAGGCGTGCACCGAGGTGAGCACGCCCGAGCGCACCAGGAAGGTGCCCAGCAGCGACAGCGAGAAGGTGAGGATGGCCAAGAGCAGCGTCCAGACCTTCAAGGCGTCGCGCTTCTCCATCACGATGGTCGAATGCACGAGCGCGGTGCCCGAGAGCCAGGGCATGAGCGAAGCGTTCTCGACCGGATCCCAGAACCAGAACCCACCCCAGCCCAGCACGTAATAGGCCCAGTAGGAGCCCATGGCGATGCCTATGGTGAGGAAGCTCCAGGCGGTGAGCGTCCAAGGCCGCACGAAGCGCGCCCAGGCGGCATCGATGCGCCCCTCGATCAAGGCCGCGATCGCGAAGGCGAAGGCCACCGAAAATCCGACATAGCCGAGATAGAGGAGCGGCGGGTGGATGGCGAGACCGATATCCTGCAGCACCGGGTTGAGGTCCTGCCCCTCCGGCGGCGCCGGATCGAGCCGCAGGAAAGGGTTCGAGGTGAAGACGATGAAGGCGAGGAATGCGGCCGCGATCAGCCCCTGCACCGAGAGCACGCGGGCCTGCAGGCGCGGCGGCAAGCCATCGCCGAACACCGCCACCAATGTGCCGAAGACGGAAAGGATCAGCGCCCAGAGCAGCATCGAGCCTTCGTGATTGCCCCAGACGCCGGTGATCTTGAAGAGCAGCGGCACGGTCGAATGCGAATTCTCCGCGACCGCGGCGACCGAGAAGTCGGAGGCGACATAAGCGAAGGTCAGCATGGCGAAGGCGAGCGCCACGAAGGCGGACGCTGCGAGCATCAGCGGGCGGGCGAGCGCCATCATCGCCCGGTCGCCGCTCCAGCTCCAAGCAAGCGGCGAGGCCGCGAGCAGGATCGACAGCCCGAGCGCGAGGAGAAGGGCGAAGAAGCCGGTCTCTGCGATCATGGGCCGACACTTAGCCCGGAACCCCCGGCAATGCCATAAGCGGGGTTGTCGGTTTGCCGATGCACCGGCGCGCCTTCACCTCTCCCCTTGCGGGAGAGGTCGGAGCCAAGCGAAGCGAGGCTCCGGGTGAGGGGGGTAAAGCCTGCGCCGGGCAACCTGCCCCCCTCACCCGACGCTTCGACTGCGTCTCAGCGTCGACCTCTCCCGCAAGGGGAGAGGTGAAAGCGAGGCCCCTCACGCCTCGCCGATGGCCACATGCTTGGCGAGGTCTTCGGGCGAAAGGCGATAAAGCGCGTCGAGAAGCGCCGTTTGGAAGCTGCCGGGCCCCTCGGCGCGCGGTTCCGCCATGGCGGCCGCCGCCTTCAGCGCGGCGAGCCCCGCTGCCGTGGCGAGGAGCGCATCCTTCTCGACCGCCAGGAAGGCGCCGACGCAGGCGGTCGCGGCACAGCCCGTGCCGGTCACGAGCTGCGACATCGGCGAGCCGCCCCGAAGCGCGACGCCTCGCTCGGCGCCGACCACATAGTCGGTGGCCCCCGTCACCGCCACGACCGTGCGCGTCTGCCGCGCCAGGCTGCGCGCGGCCTCGAGGGCATGGGCCGAGGAGACCGTGGCGTCGACGCCCTTCGGCATATGTCCGGCGGCGCCGGTGACGGCCAGGATCTCGCTGGCATTGCCGCGCAATGCGTTCGGCGCGAGCGCCAGAATCGCGAGCGCGGTGCGCGTACGGAAGGGCGTCGCGCCGGCGCCGACCGGATCGAGCACCCAGGGTATGCCGGCCGCGGCGGCCTTACGCGCGGCGAGCGACATGTTCTTCACCCAGGAGGCATCGAGCGTACCGATATTGACGACGAGGGCCGCCGATATGGCGGTGAAATCTTCCACCTCCTCCGCCGCGTGGACCATGGCGGGCGAGGCGCCGAGCGCCAAAAGGATGTTTGCCGTAAAGTTCATGACGACGAAATTGGTGATGTTGTGCACCAATGGCCGCCGCTCGCGCAGGCGCGAGAGGCAATCGCCGATCGTCTGCGGGCAAATCTTCTCTTGGGAAATCTTCGCGCTCATCGTCTCGCCTCCTCCGGCGAAGCGGGTTCGGCATGAGCGGGGAACAGTCGATGACCGGTTCCGTCCCTCCGCCGGCATGACCCGGATCAGGTTCAAAGGGTCCGGCGCCAAGCCGTCTCAGCCCTGAGGCTCCCCTCGGATATGGCTTGAACGCTAGAGGTTCTCGCAGAGCCACGCAAGCGGCCGAGCTATTTCGCGGCCAGGCTATTTCTGCAGCCTCTATTTCGGGGCGCTCGTCCCCTCGCCGCGCCACACGCCTTGCCGCTTCAAGGCCTCGACCGCCTCGCGCGGCATGTAGCGCTCGTCATGCTTCGCCAGCACATTATCCGCGGTCAGCGAGCGGTCCGAGCCGAGCACGCCCTCGGCCACCACGCCCTGCCCTTCCTTGAAGAGATCGGGCACGATGCCGCGATAAGAGACCTTCACCTCGTTGACGGTGTCGGTGACGATGAAGGAGATGCTGTCGCCCGAGCGGATGACGCTTCCCTCCTTGACCAGCCCGCCGATGCGCAGCCGCGAGCCCGCGGCGACCGTGCCTTCAGCAACCTCGGTCGGCGTGCGGAAGAACACGATGCTGCCGGAGAGCGCATAAAGGGCGAGGCCGACCGCGAGGCCGAGCATGGCGAGCGCGACGGCGATGAGCGCCAAACGCCGCTGCTTGCGCGAAGAGGGACGGCGCTTGCCGATCTCGGCCGCGGCGCTCATGGCGAGGCCTCCAAGCCGGAGGCGCGAGCGGTTTCCAGGAGGATCGCGCGGGAGGCCTCGTCGGGCAAGGCGGCGCGGGCCTCGGCGAGGGCCGCGCGCGACTTCTCCGTCTCGCCGAGCACCGCATAGGAGCGCACCAGGCGCGCCCATTCCTCGGCCGAGCCGCCCTGCTGCTTCAGGCGCGCGGCGAGGCCTTCCACCATCGAGCGGATGGCATCGCCCTGCGCGGCCGGCGGCAGCCCGGCGATGGCCGCGGCCTCTCCACCGGATGGCGCCCCGAGGCGAGCGAGGCGCGACCGCACGGCCCCGCGCCAGGGCGCATCGGGGGGCGCGTCGGCGAGCATGCCCTCCAAGACCGCGACGGCCTCTTCGCGCCGTCCATCCTGCTCGAGAGCGACCGCCTTGAGGAAGCGCGCCTTGGCGTGCTTGGGCTCGAGGGCGAGCCCCTTGTCGATCGCCTCGGTCGCCTCGCGCGTCATGACGCCGCCGGACACCGCCAGTCGCGCCTCGGCGAGGTCGGCCAGGCGATCGGGGGTCTCGCCGAGGAGCCGCATCGCCTCGGACCTTGCCCGCAGCGCATCCTCATAGCGGCCGAGGCGCAGGTAGATCGGAGCGATGAGCTCGAAGCCCTCGCCGTCATCGGGGTGCTCGGCGAGATGCGCCTCGACCTTGCCGATGAGCGCCGCGAAATCGAGCTTTTCGGGATCGGCCGGCGCCGCGGCGACGAAGGGGCGCGCCGGTAGGCCCGGCGAGCCCAAGTACCCATAGAGCGACAGGGCGAAGGCCGGCAGCCCGATGAGCGCGACGAGCGCCACGGCGCGCCGCCTCCACAGCGCCGTGCGATCGGTCTCGCCGCCCTGCCCGGCTGCCGGGACGGCGGCCTCGTCGCGCTCGGCGGCGCGCAACAACATCCGCGCCGCCTCGTTGCGCGCCGCCTCCGCGCCCGCCTGGTCGAGAAGCCCCCTGTCGAGGTCGCGCGCGATCTCGGCGAGACGCAGCCGGTGCAGGTCGACCGACGAGGCGCCGGCCGCCCCGGCCGGCTTTACGCCACGCGCCAAGGGCAGCAGCACCGCGAGCATGGCGGCGAGCAGCATGGCGGCGAATATGAGAGGCAGGCCCATGGCGGTCTCTAGCTACACATATGCCATGGCGACAAGAGGACGAATGAACACAAGCTCGCATAGGCCCGCCCTTTCCCGCTTGCGGCGCGCCCGTTTTGGCGCCAAGCGGTCCGCGGACGAATTCGCCTCGCCGCTCTCTCGGAATGCTGAGGAAGGTCATGATGTTGGAAGGTCGCCCCAGCCGGACGGCGCTCGGCGCGGCGGCGCATCGCGCCGCCCATCAAATCCTCGATGCCCCTAAGATCTTCGACGA
>JBIOEJ010000123.1:0-17244 GCA_044445965.1 Hyphomicrobiales bacterium
GGAATTGCCGGCGGCTGGGTCTTGAGGATGCGGTAGCGCGCCTGATCGAGCGCACTGCCCTGCCGTTGCGGGGCCGGCTCGGCGGCCGCGGCGTCGTCGCCCTCCTGCGCCGCATCCTCGATGCGAGGCTTGTGGCTGAGCGTCGCGCCGCGCCATCTTTCCACGACCGTCTTGATGAGGTCGCGACCCGCGCCGGCGTCGGCCGCGCGGCTGGGGTCGCCGATGGCGTCGCTCTTCGGAAGGAGATGCCTGGGCAGCTCCTTGAAGGTGAAGCGTGCCGGCAGCGGCACGGCCTCCCCGAAGCCGACGACCTCGCGCGTGCCGAGCGACGGCACGAAGGCGAGAAGGTTGGCGGCCGCGTCGGAGACGGAGGAGCGCAGCAGCGTCTGGTCGCGATCATTGGCCATGCGCATTGCGAACAAGGTGCTGCATTGCGAGATGATGGTAGGGTCGAGCTCGGCAGGCCGCTGGGTGACGAGGCCGAGGAAGACGCCGTATTTGCGCCCCTCCTTGGCGATCCGCGACAGGGCACGCCGGGTCGGGCCGAAGCCGATCGAGCGATCGGCCGAGGCGTAGCGGTGCGCTTCCTCGCAGACGATCAGCAGCGGCACCGCGCCGTCGCTCCACAGGCCGAGCTCGAAGGCGAGACGGCAGAGGACGCAGACCACGGCATCGACCACCTCGACCGGGAGGCCGGCAAGCTGCATGATGGTCATCGGCTTGCCGTTCGGCTCCAGCCTGAACAGCTGCGTCAAGAGCTCGCCCATCGTGTCGCCGCCGACATTGGCGTTCTCGAACATGAAGCCGTAGCGGGGGTCGTTGCGGATCGTCTCGATGCGGGTCATGAGGCGATGGTAGTGCATGCGCGAGGAGCGATTCTCCAATCGTCCCATCCGGTCGTCGATCAGCGAGATCAGGTCCTGGAGCAGGTAGGGCACCGGCGTGTCGATGGTATAGCCGGTGAGCTTGGGGTCGCTTCTCTTGAGGCCCAGGCGATCCGCCGAGGATTTGTATTGGGAGTACATGCTCTTGGCGATCGGGATGAGCTCGGCCAATATCTCCAGCTCCTCGACGACGCCGGGCCTGCCGCCATAGACAACGTCGGCCGTCTCCTCGAAATTGAACAGCCAGAACGGCAATTTGAGATTGCGCGGATTGATGACGTGGGCGCGGTCCCCGAAGCAGCGCGCATATTCATTGTGGCCATCGAGCAGGAAGATGCGCAGATCCGGCCGTGCATCGAGGATTTCCCGGAGAATGACCGCGACCGCGCTCGATTTGCCGACGCCCGTGGTGCCGAGCACGGCGAAATGCTTGCTCAGGAGATCGTCCACATGGATGGAGGCGGCGATCGTCTCGTCCTGGTGCAGCTTGCCGATCTCGATCGTGCGCCCGGCGGCCGCCTTGTAGATGAGGCCGAGATCCTGGTTGCCGATCACGGTGGCCGGGTCGCCGATGGCGGGGTAGGTCTTGACGCCGCGCTGGAAGTAGCTCGCTCCCGTCGCATCAGTCCTGATCTCGCCCATCAGGTCGACGCGGGCAATCGCACGGTAGCCATTTTGGCGCACCGTTTCGGACTTCTCGGCCGCAACCTCGGTGATCATCCCGATGACGTAGGATTGGCCGGTGCGGATGCCCAGGAACTTGCCGACGGTCGCCCGCGTCTCCTCGGAGCGGCCAGGCACGGGAATCCCGATCCGCGCTTCCGAGCCCCGTATCGACAGGACATCGCCGAGCGGTTCGGGCGGGCCCGCGCCCAGATCATGCAAGGCTTCCGAGATCACGAGCGCCTCTCCCCTGGCGAAATTGCCGCGCTCCTTTATGGGTCAAAACCTTTTATGATCTCTCTCGAATGGAATAAATAATTTCCTCAATTCCATTAACCTTAAGACATTGAAGCATGATCCGGAAAAGTGGAAGCCGGTTTTCCGAAAAGATCATGCGAAAACAAAAACTTCGACGGCTTGACCCATTCCGTCTAAACCTCATCCGGCCCTAATGCTACGGCGCATTTTCCGACTTGCTCTCTTGCCGCGAGAACGAAGCGTGATCATCTTCGTTCTCCCTTTCCTGATGGAGTTGATGCCACGTCAACGACAGCGCCGACGGTTGGTTCCCGCGTTCCGAACGCTGCGACATCAAGTCCCGGCCGGGCATGGCGGCGAGCGCCTCAGTGCGACACCGACACGAACATGTCCTGGAGGCCATAAGCCGCGATCAAGCCTCGCTCCGCATAGGCGTCCAGAACGGGCTTGGGCTGCCGGTCCATATAGGCGTCGAAGAGGCGTTGCGCCTCGGCTTCGCATTGCTCGAGGCTGAGCAACAACCGCGTCTGCCGGGCATCCTGGTTCGCCTCAGCCTGGTCCGCCATCAGCGCGGTCACATCGAGAATCCGTTCCGCCGCGATGACGATACGGTCATCGCCGTCGCTGGCGATCGCCATCTTGAACAAGCGTCGAATTTCACGAGCCCGGCTGTCCCATGAGGTCTCTGTCCGATAGGCCGAAACTGCCAGATCGACGAGATAAGCCCGAACGAAATTCACGTGGTCATGAGACACGGCGGTAAGCGACATGGCGTTCTCCTGAGGTTTAAGATGAGATAGTATTCGTGATAAAATTTGGCATTGTCAATTAGATTCTTATGTCCAAAACGTAAATATATAAATTCTATACATCAAGCCAATACATCGTTAAGCCTATGCGATGTCGAGACGCCGCCGCTGCTTTCGCGGCGGGGAAGCAGGCTAGAGGAGGTTGGCGTGGCGGGATCGCATGGCGGCGAAATCGACGCCGAGCTTGCGCGTCAGCTCAAGGACGACGAGCTCGCATAGAACGAACAAGGCGAGCTCGTACTGGCTGCCCATCGGCATGACGGAGCGCCCTCCCACGCCGAGATCGTCGGCCATGGTCTGGGCCGGCAGGTGCAGCACGATGTCGGAGGCCGCGCCCGCGGCACTGCCCGGGACCGCAGTGATCAGCGCGATGCGGGCGCCGGCCCGTCTCGCCGACGCCATGAGCGCGAGTCCGGTCGGCAGATCGCCGAGCGCGGCGTTCACGAAGAAGAGGTCGCCCGAGCCGACCGGCGGCGCCGTCACGGCGCCGGCGACATGGGCGTCGAGACCGAGATGGTAGAGCCGCATGGTCAAGGCCTGCATCAAAAGGCCCGTGCGGCCTTGGCCATAGACGAGAATGCGCCGCGCCGCCGCAATCTCGTTCACCAGCGGCTGCGGCGCATCGGCGGGCATGCGGGCCAGTACCTGCGCCACCTCGGTGAGCAAGGGAGCGGCAGCCGTCGACAGCTTGCTCATGACGCCGCCCCCGCCGCTCCGCGCGACAGCACGCCGCGCTTGAGGAAAATGCCGGTGATCTCCTCCGTGACGCGCAGGAAATCCGCGTGCTTGCGCGCCTCGAGGCCGCGAGGGCGCGCCATCTTCACCTCGATGACGCGCTCGATGCGGCCGGGCCTCGGGCTCATCACCACGACCCTGTCGGACAACAGCACTGCCTCGTCGATGGAATGGGTGATGAACAGCACCGTCTTCTCGCGAGCGAGCCACAGGGCCTCGAGGTCGAGCCGCATCTGCTCGCGCGTCAGCGCGTCGAGCGCGCCGAAGGGCTCGTCCATGATCAGCGTCGCGGGGTCGTGGATCAGGGCCCGGGCGATCGAGCAACGCTGGCGCATGCCCCCCGACAGCTCGTACGGGTAGCGGTTCTCGAATTCGGCGAGGCCGACTTGCGACAGCAGGGCGCGCGCCCTGTCGGTATAGCTCTCGGCCGAGAGGCCCCGCATCTCGACCTGGAAGAGCACGTTGCCCAGAGCGCTGCGCCAATCGAGCAGGACGGGCGACTGGAAGACGATGCCGACATCGCCGATCGGTCCCGTCACCGTCCGGCCACCGATGCGGATCGCCCCCTCGGTCGGCGTGATCAGGCCGCAGATCAGGCGGAGCAAGGTCGACTTGCCGCAGCCGGAAGGTCCGACGATCGACACGAACTCCCGTTCGGCTACGTCCAAGGTGATGCGGTCGAGCGCATGGGTCGTCATCTCGCCGCGGCGAAAGACCTTGCTTACGTCGTCGACGGCGATGCTCCCGGTCATCTGCGCTCCTCTTTCCACTGCACGAACGGCTCCGATCGATGGCCGCGAGCTTAACATAGTCGCGACTTGACGCGGCTCACCGCAGCGGAAACAGTGGCTAAAAGGGCCGGACGCTGATCCGGCTCGGCGAAGGGCTTCGGGAGGACCTTCACGATGACGCTTGCGGCCGAGGGCTCGAAGAAGCTCAGCTGGGCCCGGATCGCCGCATGGCTCGCTCCGCAGGCCAAGGTCCTCGGCGCGTTCGCGGGCCTGCTGCTCGTCTGGGAAGGCGCGGTGCGGCTGTTCGGCGTACGCGCCTATATCCTGCCCGCTCCTTCGGTGATCTTGTCGGATCTCGCCAAGCGTGCCCCGACCGTCGCCGATGCCGTGCTCTACACCGCCCAGCCGATGCTGATCGGCTTTGCGGCCGCAGTCGTCGTCGGCGTCCTGCTGGCGCTCGTCGTCACCTTCTCGCGCACGCTGCAAGCGGTCATCTATCCGCTGATCGTGTTCCTGCAGATCGTGCCCAAGATCGCCGTCGCGCCGCTCTTCATCATCTGGTTCGGCTACGGCCTCACGCCGAAGGTGCTGCTGGTCTTCCTGTTGTCGTTCTTCCCGATCGTGGTCAGCGCCATCCAGGCCTTCCGCTCGGTCGATCCGGACATCATGGATTTGGCGCGCACCACCGGCGCCTCGGCCTGGCGTGTCTTCTGGAAGGTGCAGGCGCCGCACGCCTTGCCGCTCCTGTTCACCGGCTTCAAGGTGGCGGCGGCGCTCTCGGCGACCGCCGCCGTCGTCGCCGAATTCGTCGCCTCCGATCGCGGCCTCGGCTATCTGCTTCTCGAATACAACAACAACATGAACACGCCCATGGCGTTTGCGACCGTGCTGGTGCTCAGCGTCATGGGGCTCGCCCTCTATGGCGTGGTCGAAGCGCTCGAGCGCTTCGCCATTCCTTGGCACGTGTCGCGCCGCGGCGCCGAAGCTCAACTGACCGGAAATCCTTAAGGCACCAGGGAGGACGATATGCGTAGAGGGTGGATAGCGGCTGCCTTGATCGCGGCCTTCGGCTTCGCTTCGCCGGCGGCCGCGCTCGACAAGGTGACGTTCCGCTTGAATTGGGTTCTCTACGGCTTTCACACCCCGTTCTATCTCGGGCTCGAACGCGGCTATTACCGCGACGAGGGGATCGACTTGACCATCGGCGAGGGGCAGGGCTCGGTGCGCGCGGTGCAAACCGTGGGCGCCAAGGGCGACACGTTCGGGCTCGCGGATGGCGGCAGCGTGATCAACGGGGTCGCTCGGGGCGCGCCCGTCAGAGCCGTGATGGCGGTCACCAATTCCTCGCCCTATACGCTTACCGGCCGCTCGGATATCGGCATCAAGACGCTCAAGGATTTCGAGGGCCGCACCATCGCCAGCGCGCCTGGCGAGGCCGGCCTGGCGCTGCTTCCCGCATTGTTCCAGCGCAATGGCGTCGATATGTCGAAGGTCAAGATCCTGCGCGTCGAGGGCGCCGGCAAGATGGTCGCGATCGCCGAGAAGCGCGCCGACGGGATCATGGGCGGGCTCGACAATCAGTCCCTGACGCTCGCCGCCCAAGGCATCCCGATCGTCGATTTCGGCTACGCCAAATACGGCGTGAACACGGTCGGCCTGACCATCGTCGCCAATGACGAGCTCACCAAATCCAATCCCGATCTGGTTCGCCGCTTCGTCAAGGCGACCGTGCGCAGCTTCGAGGCGGCGTTGAAGGAACCCGAGGCCTCGATCAAGGCCGGCCAGAAGATCAAGCCCGATCTCGAGACCGACCTCTCGATGGCGCAGCTCAGGACCGGCTTCGGCCTGATGAAGAGCGAGGCGACGAAAGAGCTGCCGACCGGCACCTTCGCGCTCAAGGATTGGCAGGACACGGAGGAGTTGATGAGGAAGTACCAGGACCTGCAGACCGACAAGCAACCGACCGATTTCTTCAGCAACGACTTCCTGCCGAAGCCGATGTGAGGCCCTTTTTGAACTTCAAGAAAACTCCGACGCAAAATCGCGATAAGACCCGGAGCGCTTGCCCCATCAATGCTCGCCGCCATGGTAAGTTCCACGGCGTCGCGCTGCGTTCCTGCGATAAATTGACGGGGGTATTTGCTATTTCGCCATCGCGGCCGAGGTTTGCATATCCGCGCCGCCGCGGTTCGCGTCATCGCGCCGCTTGCGCCGCACCGCATCCTCGCCGCCGCGCGTCTCGTGATAGAGATCGAGGCGCTCGAACTCCTGTGCATTGGGCTTTTCGATGGCGAGGTCGGTGTAGCTGTAGCGGTCGGGGGCGGCGAGCACCTCCTTGAGGATGCCGGTGCATTGCCGATAATAGCGCCAATAGCGCCAGGCCTTGACCAGAATCTCGCCGATATAGCGCGGATAGAAAACGAGCGGGCTCTCGATCGGCATGCCAGAACGCCGGTCGCGGCGGAATTTGAGGCGGAATCCGCCGCCCTCGAGCGGATGCACGTCCTCGTAGAGCGTCATGAGGCGGAACCACATGATCGTCGAGAGCGTGGTCTTCGGCCGCCCGATCCGGCTCGCGGCGCTGCGTCTGAGCACCGTGCGCACATGCTCGGGCGTGTAGAACGCATCCCAGGCGGCACGGTAGGCGTCCTCCCACTCCTCATCCGACATCTTAGGATGATGGGAGACGCGATGGTCGAGATCGTATTTGTTGAGATCCCCGTCCATCCACACGCCCTTCTGCAGCAGGACCTTGTGATCCTCGGAGCCGGGCAGCGGCGTCAGGAAGAAGAACTCCAGGAGGTCGAGCGGCAGCTCGCGCTTGATGATCTCCATGTCGCGCAGGATGGATTCCTTGGTATCGGCCGGGAATCCCAGGATGTAGCCCGCATAGGTGATGGCGCCGTGATCGCGCCATTTCTGCAGCATCTCGCGGTATTCGGTGATCTTGTTCTGGCGCTTCTTGGCGGCGATCAGGTTGTCGGGATTGATGTTCTCGAGCCCGATGAACACGCGGCGCACCCCTGCTTTTTGCGCCTTCTCGATGAAGTTCGGGATCTTGTGGCAAAGCGTGTCGACTTGAATGGTGAAGCCGAGGTTCCAGCCTTCGCGCTCGCGGATTTCGATGATCCGGTCGAACAGCGCTTCCCAATTCCGGTTGCGGGCGAAATTGTCGTCGGTGATGAAGAAGCGCTTGATGCCTTGCGCGAAGTTGTCCCGGATCGTCTTCTCGACGTCGTCGGGCATGCGGTAGCGGCTCTTGCGCCCCTGCACATTGATGATGGTGCAGAAGGAGCACTGATAGGGGCAGCCGCGCCCGAGATCGATGCTCGAGAGCGAGCCCGAGGTGCGCAGCACGTGCTTGCGTGGCAATATGGGCGCTGGCTCGCCTTCGAGCGCGGGGGCGTCGTCGAGGTAATTGTAGAGAGGCTTCAGCTTGCCCTCATGGGCGTCGCGCAGCACCTCGGCCAGGCGGCCATTCTCGGCCTCGCCAGCGAAGAAGGAAATCCCGAGCGCCTGCGCATCGCGCAGCTCCTTCGGCATCTCGGGCAACATGGCGAGGCAGCCCGAGACGTGGAAGCCGCCGATCGCGACCGGCAGCCCGGCATCCAGGAAAGGCCTGGCGAGATCGACGGCGCGCGGGAACTGGTTCGACTGCACGCCGACGAGGCCGATGAGCGCCTTGCCGCCTTCCTTGCGGATCATGCGGATGATCTCGGCCGGCCGCACGCGCCGGTTGGTCTCGTCATAGGTGTGCAGGCGCAGATCAATGCCCGGCCCGAGCGCCTCGCGCCGGCGCAGATCCTCGGTGAGGCCGTTCAGGCAAGCGAGCGTATTCGACGGGATGGCGGAGCGAACCCATTGAATCGGATAGCCGTCATCATCGTAATGAGTGGGCTTGATCATCACGAAATGGAATACCGCGCCCGCAGGTGCGGCGGCTGGCCTCGCCACCATGGAACTCCTTCGTCGCCTCAAAGGACTGGCTCGGCGCGCTACGCCTCAGCTAGGGGTCAGGGATAAGCCCATTCGACGCCGGCGGCAAGGATGGAGCATCGCCCCAAGATGAACCAGCACCCATCAGCCAGTGCCTCGAGAGTCGGGTTTTGCCTGCGCGCCCACAAGATCGGGGCGTCGGGCGAAAATGCCGGTTGGAGCTCGGCCTCAGTTTCGCGCCCGGTCGCGAGCCCAATCGATGAACCGGCCGACATCCTCTTCGTCGTTATAGACATGCGGGCTCAGCCGCAGGAATTCCTGCCTGACGCTCGCGAATATGCCGGCGTTCTCCATCTCCCGCGCGGCTTGCGCCGTGCGTCCGCCGGGCAGGCGAAACCCTAGGATATGCGGCGAGCGCAGATGGCGCGGCGGCACGGTGATGCCGAGCGCGGTCAGGCGCTCGGCCAGAAGATCGGTGAGCATGCGCAGCCTCGCGGCGATCCGCTCGACGCCCCATTCGCCGATCAGCCGCAGTCCCGCATGCGCCATGGGGATGGTGATGAAGCTGTCGCGCTCGCCCCTGTCGAAGCGCCGCGCTCCGTCGAGGAAGGGCAGCTCGGCGACCGGCATTCGGGAGGCCGAGTCATAGCCCTTGCGGTTGAAGGCATGCTCTTCGAGCGGGCGCCCCGTTTGCCGCGACGGGGCAACGTAGAGGAAGGCGATCCCATAGGGGCCGAGCAGCCATTTATAAGCCGGGAAGACCAGATAGTCCGGTTGCAGCAGCGCGACATCGAGCGGCATCACGCTCGCAGTCTGCGTCGCGTCGATCATGAAAGCCGCGCCGCGGCGGCGCAGCTCCGGGGCGATGCGGCTAAGGTCGAGGATGCTGCCGTCGGTCCAGTGGACCGGCGTCAGCGCCGCCATGCCGAGCGGCGGCGCGCCCGCCTGCTCGATGCGTTCGAGCACCGCCGAGGTCCAGTCGCCATCCGCGGGCCGAGGCACGATGTCGAGGCGCGCGCCCGTCGCGCCGGCATGGGACTTGAAGCCGAGCATCAAGGAGGAATGCTCGCCCTCGAGCAGAAGGATGCGCGATCCCGGCGCGACGCCGAGATTGGCGCAGGCGGTCGCGACCCCATAGCTCGCCGCGCCGACGACGGCGATGTCGTCCGCCGACGCCCCGATCAACCCGGCGGCAGCCTGGCGCGTCTCCTCGACCACACGGTTCGCTTCTTCAGGGTCCCGCCGCCAGGGCCGGACCTTGTCGGCCACGCCCCGCTCGCCTGCCGCCCGCACCGACAAGGGCAAAGGCGAGTAGGAGGCGGCATTGAGATAGGCGATATCGCGCTCGATCGCGAACAATTCACGCTGGCAGGAAAGCATCTCGGAGCCCCCTTCGAGCGTCGTGGTTTTGATTGGGTCGGTCGATCTGCCCATTCGCCTCCGCCTCCCGCGGGTCGATGGGTATCAGCATCCGCCGGCAGGGAATACAAGTTTTCGATGTTATTCGCGGCCATTGCGCGAGGTCGAGGGCGGGCCAGTCACGACCGCAAACGACGACTTGTCTACGGACGCCGCATGCAGTTAAATCTATTCATTGGATGAAACCTGAGGTATGATGCTGCAATGGCGCGCACGGTGATCAAGGATGGCCTGGTGATCACGGGCACCTCGGCTCCCCCAATCGAGAGAGGCGTGCTGATCCTCGAGGACGGCAAGATCGCAGCCGTCGGCCGGGTATCCGACTTGATGGCCGCCGATCCGGCGGACCGGGTCCTGGACGCAACCGGCTGCACCGTGATGCCCGGCCTGATCGACACGCATGTCCATATCTTCCACGAAGCCCAGCTCCTGAGGCTCTCCGAATCCGCCGCCGGCCTCTGGGGCGCGAACTACGTGCAATCGGCCCTGCGAGCCGGCCTCACGACGATCCGCGATCTCGGGGCGCAGACGAGTGCCGTGTTCGGCCTGCGCCGCGCCATCCGCGAGCACTGGGTCAAGGGTCCGCGCGTCCAAGCCTGCGGCAATGCCATCTGCATGACCGGCGGCCACGGATGGGCCAATCTCAGCGCCGAGGCCGACGGTCCGGACGGCGTGCGCAAGCTCGCCCGCCTGCAGCTCAAGGCCGGCGCCGACGTCATCAAGCTGATGGCGAGCGGCGGCGCCGGGACGCCAGGCGAGCTGCCGACCTCCGTCCAGCTCGGGCCGGAGGAGCTGCGCGCCGGCGTCGAGGAGGCGCATCAGGCGGGCAAGCCCGCGGCGGCCCATGCGCTCGCCACGCAATCGATCGTCAACGCCGTCGAGGCGGGCGTCGACAGCGTCGAGCACGGCGTATTCCTCGACGAGCGCTGCCTCGACCTCCTGGTCTCGCGCAATGTCGCCCTGTGCCCGACGATCTCGGTCTATCCGCGCATCGTGGAACGGGGTCGGGCCGGCGGGGAGGGCGGTTTCGTCATCGAGAAATCGGTCGGCCTCATCGAGCCGCATTTCGCCAGCCTGAAGCGCGCCGTTGCTGCCGGCGTCAAGATCGTCTACGGCACGGATTCGGCGACGCTCTATAACCCGCTCGGCGACGGCGAGGCCGAGATGGCGCTGATGGTCGAGGCCGGCATGAGCCCGCTCGCGGTGATCGTCTCGGCGACCCGCACCGCGGCCGAGCTCTGCGGCATCGCGCAGGAGGTCGGAACGCTGGCGCAGGGCAAGCTCGCCGACGTCACCATCGTGCGCGGCGATGCGAGCCGCGATATCGGCGCCATGCGCCATGTCGAGGCGGTGTTCCGGGACGGCGTAGAGGTATTCAGGAAGGGCTGCGGCTTCGCGTCTCCGGGGCTCGTGGCTTCGCCGATCCTGGGGCGGGCTTGAGGTCGATCCCGGGATGGCGATCCTCGATTTCATCGGCGCGCAGCCGGCCGTCGTCGAGGCCGTGTCGCTGGCGATGCCGCAGCTTCTGCGGAATTGGTCCCCGCCGAGCGTCGAGCGTCTGTCGCTCGTCGGCGCCGGCACCTCGCTGCATGCCCTCATGGCGATTGCGCCGAGCTTCGCCTCGACGTTGCGCGTGCCCGTCGAATGCCTTTCCCCCAACCGCTTCATCTCGGGCGCGCGGCCGGAAAAGCCGGCTGGTCGCCTCGTCATCATCCTCTCCCAGAGCGGCGCGAGCGCGACGAGCGTCGATGCCGCGAGCCACTCGGCGACGATGGGCGCGGCGACCCTGGTCTTGACCGGCGAGCCGGCAAGCCCGATCGCGGCGGTCAAGGGAGCAGAGATCGTGGTGATGCCGATCGGGCCTGAGCCGATCGGACCGAAGACCAAGGGCTACACGGCGTCGCTCGCAGCCCTTGTCGCCCTGGACCGCCATCTCGGTAACGCCCCGTCGCCGACCGGTGCCATCCACCTCGACACAAAGGCCGTCGAGGCGGCGCGGCAGGCCGCGATGCGTATCGCGCCGAGCCTGGACGAGGCCGATTATATCCTCGTCGCCGGCACGGGACGCCATGCGGCGACCGCGCTCGAGGCCTCGCTGAAGATCAGCGAGATCGCCGGCCTGCCTTCAGGCGGTTTCGAGACCGAGGAGGCGCTGCATGGGCGCCTGCACGCGCTCGACCGCAAGCGGCCGGCGCTCCTGATCGCGGCGGATTCAGGCGAGCTGGACCTGGCGGTGAAGGCCTGCCGCGTCATGGCCGAGCATCATACGCGCTTGCGCATCGTCAATCTCACCGCGAAGGCGACCGAGTTCGACTGGATGCAGCTGCACGACCCTTTGCCGCCGCCCCTCGACACGATCTCGGCCATCCTGCCCTTTCAGTGGCTTGCGGTGCAGCTTGCCATCAGGCGCGCCTTGGATCCGGACATGATGCGCTACCCCCATCTCTCCGCGGCGCTTGCCATCAAGATAGCCCGGTGAACCCCAACAAGAGTTCAATGCATATCGGCATCGATATCGGCGGATCGGCCGTCAAGCTCGGCGGCCTCACGGCGGAGGGGCAAGTCATCGGTCGAGCCCGATTGCCGGTCTCGCCGAACATGACCTTCGCGGCGCTGATCGAGACGATCGCCGAAGCCTGTCGGGGTGTCGAGGAGACTGCCGGCGCGGCCGCCGAAGGGGTCGGCGCCGCCTGCCCGGGTTATTGCGATCCCGGCACCGGCGCCGTCATCGATGGGGCGGGCAATATCCCTTGCCTGCAAGGGCAGTCCCTGCGCGCGGCGCTGGCGCAACGCCTCGATCGTCCGGTGGTGGTCGAGAATGATGGCATCGCGGCCGCGCTCGGCGAGATGGCACACGGTGCCGGGCGCCGGCTGCGGCGCTTCGCGCTGATCACGCTCGGCACCGGCGTGGGTGGCGCCGTCGTTCTCGAGGGGCGCGTCGTCGCCGGGCCTCGAGGCGAGCCGCCCGAGCTCGGCGCCATCGTCCTCGATGCGTCGGGCCGGCCGGGCACGCTCGAGCAGTTCGCCTCGGCTCTCGGCTTTCTCGAAGCCTATCGAGACGCGGGCGGGGGGGCAGCGCTGACGGGCGCGGAGGTCGCGGCGCGCGCCGAGCAGGACCAGATCGCAGCGACCGCGGCCGACGCGGTCGCGGCGCGCATCGCCCAGGCCTGCGGCATGTTCGTCAACGCGCTGAACCTCGAAGCCTGCTTGCTGGGCGGCGGACTCACCCAGGCCTGCCCGTCCCTGCCTTCGCGCGTGGCGCGGCATCTGCCCCGCTACGCTTGGCCCTACCTCATGCGCCGGGTCGAGGTCGTGGCGGCGGAGACAGGCACCGATGCGGGGCTCATCGGCGCTGCTTGCCGGGCGGCGGAGCACCGGTCCGATTGAATCGGACCAGGGCTCCAGTTGCTTCTTTTTTGCCGCATTTTATGCGGCGAACCGCAGGCCACCCCCGCCTTCGCGGGGGCATGCTTCGCTGAGAAAATGCTCTAGCTGTCGTCCGACCATCCTCATGCCGAGCCGCGGCGGGGCTCGGCCGTGCGCTTGAAGAGCATGGTGTAATCAGCCGTGGTCGCGTCGAAGATCGCGAGGGAGGCGGCCCCGAGGGCCGGCGTGTCGATGCCTGCCGTCGCCTTCATGAGGCGGGGCAGCGCATCCCGGCGCTCGGCGGCGACGCTTCGCGGCAAAGGTTCGATCCGGGTGACGAGATCATCGAGCAAGGTCTCCGGGAGAATGCCGCCGATGATGATCGTCTGTGGGTCGAGAAGGTTCTCGATGCCGATGATCGCCTGCCGCAGATGCATCGCCGCGTCGTCGAGCCAGGCGAGGAGGCGGGAATTGCCCGCCGCATGGGCCTTGGCGAGCCGGTCGGGATCGACCGGCACCGCGCCTTCCGGGCGGCCCGTCATGGCGGCTTGGGCGGAGGAGAGCGACGCGTAGCGCTCGAGGCAGCCGCGATTGCCGCAAGGGCAGGGGCGTCCGCCGGGCTCGACGACGACATGGCCGAGTTCGCCGGCCCGCATGTGGCCGCCGCGATAGGGGTTGCCGGACAGTACCATGCCGCCGCCGAGCCCCACGCCGAAATAGATGTAGAAGAAATGCCGGAGCGTGCGGCCGGCGCCGTAGAGCCGCTCGCCGATGGCGGCAGCCGTCGCGTCATTGTCGACGAAGACCGGCAGGTCGAACCTTGCGGCCAGGCGCTCCTCCAGGGGGAAGCCTTGCCATTGCTGCATCGAGCTCGGCCCGAGCGCGATGAGGCTGCCTGATTCGAACAAGGCGGGCGCCACGATCCCGACCCCGAGCATGGGGCCGCGCCGCGTGCCGCGCGGGCGGGCGAGCGCGCGCACCACGCCTTCGATCAGACGCAGCACCAGTTCCGGATCGGCCTCGTCGATCGCGATCTCGGTCTTCTGCCGTAATCGGCCGGCGAGATCGACCAGGACACCAGCGATGCGGCGGTGATCGAAGGAGATGCCGATCGAAAACCCTCCCTCGGGGTTGATGGCGAGATTGACCGGCGGCTGACCGCGCCTGCCGTCATGCACCCTTTTCTCCACCAGCAGGTCGGCCCGCAGCAAGGCCTCCGCTATGTTCGAGACTGTCTGGGCCGAGAGCCCGGTCAGCCGCGCGATCTCGGCGCGCGAGATCGCTTGGCGGACGCGCACCGTTTCCAGCACGACGCGGCGGTTGAAGCGTTGGCCATGGTCGAGGTTAGTGCCTGAAAGGATCATCGACCTCATCCCTCCGCGCTCGCGCGATTTGGCAGCTCGCGCGATTCGATCTTGCGGCTTCCGCGGGTTTGGTCTTTAATTCCATTCAATGGATAAAACCAGGACGCAATTGACGTGAAACGCGATACGCTTCCGCCGTTCTCCCGCCGGCCGCTCCGTCAGGATGGGAGCATCGGGGGAAGCGTCCTGCCTGCAACAACGGGCAAGGAGCGTCAATGAGCTTCGCGCCTGCTCCGAGCCACCGGCCGACGCTGCATGGCAGCCGCCATATGGTGTCGGCCGGCCATCCGCTCGCCTCCATGGCCGGCCTGCAGATTCTGGAGGCCGGCGGATCGGCGGTCGATGCCGGGGTGGCGGCGGGTTTCGCGCTCAATGTGGTGCAGCCGGACATGGCCAATCTGGGCGGCGTCGCGCCGATCATGATCTTTCAGGCGCGCACCCGGACTGTCTCGACCATCGCGGGCGTCGGCCGCTGGCCGCGCACCGCGACGCTCGCGCGCGTCAGGGAGGCCGGTCATGGGCGCATCCCGGCAAGCCCCGCCCGCTGGATCGTGCCGTCGGCCGTGGCCTCCTGGCTTCTGGCGCTTTCGCGCTTCGGCACGATGAACCTCGCCGAGGTGCTGGCGCCGGCGTTGCGCCTCGCCGAGGAGGGCTTCGCCGCGAATTACTGGCTGATCCATAATCTGCGCGAGGCCGGGGCGCTGTTCGGGCCGGGCACCGAAAATGGCGCCATCTTCTGCCCGCAAGGGCGATTGCCGAGGCCCGGCGAACCGGTCCGGCAGCCCGCGCTCGGCCAAACGCTGCGGATCCTCATCGACGCCGAGGCTCGGCACGGCGGCAAGAGGCAGGACGCCATCGAGGCGGCGCGCGATGCATTCTACCGGGGCGAGATCGCCGAACGTATCGGCCGCTTCGCCGAGGAGGTCGGCTCCTTCCTGAGAGCCGACGATCTTCATGAGTTCTCGGTCCTCGAGGAACCACCCCTCTTCGTCGATTATCGCGGCCACCGCGTCCATGCCTGCGGCCCATGGTGCCAAGGCCCGGCGCTGCTCCAGATGCTCGCCGTCATCGGCAAGGTCGACATCGCGGCGGAGCCTCGCCTCGAGGCCGAGCATCTCCTGATCGAAGCCGTGAAGCTCGCCCTCGCCGACCGCAACAGCCATTACGGCGATCCCGGCTTCAACGCCGTGCCGATGCGGCGGCTCTTGTCCGATACGCACGCGGCCGAGCTCATGGGGCGCATCGATCGCCGTCGCAGCGGCAATCCCGGCGAGCCCGCCTTGCAGGAGGGCGGCATCTCGCCCGACACGACCTATGCCTGCGTGGTCGACGGCGAGGGCAATGCCTTTTCCGCCACGCCGAGCGACTCGACGATCTTGTCGACCCCCATGGTGCCCGGCCTCGGCTTCGGCATATCCGATCGCGGCCTGCAGGCCTCGCTCGACCCGGGTGATCCCAATGCCGTGGGCCCCGGCCGCCGGCCGCGGCTCACGCCCAATCCGGCCCTCGTGCTCGGCGACGGTTTCGTCATGCCCTTCGGCACGCCCGGCGCCGAGGTGCAGACGCAGGTCATGCTGCAATTCCTCGTCAACGCGCTCGACCGGGGCATGGAGCTGCAGAGCGCTATCGAGGCACCGCGTTGGGCGAGCTACGCGATACCGGCGACCGAAGACCCGCATGCGAGCGAGCCGCACGCGCTCAAGGTCGAAGGCCGGATGGACGCCGATCTGCGCCGGGGCCTCGCCGCCAAGGGGCATGACATCCGGCTCTGGCCGGACTTCGCCCCGCTCGCCGGCGCGGTCTGCGCGGTCCGGCGCGAGACGCGGTCCGGACTCTTGTCGGCGGGCGCCGATCCGCGCCGGCTGAGCTACGCCGTCGGCCTGTGACGCCTGAATGCAGCAACGCTCGAGGAGGAGAGAGCCATGAAACTGACGAGACGCTCGGTGATGCAAGGTACGGTTGCGCTTTCCGCCGCGGCGGCGCTGTCGCCGCTAGAGGCCCGGCGGGCCAAGGCGGCCGCGCCGCAGATCGTCTATTGGGGACACAACTACCCCTCGCGCGTCAGGCTCGTGAACGAGATCATGGGACCCGGCTTCAAGAAGGAAACCGGCATCGAGGTCGTCCATAACGACTTCGAGACCAACCAGAACGAGACCAAGATCCTCACCGGCTGGACCGGCGGCCAGGGCGGACCGGATCTCGTCTCGGTCGGCGACAACAACCTGCCGAACTATGTCTACCGCAAGCTCGTGGCCCCGGTCGATCCGGGTGCCTTCGGCTTCAAGACGCAAGACGAGCTTCTGGCCGCCTATGAGCCCGGCGTGCTCGACGGCTTCGTGGTCGACGGCAAGCTCTACGCGATCCCAATGGATCTCGCCTCGATCTCGCTCTATTACCGCCGCGACTTCTTCAAGGAAGCGGGCCTCGATCCGGACAAGCCGCCGCAGACTTGGGAAGACGTGATCGAGGCGGGCAAGCTGCTCGTGAAGAAGGACAAGAACGGCACGATCACGCGCGCCGGCCTCGGCTGGGAAGCGCGCAGCATCTCCTCCCATTTCTATTATTGGGGGACCCTGCTGCCGCAGAAGGGCGTCGACTTCCTCTCCAAGGACGGCACCAAGGCGGGCTTCGACAACGCGGCCGGCATGGAGGCCTTCCAATTCCTTTGGGACACTTTCCAAGGCAGCAAGATTTCGGCGCTCGGCCTTGCGCCGGTCATCTCGCCGATCGATGATTTCGGCTCGGGCCTCGCCGCGATGATGAATTCCGGCTCCTGGCTCGCCCCGTCGATGGAAGCCAAATACCCGAATGTCAGTTACAAGGACGGCGTCTTCGGCGTGACCCGCCTGCCGCAATTCCGCGCAGGGACAAAGGCGACGCGCCTCAACCCCTGGGTCTGGATGGTGGGCGCCAATTCGAGCGTGCAGAAGGAGGCCTGGCAATTCGTGGCCTATATGACGCAGCGTCCCGAGAACCGGGCGCTCTGGTTCAAGGAGGCGCAATATGTGCAGCCATGGAAGGGCTTCCAGGCGCTGCCCGAGGTGAAGGCCATCCCCTATATGAACACCTTCCTGGAGGA
>JBIOEJ010000124.1:0-16994 GCA_044445965.1 Hyphomicrobiales bacterium
ATGCGCCTTGCAGTAATTGGCGATCTTGATGCCGTCTTCCTTCATCTTGGCGAAGTCGACCGTCGTCTCGTCATCCTCATTGGCGTAATAACCGGAGAGCCACATCAGCAACGCGCCGATATCATCGGCGCTGCTCTTCAGAAAATCCTCGCATTTGATGGTCGACACATCGATCACCTGCGCAGAGGCAGGTTGAGCCGCGAATAACGCGAGGGAGAAGGCGGCCGCGACCTGAAGCTTCGTCATCTGTGAGCTCCACTGATCGAAGGCAGGGGAGATTCTTATGAGCGATTGCCCGGATCGCCTAATACTCGGAATCCTTAAAGCGTGCCACGGGATGCTGCGCACTCCGCTGGCGGGTCTGTTCAATGCGGAAAGCGCAAGCCTGCAGGACCTCGCGCGGGACGCGAGCTTGACTCCTGCGCGGCCGAAAGCCAATCGGGCCGGATGACCAAGCCGCCCTCCCTCGCGAGCTTCAGGCGCATCGTCGTCAAGGTCGGCTCGGCGCTGCTCGTCGACCGCGACAAGGGCCGGCTGCGCCGCGCCTGGCTCGCGGCGCTCGCAGAGGATATCGGCGATCTCGCGGCCAAGGGCGCCGAGGTGATCGTGGTCTCCTCGGGCGCGATCGCGCTCGGGCGCACCGTGCTCGGCCTCTCGCGGGGGGAGCTGCGCCTCGAGGAAAGCCAGGCGGCCGCGGCCGTAGGCCAGATCGCGCTCGCCCGCGTCTGGGCGGAAGCGCTCGCGCATGAAGGCATCACGGCAGGCCAAGTGCTGCTGACGCTCGGCGACACGGAGGAGCGGCGGCGCTACCTCAATGCGCGGGCCACATTGGGCAAGCTCCTGGAATTGCGGGCCGTGCCGGTCGTCAACGAGAACGACACGGTGGCGACCGCCGAGATCCGCTATGGCGACAATGATCGCCTGGCCGCCCGCGTCGCCACCATGGCGGGCGCGGACTGCCTGATCCTGCTTTCCGATGTCGACGGGCTTTACGATGCGCCGCCCCATGAGCGCCCGGACGCCAAGCTCATCCCGCTGGTCGAGCGGATCACGCGCGAGATCGAGGATATGGCCGGCGCCTCGGCCTCCGAATATTCGCGCGGCGGCATGCGCACCAAGATCGAGGCGGCGCGCATCGCAACCGGCGCGGGCGCCCATATGGTGATCGCCAATGGGCGCAACGCCAACCCCTTGAAGCGAATCGCCGAGCGCTCGCCCTGCACCTGGTTCCTGACCAGCTCGACGCCGCGCGCGGCGCGCAAGACCTTCATCGCCGGCACGCTCGAACCCAAGGGGGTGCTGATGATCGATGGCGGCGCGGTCAAGGCCCTGGAACGCGGCAAGAGCCTGCTCGCCGCCGGCGTCAAGCGCGTCGAGGGCGAGTTCGCGCGCGGCGACGCGGTGCTGATCCGAGGTCCCGGCGGCGCCGAGATCGGCCGCGGCCTCGTCGGCTACGATGCGGACGACGCAAGGCGCATCATCGGGCGCTCGACCGAGGACATCTTGTCGATCCTCGGCGCCGGCGCGCGCGCCGAGGTGATCCATCGCGACGACCTGGCGCTGGCGGGGTGAGGTGGGCCTCGGGGGCTCGCCGCGTTCACCCGGCCATCGAATGCGCTGTCAAGCCGGCCGGCCCGGCGCCATGAGTGCGTTGCTCGCGCGATCCCACCGCCACAGGCGATCATTCGTCAGCTTGGTGCCGCCCCACCACCGCTCGATCGCATTGTGCCGGGCGAAATCTTCCCGATTTTCGACCAAGGCTCGCCCCAGTTCCGAAAGCGACAGCTTGCTCGCCTTGTAGCGCTCGAAACGCGCGCGATCACTGTGCAATTCAGAGGTGAACGGCCCCTCGTCCAGACCCAGAACAACTGGTTCCTTGCAGCTAGCCAATCGATCGAGCGTCCGCCCAAGCTCCCAATAATCGAGAACAACGAGAGGGTCGCCCCAAAGCTGATTGCCGAGCACATGCATCGGGCGGGTTTCACCTTCGGAGACTGCGTTCAAGAGCGCACTCTCCGTCGCGCCGAGCGCCGTATCGACCGCAGGCAGCTCCTTCAGCAGCCGCAAGACCGTCCGGCCAAGATGGGGCAGCGCTTCGACGTCCCTTCCGAGCAAATCGAACCAGGCTTGCGGCGTCGATTGCTGAAATGCCCGCAAGGCAAGCTTTGCCGTCTCCAACTGCCGATGTCCGGCCTTCTGGAATTGCGGACTGAGCGAAGCGGCATCTTGCGGCCGCCGCTCCCCGATCCGCTCATCGGAGTGAACGAACGCGAGCTTCCAAACGATCTCCGGGTAGCACGAAAGCCAATCCACCAACTGAATGAGCTGCAACTGTGCGTTCGGACAAGGATCGGGCCAGATTTCGATGCGTTCGACGGTCTCGCAAAGGCTCACGACCTCGAGCCAATCTCGGCCGAAGCTCGAGGCGAAGACTTCTCCTTCCTGATCTCCCATCTCGCCGAGCAGATCCCTACGCGCGACGAAGAAAGCCTCAGGGTCCGAGACCGGCGGCACGGGACCGCTGACAAGCCTGTGCGTAAAGCCGAACACCTGATCGGCAATGCGAGCGGCCTTCAGGCAGCCGGCTCCGGAATCGCTCGTGGTCAGGATGAGGCGCTTCATAGGCGTCTCCGGGCCACGGGCATCGGCGTTTGCAACTTCGCCCCCTATCCAGCCGCCTGTTGCGAAAGCCGCGGAGTGATCGTGCCGCTAGCCCGGTCAGTTCCCCCCTCGCCCACGCCGATCTCCACCTCACCCGATCTCGACCACGGGCCTGCCCAAGATCTCCATCAGCGGTACGATGCCGAGGCCGGGCCCGTCCGAGGCGCGCATGCGGCCGGCGACGCGCTGCGGCGCGCCCGCCGCGATCTCCAGCGACACATAGCTGTTGAAGTCGGTCGCCGAGAACAGGAACTCCCTCGGCGTGGAGCCCGCCAGATGGGCGATCGCGGCCGTCGTGATATCGCCGCCCCAGGTATCCTCGATGGTCATGGCGACGCCGCGCTCGACGCAGAGGTCACGGATCAGCCGCGCCCGCGTCAGGCCGCCGACCTTGGAGATTTTGAGGTTGATCGCGTCCATGGCGCCGTCGGCGAGCGCCCGCAACAGCACGTCGAGACCGTCGATGGTCTCGTCGAGGATGAAGGGCAAGGCCGTGCGCCGGCGCACCACGAGGCACTCCTCATAGCTCCGGCAAGGCTGCTCGATATAGACATCGAGGTCGCGGACCGCGGCGACAACCCGCGCCGCCTCATGCATCGTCCAGCCGGTATTGGCGTCGGCGATGAGGACTTCATGCCGGTCGAGGGCGGCGCGGCAAGCCTCGATGCGGGCGATGTCCACATCGGGATCACCGCCGACCTTGAGCTGGAACTTGGTATAGCCTTCGGCGCGATAGCCCGACGCCTTCCTCGCCATCTCGTCGGGGGACTGCTGCGAGATGGCGCGGTAGAGCTCGATATCGCCGCTCTCCGCGCCGCCGAGGAGGGTATGGGCGGGCAGGCCCGCGACTTTGCCGACGAGGTCCCAGGCGGCGATGTCGATCGGCGCCTTGACGTAAGGATGGCCGCGCAACGCCGCGTCCATCTTCCGCCCGAGAAGGCCGAGCCTCAAAGGATCAAGGCCGATCAGCCTAGGCCCGATCTCTTGGAGGCCCGCGCGCACCCCCTCCGCATAGGCCGGCAGATAGGCCGATCCGAGCGGGCAGCATTCGCCATAGCCCGTGATGCCGGCATCGGTCTCGACGGCGACCACGGTCGAATCGAACACGGATACGCTGTTTTCGTTGGACCAGGCATAACGGCCCTCATGGAGCGGCAGCTCGACGCGATAGGCCTTGATGGCGGTGATTTGCATGCGCTGTACCCGGAGCGAGTTGCGCCGAAGCGGAAGTCACCTCGGCGATGAGAACAGGCTCAGGATACTCAGTCGCGCCATTTCTTGTCGACCGAATGCTGCCATCCGGCCGGGAAGCCCCGCGGGGCTTTCGTCAGACGCCCACGGCGCCTCTCGTCATCCGATAGATGAGCCCCATGCCGCCCCCCCAGACACCGTGCAGGAACACACCGATGGACATGCCCCGCGGCGCAAAGCCGTAGCCGAGCGGGCGCCCCTTCAAGGGCGCGACCACGAACCATAGCACCAAGTCGAGGAGAATCGCGCCAAACAGAAAGGCGGTGACCCAATAGGCCGGCCCTTGCGGGAAGCGCGGCTCGGCAAAGGCGAAGAGGATGCCCCATAATCCACCGAAGAAAGCGGCGGAGAACAGCGACGGCACACCGAAGGGCGCGGTCGGCGCGCCGAAGGGCGCGGTCGGCGACATATAGGAAGGCGGGTTGGAAAGCGCGCCGAACCAATAGAGCAGGAGTATGCCGAGCTGGAAGATGGTGAGCACCGTCACGAAGCCGGCGACGAAGCCGAGCACCGCGCGACGCAGGTGCAGACCCGTTGACATTGTGGCAACCGACATGGCGGCCCCCATGGACTGGCGCTCGAGACGCTCCCCAAACGCGGTCTCGATTCCGTAAGCGATGCCGCATCGCAGCCGATCTCGATCTGATCCGCAAGCCGAATTCAGGCGGATTTCCGGGTCGCTGGCGAAATTGTGATCTCAGGCCGGGCGCCGTCAGGGCTCGAGCTCAGGCCTTTCTCCTTCCGGCAGGCCGATCTCGAAGACGTTCAAGGTCATCGATACGAGCGTGTAGTAGCCGAGGATGCCGGTAAGCTCGACGACGCCTCGCCGGCCGAGCTCCCGCAGCGCCGCGGCGAAGACAGGTTCCGGCACGGCATGGGTTTCATGGAGCGCCTTGCTGAAATCATAGACGGCGCGCGCCCGGCGATCGTCGAGCTTCGGCCGCTTGCGCCTGGCAATGGCCTCGACCACGGCCGGATCGATCCCGGCCTTCAGGGCCATCCGCTTATGGGCATGCCACTCGTAATGGGAGGTCCAGAAGCGGGCCGTGAGGAGGATCGCAAGCTCGGACAAGGGCGAGGGCAGCGAAGTATCGAAGCGGACGAATTCTCCGAGGCGCTGCGCGCGGTCGGCCAATTCCGGGCTCTGCAGCCAGGCGACGAGCGGCGGTGGAGCGCTACCGCGCTTGCCGGCGACCGCATTGTCCACGACCCGACGCTGGGCCTCGTCCATCTCGTCGCGAGCCAATGATCTGAAGCGCATCGCAGGGGTCCTCAGCTCTCGGCAGCGAAGCTCTTGGCAGCGAAGCTCTCGGCAGCGAAGCTCTCGGCAGCGAAGCGGTATTCGGTGCGCTGGCGATAGATCTCGCCCGGACGCAAGACGGCGCTCGGAAAATGCGCCCGGTTCGGACTATCGGGGAAAAGCTGCGCCTCGAGCGCGAGGCCGGCCCCCGCCCCGTGATGACGGCCCTCATGGCCTCGCGCGGCGAGGTTCATATTGTGGCAATCATAGACCTGCAAGCCGGGCTCGGTCGTCCAAAGCTCGAGCACGAGGCCGTTCCTGCGGCTGCGGATCGTCGCCGCTTGCGCAAGCTCGAGGCCGCCCGACCTCTCGACGGACGACCGGCGCAGCACGAAGTTCATATCGTAGCCGAAAGGGGTGGAAGCGCCGGCCGGCACATGCCGGATCGGCCGCGCCGACCTGAAATCAAAAGGCGTGCCGGCGACCGAAAGGATCTCGCCGGTGGGTATCAGCTCGGCGTCGGTCGGCGTGTAGAAGTCGGCGGCGACCATCATCTCGTGGTCGCGGACATCGTCGCTGCCGTCGAGATTGAAGTAGGAATGCTGGGCGAGGTTGACGACCGTCGCCTCGTCCGTGATCGCCGTCAGATCGAGCGTAAGTGTCGCCGGCTCGATCAGCGCGTAGCGGCACCAGACGCGCAGCGCTCCCGGATAGCCTTGATCGCCGGCCGGCGAAACGAGCGCCAGTGTCACGGCATCGGCGCCGTGCTCCACGATGCTCCACGCATGTCGGTCGAAGCCGATCGCGCCGCCATGCAGGGAGTGCCGGCTGCCTTCGTTCAGCGGCAGCTGGAACGAGCGGCCATCGATCGCGAAGCGGCCATGCGCGATGCGGTTGGCGCAGCGGCCGGCGATGGCCCCCGCATATTGGGAGCGGCCCTCGTAAGTCTCGAGCGCGCCGAAACCGAGGACGACGCGCTGCCGCCCTCCATCGCCGAGCGGCACGATGAGGTCGCGCAGGACCGCCCCGAGCTCCATGATGCGCGCCTCGGCTCCCGCTTCGGTCGCGAGCGCCGCTTCACGGATGGCGCGGCCGTCGGCGAGCATTCCAAGGTTGGCGAGCGACATGCCCTTGCTTGGCGCATCTCGCGCCTGCGTTCAAGCTCCGCAAGTCGAAGGCGTCACTCGTCGGGATCGGCATCTGCGGCTTGCGGCTCGGGAGCGTTTCGCGGCGGGGCGGCGCGTGGAGCGGGCCGCGCGCCGACCGACCAACCGGGCGGGGTGTTGATATCGACGGGCGGCCGGGGCGGCGCGGGCTCCGTGGATGCTGGCGCCGGTGCCGGCGGGCGCGGCGGCACCGCATACGCCGACCGATAGGCCGGCGGCTCGGGGGCACCGAGCCGGCTCGCATCCTTGACGGCGGCGGTGTTGCCGGGACCGGACGGCGCGATCGGCGCCCGCGGAGCCGGGCCGGACCGATCGAGCCGATCGCCCTTGCTCGAGACGCGCGGGGGTGCGCCGAGACCCTGCTCGTCATCGCCCGATTGCGCCGCGTGAAGCGGCGGCAGCGGCGCCGATGACGCATAGGTCGGCTGCGGGCGCGGCGACACCGCCGGCTGCGGGTGCGCAGGCGCGGCGACCGGCGCCTGATCCATCATCTCCCCCCTCGAGGCAACGGCGTTACGCGGAGCTGGCGCGCTATCGTCGATTGCATAGGGGTCGTCGGCCTCGGGCTCCTGCTGCATCTGGCCTGCCGGCACCGGAGGCTGCACGGGCGCCTCGAGTGGCGCCGCCGTGCGTGGCGTGAATTTGATGACCGGCCGGCAGATATGGCGTCCGCTCGAATGGTGCATCAGGTCGAGGTGGAAATGGTCCTCGTGATGCCCGTCGCTGCCAGGCCCGAGCACGGTATGGAAGACGTCGCAGGAGCCGACGAAGACGCTGCGCAGAAAATCCTGATCCTCCGGCGCGCCGCGCCAGCCCCCCCTCACCATCACCTCGCGCCCGTCGGCGAGCGTGAAGCCCGAGACGTCGATGGCGTTGGCGAAAGCATGCTCCGAAATCATGGCGGTGCCGGTGCCGTTGTTCATGCGCCGGCACGTATAGGAGCCGAGCGTATGCATCTCGACCACCGGCTGTCCGTAGATCGCGGCCGCGGCGGTCTGAACCTTTTCGCTCATCCAGCTTTCGAGGGCCGGCACCATCTCGCAGGTGAGGGTCGCCGCATACGCTTTATGCCCGCGCCCAGCGAGCGAGGCCGGCAAGGTCAAGCCGACCTTGCCGTCGGAGAGGGCGCTGACATGGAAGGGCGAAAGCGCGCCGCAGGCGCCCGGGCCGTCGATCGCCGGGGCACGCGCGACATAAGCGCTTTCCCTGACGGCGCCGGAGCGCAGGCAAGCGCGCTCGGCCTCGTCGCGCCATGCCGGGCGAGGTTCGCGCGGCGCCTTGCCGCAACTCGCCAAGGCGACGGCGATGAGCGCTGCGGCGCCGAGCGGAATCCAAGGTCGCGATATCCGTCCGCCCGCCATGGACGCAACTCCGGGGGAACTCGATCTTTGAGATAATTGCGACCGAAACTGTTGACGCTTCGCCAAGGGTAACGGTTAATGCGGCGCTAATTTGCGAGTGGGTCGCAAGCGAGGCCGCGCGGACGCGTCGCCTGGCCGAGGACACCCATCAAGAAAGGTGCGGGAGGAGAGAGGTGCGGCAGACTTGCCCAATGATATCGGCCGTGGCGTTGCGCTCGCGCCTGGAGCAGGGCGAGCTCACCGCCGAAGCCGCGGTCCGCCGGAGCATCGAGGCCGTGGAGCGTACGGATCCCGCCATCCGCGCCTTCGTGGCGACCGATGCGGCCGGCGCGCTGCGCAGCGCCGCCGGCCGGCCCGGCCCTTTGAGCGGCATCGCCATCGGCGTCAAGGACATCATCGACACCGCGGATATGCCGACCGCCATGGGCTCGCCCATCTACGCAGGCTGGCGGCCGAGGGCCGATGCGGCGATCGTCATGCTGGCGCGCCAAGCCGGCGCGAGCATTCTCGGCAAGACCGCGACCACCGCCTTCGCGCAGAGCGACGCACCCGATACGCGCAACCCCCATGACCATGGGCGCACGCCGGGCGGTTCCTCCTCGGGCTCCGCGGCCGCGGTCGGCGCCGGCATGGTGCCGCTCGCTTTCGGCACGCAAACCGGCGGCTCCGTCATCCGCCCCGCCTCCTATTGCGGCGTCGCGGCCATCAAGCCCTCGTTTCGCCTGCTGCCGGCCGCCGGCATCAAATGCTACTCGATCTCGCTCGACACGGCAGGCTTGTTCGCCGCGACGGTCGCCGATGTGGCGTTCGCGCTCGCCGCCCTGACGGGCCGCGACCTCGGCCGATCCGCGGCAGGCCGGCCGCTGCGCATCGGCGTGACCCGACAGGATTTCGCCGGCGATGCCGAGCCGGCTTCGCAGGCCGCGCTCGAAGCCGCGATCGAGGCGCTCGATCAAGGCGGCGCCGCCTTGATCGAGCGGCGCGACCCGCCGGAATTCGCCAGGGCCTGGCAGCTGCATCCGATCATCGCCGATGGCGAGGCGCTGCGCTCGCTCGCCTGGGAATGGCACACCCATCGCGAAATGATACCGCCAAAGCTCGCAAAGGCGCTGTCGGCCGCCGAAGGCATCGGCCTTGTCGAATTCGACGAGGCTCGCCGGGCCGGCAAGCGCGCCAGGGTCGCGGCGCACGTTTTCTTTCAGGATATCGATGCCGCCATCACATTCTCGTCACCGGGCGTCGCGCCCCAAGGTCTCGGCTCGACCGGCGAAGCGGTCTTCAACCGGCTGTGGACATTGCTCGGCGTGCCCTGTGTCAACGTGCCGGGATATCGCGACGGCAATGGGCTGCCGGTCGGCGTTCAGGTGGTCGCGCCATTCGGCAGGGATGCCGAGGCGCTCGCGGTCGCGGCCGTGCTCGAGCGCGCCTTGTCGCGCGCCACGGCTTGAATGCGGCGGGCGATGCGACAATGTCGCCCGCGGTTTTCGCTAGCCGACACACTTGCTCGCGCCGCCGGCCGCCCTATCTCGTGATAATTGGTCGGCGCATGATTGGAGCGTTTTTGGCCGGCTGGCGTTAGAGATAGGGTGAGACCCGAATCAGGATTGGCGGGCGGGCGGGCGCGGACGAACAGAGCGCGGAGATCGACATGACCGATGTAAACCCAGCCCAGACCCAAGGCGAGCCGACGCTGATCCTCGGGCGAGAGGAGGAGGCCCCGGTGTCGGAGGCGCTCACCACCGCCGCGCGCATGATGCGAACCCGGACTGCCGCATTGCTCGCCGCGGAGGGCTTGTTCGCCGGCCAGGACGTGCTCCTGCTGACGCTCGGCGAGGAGAAGAGCCTCGAGGTCGGCGAGATCGCCGAGCGCCTGGGCGTGCGAGCGCCGACCGTGTCCAAGACCTTGACGCGACTGACCGAAGCCGGCCTCGTGAGCCGCTCCTCGGTATCGGGCGACAAGCGGCGGGTCGCCGCGCGGGTCACCCCCAAGGGCCGCGCCAAGCTCGACCGCATCGCCGAGATCCGCTCGCGGGTCGAGCGCGAGCTGCTTTCGGATTTCGACGCCAAGGACGGGCGGCGATTGCGCAAGCTGCTGCGCAAGGCGATCAAGACGATTGCGGCGAGCGCACGCGGCGAGCAAGCCGTGGCGCCCCGCAACAACGGGGATGGCGAGAGCCATTGAGCCTCGCTCGCCGTTGCGGGATTTCGACCGAGGCGATCGCGCCGCAAGGCCTGCATCGAACGGTCGCGTCCGGGGGCTTGTCTTGCAAGGCCGGATGGGCGACTACTGTGGCGCTTCGCTACACCAATCGTGGTTGACCACTGTTTGAGTGCCAACCGGTCCTTCGCAGCGCCAGGAGAATCCGCGTGAGGCTTGTCGGCGTCATTGCAGCGTTGGGCCTGGCCTCGATGGCAGCGTCTGCGGGCTCGTCGCGCGCCGCCGATCTCACTGCGTCGCCTGCGCCGCCGCCCGCCCCTGCCGATGAGGGCTGGATCATCACGCTGAAGGGCAATGTGTCGCTTTCCACCGAATGGCAAGGCGCCAAGTCCTATGACGCAGAGGGCTTTCCATCCGTTTCCTTTCGCCGCGCCGACCAACCCGCGATCTGGGGCGCGCCGGATGACGGCCTCGACTTCGCGGTCTATGAATCTCCGTTCTTCAGCATCGGTCCGGTCGGCCGCTACGATTCGGGCCGATATCGCTCCGACGAGAAGAAGCTCTTCGGAATTCGCGACATCCCCTGGACCATCGAGCCGGGAGCCTATGTCGAGTTCTGGCCGATCCCGGACACTCTGCGCGCCCATGTCGAGCTGCGTCACGGGCTCAATTCCAATAACGGGTTCGTCGCCGACGCCGCCATCGACTACCTCGTGCATGTCGGCGCGACGACCTTCGCGCTCGGGCCGCGGCTCGGCCTCGGCGACCAGGATCTGATGCGCAAGGAATTCGGCGTCACGCTCACCGACGCGCTGCAGAACGGCATCGTGACGCCCTTCAAGCCCAATGGCGGGCTGCGGTCGGCCGGCGTCGCGACATCCGTGAGCTATGACATTTCGAAGGCATGGTCGGCGACCGTCTATGGGGGCTATGACCGGCTGGTGGCCGACGCCGCCAAGAGCCCGCTGGTGAGGAAATTCGGCTCGCCGGACCAGTTCCGAGCCGGCGTGACGCTGAGCTACTCCTTCGGATTCCGCGGTTTTTGATGTCCCCACGAGCCGAAGGGCTCGAAGCTGCGCACCCGGAACCCCAGCTATGTACAAGGATTGGCTCGGCAATGAGGTGACGGCGGCGAGCGACGCGACGGTCGCCGGCATCGACGATTTCCTGCAAGGCTATCTCGGCTATGAGGTGAAGGCGGTTGCCATCTTCGCAACCGCGGACAATGACGCCGATTGCGCCATCGCCAATGCCTATGCGGCGATCTGCAACATGTTCCTCGAGGCGCCGAACGCACCGGCGCTGGCAAGGCGCTATATCGAGCGGGCCGAGGCCGCCGCGCCGAAGGCGAGCCGCCGCGAACGGCTCGCGACGAAAGCGGTGCGCGCCTGGGTCGACGGCGACATTCCGGCCACCATCCGCATCTCCGGCGAGCTGGCCCGCGAGTTCCCGCGCGAGCTCGCCATCGCCAAGACCTGCCAATACCATCTCTTCAATCTCGGCGACTCGCCGGGCATGCTGAGAATCGCCAAGACCGTCTACGACGCCAATATCGACCTGCCCTATATGCACGGCATGATCGCCTTCGCCTATGAGCAGTGCCATTTCCTCGAAGAGGCGGAACAATCCGCTCGCCATGCGATCGCGCTGAAGCGCAAGGAGCCATGGGCGCATCACGCCCTGGCGCATGTGCTCTTGACGCAGGGGCGCATTCGCGAAGGCGTGGAATTCCTGGAAGACGTGAAGGAGACCTGGACCGATCTCAACTCCTTCATGTTCACCCATAACTGGTGGCACCTTTGCCTCTACTACATCTCGCTCGGCGCTTATGATGAAGTGCTGTCGATCTACGACCGGCATGTCTGGGGCATGTGGAAGGAATATTCGCAAGACCAGATCGGCGCCGTCTCGCTTCTGATGCGCCTCGAACTGGTCGGCGTCGATGTCGGGGACCGCTGGCGGGATGTCGGGCACTATCTTCGGGCCCGCGCCGGCGATGTGGTGCAGCCCTTCCTCAGCATGCAGTATCTCTACGGGCTCGCCCGGGCCGGTGGGCGCGAGGCCGATGCGCTCATGGCCGCCATCCGCGATCATGCGGCGCAGGCGCCGGCCCATGTTCGCGAGAGCTGGAGGGAGGTGGCGCTCCCGGCCTGCGAGGGCCTCCTCGCCCATGCGCGCGGCGACTATGAGACCTGCGTCCGCAAGCTCGGTGCCGCGAGCCCCCGCCTATTGGAGACCGGCGGCAGCCATGCGCAGCGCGATCTGTTCGATCAGGTCCTGCTCGATGCCACCATCAGATCGGGCCGGCTGGTCGCCGCCCAGCGCATGCTGGAATTGCGCCGGCAATGGGAGCCGCATGGCGTGCCGCTCAACACCTCGCTTGCCGCCGTCTATCAGGGCCTCGGCCTGACGCAGGAGGCGGCGCGCGCCGCCGAGCGGGCGAAGCTCGGAAGGCTCGGCTAGATAGGGGGCGGCGTCGCGCCGCCCATGTACTGCCCGCCAGGCCGGCCTCGCCGTGTGGTCACGGTGCGCGGGACGGGCACCCTCGTAGGTGGCGGCAATGATGACTCGGTTCGGCCATTGCGTATTATTGATGCACACGCGCCCCTCACCGGCAGTCGCCGAGTGCCTTTTATCTACTTACGTATTTCTTGACATCGTTAGGTCATTCCGATGATCTTCATGAAGGTTTGGAGCCCTTCCTCACCCGCCATTTCTCGAATGTCTGTCTTATTCATGCCCCCCACCTCCTGATTCGCGCCGAGCCATTTGCGGTGATGCTCCATGATCGCTGCAATCTTCTGCGATCCGATATCGGCTCTGCTCCCGAAGAAAGTTCAGCAGTCGCGAAAGGGCCTCCGGATATCCATGGATCACGATGTGTGATCGTCGTCATCCGGAAAGCGAACATCCTTCAGATCCAGGCCGCGGAACGCACACCACCGTAACTTCGCGCGGCGGAAATCGACCCCCTTCATCTCATTCGGTGGGTAAGCCTCCCCCCTGAAGCCTCTGCGGTTGAATATGACTTCGCGCAGCTCTCCCTCGAAGGTACAATCCGTGAAGGTGCTCGATTGAAAATCCACACCCAACCTGGCATTTTTGAAGGTGCAGCCAACAAATCCGGCAGTGCGGCACGAAATTGCGCGCATATCGGCCGAGGTGAAGTCCACGTGTCGGAAGGTGTTCGTCCTACCTTCGAGATCTCCTCCCAGGACGGCTCGGCGCATAAAGGCCGAGCGAAAACTGACATCCGAGAAATCAGTTCCCCAGACGCGAAAATCGCTCAATCGGCAGCGGTCGAATATGCAGTCCTCGACTTTGCAATCGAAGAATCTAACATTGGGCAGGCGTGAGGAGGAAAGGTCGAGCGAGCGCCAGGAGACGCCTCTAATCTTGGTCGTTCTTTCGAGGACATTGACATTGGCGGCGGGCATTTGCATCGTTTTGATTACCTGGGCTTCGAGAAAATGCAAATTGCGCACGTCTAGGCGGCCGCCGGGCTCGCTTGGTCCCGAGGCCTTCCGGCGATTGCCCGCGGCAGAGCCGATCCCAGATCTCTATGCACATGTTTTCATTGTGGGTCTGGAAGAGTGCGGTTCGTAAGAGCGCGCCTGAGCGTTCGGTAACTTGACTGTCCAAGAATTTTAGAGCGAAGAGCCAAAGAAAGGCAAAGCAGATGGAAACTTGCCGTTTTATGCGTCCGTAATCGCATACGCGATAATTCTTGCACATTTCTCTTGGAGCGTTGGTTCTTTGCCCAGATTGGCCGCCCATCCTTCAAGGAAGTCGCGTGCGATAAACACCTCAAGAAAGTATTTTAAGTCAAGCCTGGCGGCCTGTTCCGGCAGGCCGCCAGACTTTGGTTCAGGCGCAACAACCACATCGGAACTTGGTGTCCAGGGTTCAGACGCGTAAATAGTGCTCGCTTCATTGAGCGAGGCTAAATCACGAACCGCCTCAATTAGCTTCATTGTTGCCCCCATATTGCGTAGCCGCCTATACCGCCCGGATGCAGCGTGTCCCAAAATGTGCTGCCGCGTATGTGTTGGGCACGCGGCACAAGTTGCATGACACCTGGGTCTTTAGCGTGATGCCATGTCCAACCCGGTGGTGGCCTTCGCGGAGCGAGACCGGTTGCAGTTCGATCAAGGTCCACGCCCGCTAGTTGCATCGCCTGTGCAAACTGTGGGTCGCGCTCCATCGCCGTCAAAAGCGCCTCGTTTGCTTCTTGAAAATGCGCCGCTCTTGTTAAGCCCGGATAGGACGCAGGATCAAGCGTGGTCTGGAATGCCACGCTATACGTACTTCCGATTGGCACTGCCGTCTCTGCGGCGACGGGCGCGAGATTCCCCGCACCCGATTGAATTGCGGCCAGTCGCCTGGCGGCGCTCAGCAAGTCTACTGCGGCCGTACCGCCGAGGGGCGCGGCGACCGGGCTGGTAGCAGCCGATGTGACGCTTAACGCCTGATTGCCTGTCGCCGTTGCGCTTCCGGTCGTGGCGCCGCCGGCCATAAGGCCGCGCCCGAGCTGGATGCCGCGCTTGACCAGGCCCGGGACACCGCCAATGGCTCGGTCGACGAGAAGATTTCCGACGAGTTCCGCACCACGATATGTTCCCGGATTCTCCCTCTCGGCGAGAGCGTTTGCCGCGCGCTCCATCGACACGGTCTGGTCGTAGCGGTCGCTTGCGGCATGACCGAAGATCGAAGGAGCAATCGCCTCCGCGCCCAATCTGACGGCGCCGAGTAGGTTCGAGCCGGGCACCAAGGGGGAGATTCCAGATGCGACTGCCGCGGCATATGAGGCGTCGCCGAGATTGAAGCTGGCGCCTTGCAGCGCCCCTCTGATTACAGATTCCGTTTTCGTCGGGTGGATATTGCCGTTGAGGATATTGTAGGCCCGTTCGAAAGCTTGGGGATCGTTGGGATCGACTTGGATCGGGTAGCCGGCCAGCGGAATGCGCGCTGGAGCATCGTCAGCCGGCGGCTGCTGATCATCGGCGGAGGCGAGCAGCAAATACGGTGACTGATCGCCTTCGCCGCCTTTCGCGGACGGAATGGGCGACAGCGCGCTGGCTCCCCCTCGTACATTCGGCACCGGGCCGTAAGCGCCGTCATCGGGAACCGGCGACGCTAGCGGATTGGAGGGGAGGCTGAAGAAGTCTTGCGCGGGGGCGCTATCCGAGGCCGAGGCAGGATGGAAAAGATTGCCGTAACCTGGCGCGCTCTGGTCCGGGGGCTGCAGCATCTCGCCGAGGGATTGAGGTCCCGTATAGGAGGCCGGGACGATATCGGACGCCGGACCGCTCCCTCTTCCTTTTGCAACAAGGTCGGTCGCAGGATATCCCGCCTGCGTCGGATCGCCCGCAATCGAGCCTGGAACCCTGCCATAGGAAAGCCGCGGATTCAGCGAGCTGGCCAGCGACTCGCGAGAGGGATCGTAAGGTGGTGGCAATGCAGATGCGTCCGGAAAGAAATCGCCGAGGCCTGCCGCGCTGAGTTTTGGTTGCGCAAGGAGCATCGCGAGGGAGGAGGCATCGGCCGGCAGCGAGGTTTCGACCGCAGGCTGAAACAAAGGGCTCCATCTCCCGGCGAGACGATCGCTCAAGGTCATTTCGTGCCTTCCTGAAGCTGTAGGGCAAAGAGGCGAGGCATCGCGCAGCTCAGGCTGCTCGACGTTCGCTATCGAGGGATTGGGGGTTGGCCAGCACGCGCTGGCGGTCCTGTCGCCATGACGGCAGGCTTCAGCTCACGAGCAAGCGCCCGGTCACGGCCGGACTCGCGGCGGGGCTATGGCCTCAGGCGCGAGGCAAGCTGGACACGGCTGCCTTTGTCAGCGATCCGGAACGGCAACGATGTTACCACTATGGCCCGGCGGGTCGGGCAGTCTCACGCGTTATGCGGAGTACTGACGATCATACTCGTGCACGCCAGTCGTTGCAGGCGTCGTTACTCGACGAGCGCAATGAAAGAGCAGGTAAAGTGATCCCGGCTCTGAATGCAGTCTCAGTTTTTCGGCTGCGGTCGGACTATGGTCCGAACGAGTTCGACGGAAGGGATTCGGCTTACGGCTTCAACCGCGCGACACCATCGAAGACTGGAAGCCAACCCGCTTCCGGCCCCAAAACGCAAAACGCCCGACAGCTGCGAAACAGCTCCGGGCACAAAGTCGACACCTATCCACTGGTCGAGCAGTTTTTCCGAAATCTTGGAAAGAGTCAAGGATACTTTTCGACATTGGAGGACGTTGACGTCGGCGGCGGGCGCTCGCAGCGTCTTGAGCGCTTCGGGCAGGTGCAAATGCGCACATCGAGGCGGTCGCCGATCCGGCCGATCCCGGGGCTCTCAACTCCAGGTCTAGCGGCGAGACCTTGCGAAGGAAACGCTCGGCTAACGGAAGGCTCGCCTAAGCCGGCACGGTCGCTGAGCGCTCGGCCTCGATCTTGCCGATGGCGTCCACGACCGCGTCGAAGGTCAGCAGCGTCGAGGCATGGCGCGCCTTGTAGTCGCGCACCGGCTCGAGGATCTCGAGATCCTTCCATTTTCCGGCGGGCGGTGGGCCATTCGCTTTGAGCATGGCCCGCATCTCCTCGCGCACGCCCCTGAGCTCGGCGGCGGTCGCGCCGATGACGTGGTGCGCCATGATCGAGGACGAGGCTTGGCCGAGCGCGCAAGCCTTCACGTCATGGGCGAAATCCGACACCTTGTCGCCATCCATGGCGATATCGACGGTCACGGTCGAACCGCACAGCCTGGAATGGGCGGTGGCGGTCGCCTGCGGCTTCGCCAGCCTCCCGAGCCGCGGAATATTCGCTGCGAACGACAGGATTTTCTGGTTGTAGATCTCGTTCAGCATCGAAAAACCCGGTTCGTCGGCCCCAAGGGTGTCGGCCCCAAGGGGTAGGAATGATGCCACCCCTCCCTATATAGACGTGGCGCGGGACCGGTTAAACTCTCCGAGGTCTCGCCGCCGGCGACAAGAGGCGAGATCATACGCCAGGCTGGCCCCAACGGGCGATGCGGGGTATGAGAGGGCGCCAAATCAGGAAGGCTCCGCATGGATTCCACGGTTAAGACCTTACCCATCCGCTCGATTCAGGCGGATAACGATACCGCCGCACCGCACCGCCCCAGCCGCGAGGAAGCGGAAGCGG